>JAPLSN010000030.1 GCA_026398615.1 Spirochaetota bacterium | reverse complement strand
GTCAATCGCGCAGTCGGCCGAGATCTGTCCCCGTGGCTACGATGCTCTACCCCCCCCCACACAGCCCAGCCCTGTCCCCAGCGGTCGGCCGTACCCCTTCGAGCTCTGTCCCGGCGGGCTGTCCATGGAAGTCGCGGCTTGACAGGTTGCATGACCAAACCTAGGCTTTCGGAAAGCGGCTTGCAGGCCGTACAAGGAGCTGTTTTCCATGAAGCGCTGTCTCGCCGTCCTGACACTAGCATCTGCCCTCGGATCCCTGGCTGCTCAGGGACAGGTACAGCTCGACCCCGTTCCGAAAGGAGCCACGCAGCTCATCGGATACTACTTGCCCCGGCAGCTAAACCTCTTGCCCAAAGCTCCTGCCAGCCTGAAGAAGGCGCCGGCATTCAGGAACCCGCTCTACGGCGTCATCCCGGCCAGTAGCGACGGAGGACGCCTGTTCCATGTCGTCGTCGACGAGCCGGCTGGAACCTCCGCGACGCTGTATGTCGACTCGAACGGGAACGGGGACATGACGGACGACCCGCCCGCCGATTGGGAGGCATTCAGGAGCGCTTCCGGCTATTCCCCCTGCCTTGGCGGCGCACCGCTTTCGCTCGTCGCCGGCACCGCGTCCATGAGCGCCTATTTCGCCATGTACCGATTCGACAGGGCCGACCCCGAACGGGCGGCCTACGCCACCAGCCTCTTCTACTACAGCGACTACGCCTACCAGGGCAGGGCCGACATCGGCGGCACCTCCTACCGGGTGGTCCTGTCCGACGAGAATGCTTCGGGTGATTTCAGCGCTTCAGGCGCGAGCCTCCTCGTCGACAGGAACGCCGACGGCGCGTTCGACACCGACTGGGAGAAGTACGACGTCGCGCTGCCTTTCTCCATCGACGGCAAGGCATATGAAATAGCCGGCCTGTCCCGCTTGGGCGGTACCTTCCGCATCGTGAAATCCGCCAAGACAGTGACCGAGCTCAAGGCACCTCCCGACCATTCCGTCGGGAAGAAGATCACTTCGTTCGAAGCGACGGACTTCGATGGTAAGCCGTTGAAATTCCCTTCCGGCTATGCCGGCAAGCTGGTCATGCTCGATTTCTGGGCCACTTGGTGCGGTCCCTGCATGGACGAAATGCCGGGCCTGGTCGCGGCGTACGCGAAGTACAGGAACAGGGGCTTCGAGGTGCTGGGAATAAGCCTGGACTCGGCAGGGAAGGAAAAGCAGCTCCGGTTGGCCATGAATGACAACGGCATGATCTGGCACCAGATCTACGACGGAAAAGGCTGGTCCGCCGAGATTGCCGTGCTCTACGCCATCCACTCGATACCGGCTCCCTTCCTCGTGGACGGCGATACGGGAGAGATCCTGGCCATGGGGGAAGATCTGCGCGGTCCAGTCCTGGCAAGGACGTTGGAGAAATTCCTGAAAATGAAAGGCAATCCCTGAGTGCGGGTTTCATCATCGCATCAGGCCGTCGCCGTGGCACTCGCTTGCCTGTTCATCTTCGTGGCTGACGCCCAGGACCTCCTCCTGCCCGCCCCAGAGGAAGCGCCGGTCACGGCCGAGCTCGCCTTCGACATAGCCGAAATCAGGCCCGGATCCTCCTTCACGGCCATCCTGGCCTTGTCGCACGGACCCGGCTGGCACACGTACGGCGAGAATCCCGGGGATGTCGGCCTTTCGACCAGCGTCGAGTGGCGCCTGCCCGAGGGGATCACGGCCGGGACCATCCGCTGGCCGGAACCCGAAACGATCATGGACAGGGGTCTTGCATCATCCGGGTACTCTGGCAGGGTCGAGCTCCGCATACCGATGCGGGCATCGAAGGACATCGCTGCCGATAACGGCCTGGAGATCGGGGCCACCGTGCGTTGGCTGGCATGCAAGGAAGTCTGCGTCCCCGGTGAGGCGGAGTTCAGTTTCGTCATACCCGTATTCACTGATGGCGGGAGCGTTTCGTCCCTTGGCGGGCTCCTCGTTGCCCTGCTGGGCGCCTTCGCCGGCGGCCTCATCCTCAACCTGATGCCCTGCGTCCTGCCCGTCCTGTCCCTGAAGATCCACGGCTTCATCCTCCAGGCCGGCGCGACGCGTGGACAATCCCTCGGGAACGGCCTGGCGTACGCTTTGGGTGTCCTCCTGTCCTTCCAGGTAGCGGCGGGCATCCTCCTCGCCTTCGGAGCGGGAGGCCGCCTCATCGGCTGGGGCTTCCAGTTCCAGGAGCCTGGTTTCATCGCCGGGATGGCGATGTTCTTTTTCGCCTTCGCCCTCAACATGCTCGGCGTCTTTGAAGTCGGTACCGGAGTCTCCGGTTTCGCGGCAGGGCTCGAACGCGGCGAAGGGAGACTGCGATCCTTCATCTCGGGAATCCTGGCCACCCTTGTCGCGACCCCTTGCACCGCGCCCTTCATGGGCACGGCCATCGGCTTCGCGCTTTCCGCGGATGCCCCGACCGCGTTTCTCGTCTTCGGCGCCATGGGGCTCGGCATGGCTTCCCCGATCGTCGCCCTGTCCGCTTTCCCCGGTTTGGCTTCCCGCCTGCCCAAGGCCGGTCGATGGACGGAGACTCTCAAGCAAGCCCTGGGCTTCGCCCTCCTGGGGACGGTCGTCTGGCTGCTGTCCCTCCTTCTCTCCGTAGCTGGTCCGCGCTCCCTCGTGCCCGTCCTCGCAGCCCTCCTCGGAGCCGGCGCGGCCGGCTGGATCCTCGGACGCTGGAGCAACCTGGATCGCACGAAACCCGTGCGAATTGCCGCCCGCTCCATCGCCCTGGTCCTTTTCGCCGCCTGCCTCCTTTTAGCGGTTTCAGCGGCCTCGGGAAGCGCTGCTACCGGCGACCTGGCGCAGGCAGTTATTGACGATCCACGAGGGACAGAGCCCGGCTTGGATGTTCGCAGAGGCCTCGATTGGGAGGCCTTCAGCCCCGAACTGCTTGCCGAAATCATCTTCGCCAGAGAACCAGCATTCGTCGACTTCACCGCCGACTGGTGTCTGACTTGCAGGGCCAACGAGGCAGCCGTGCTCGACCAGGGCCGTATCGCCGAAGAATTTGAACGGCGCGGGGTACGCACGCTCAGAGCCGACTGGACTCGCCAGGATCCCGTCATCGCTCGGGTACTGGCGGGCTACGGGAGGCGGAGTGTCCCGTTCTATGTCCTGTATGCCCCAGGCGCGGCCAACCCAAAGATCCTTCCAGAAATCCTGACTATGCCGATCATGCTTGACGCGCTGTCCGCGATCGCCCGGCGGTAAGAGCCCCGGGCTCCATGCCCTGGACAAGCCGCTCCGGGCGCGATCGATAGCCCCGGGCGCCGGGAATGCCTTATAGTGAGATCATCGAAGCTGCGCGACGTGTGGGGACGGATCACCGCTTTCCCCGTTGCACAAGTTCATCCCGGGGGTTGCCATGACTGAGAACTGGGGATTCGAAGGCGGGAAAGCCCTGCATGGGGCGAAGAAAGCGAACATCCTGCTCTATGTCGCTCCTGACGAGGCGGAACGTCGCTTCCTTGTCGAGGATGAAGGGATCGACCCACACGACCTGGGTTCTGCCCTCGACCCGGACGAACTCGGACGGGTGGAACATACCGATTACGGCATGGCCCTTATCCTCAAGGTGCCGCGAAACTACACGGCGGAGGACCAGCTCCTCTTCACCGTCACCTCGATGGGGTTGTTCATTTACCCGAACCGCCTCGTCGTCGTGACGACGGATCCGCTGGAACTCTTCGACGACCGGATGGTCCACCGCGTCGCCAACGTCCGCGATGCGGTCCTCAAGATCCTCTACGGCGTCATAGCTCACTTCCTCGGCCACCTCAAGGTCATCAACATGCTCTCCGAGGCGCTCGAAAAGCGCGTCAACGCGTCCATGGGCAACCGCTACCTCCTCGACATGTTCACTCTCGAGAAGAGCCTCGTGTACTTTGTCAACGGCATCAGCTCCAACCAGATGGTGCTGGAGAAGATGCGCACCGCAGCGTCCAGGCTCAAGCTCGTCGCGAACCAGCGGGAGATACTCGACGACATCATCATCGAGAACCTGCAGTGTTCCAAGCAGGCGGAGATCTACACGAACATCCTGACCGGCCTCATGGACGCCCGCGGGTCGGTCGTGAACAACAACCTGAACCTTCTCATGAAGCGCCTCACCATCATCTCGGTCATCTTCATGCCCATGAACGTCCTCGCGGGCATGGGCGGTATGTCCGAATTCTCGACCTGGACCTCGGGCATTCCCTGGTGGCTTTCATACGGATTTTTCGTGCTGGGGATGGTCTTCGTGGGCTTCGCCACTGCCTGGGTTCTCAGGAAGAGCGGTCTCGACCGGGACGACGACGAGGACCGGAAGGTGCGGGCCATCGCCGCGGGCGGCCGGCGGAAGATTGCGCGCGGGACATCGAAAGCAGGGAACGCGAGCAGGTCCACGGTGGCATAACCACTGCCATCCTTCGATATGCTACCAGTGCAAACCGGGGAATCATCCTCGACGGTTCGGCATCGTGGTTCGACCTTCAAGACCGACAGGCACGCGAAGGATCCGTTACCGATCCCCCAGAAGCAGCTGCCCGTGTTCCGGGAATACCAACTGGATGAGCGCTGCTTGATCGATGATGTGCTTCAAGCCTGCCCGGTCATGCCACAGGCCGCCATGCCGCCACTTGAGCGGATCCTCAACTTGGCACGCCTTGACCGGATTGTTGTCGATATATTTGAAAACCTCCAGGAATTCCTTGAAGCCAGAAACGACATGGGAAAAGAATCGGCTCCCCCAGACATGGCCGGTATACCCTTTCATGCGATTGAATGCCATCGCGAACACACTCATGATCCATTGCATGATGGCGGAAAGATTCATGCCTTTCCCGGGCCGGATCATGAGATGGAAATGATTTCCCATGATGCAGAAGTTGTCAACGTGGAAATCGTACTTGGTTCTGGCTCGTTTGACGACGTTGAGAAAAAGATCCTTCATAAACCCGGTATCAAAGATCATTTCCTTCCTGTTGGCCCGAGCCGTCACATGGTAGAGGGCTCCTTCCTGTAGTACTCGCGGTTTTCTCATACTATTAATACGCGCGGGTTTTCTTTCCTGCTTGTATCGAGACCTGCGTCCAGCTCTGTCCCTGAATCGCTGTTCGAATCGCTCCGAGCTCTGTCCCCCGTGAACCATCGGGCCAGGACTCAGGTCCCAGCACTTCGCTTGCGGCAGGGCAGGTGGCTCTCGTGGCGGCTTCAGCATGGCAGGCTCGATCTCCGGCGACTCCCGTTTCAAATGGGCATGCCGACGGGAAACACCGGCTGACGAGGGCCGGTGTTTCCCGTCGGCAGGAACAAGTCATGGAGCGGCCGCTCCGCGCTACAGCGGTACCGACAGGTTGATGACAGCGTTATCGGGATACGAAACCGAGTCCACGACGCATGTCGCCCTGACCCGCGTGATGATGATCGGATCCTTGGGCGTCACCCCGAACATCGAAAGCGGGATCGCGAGTTCGAAGACGTCAGCCATCCTGTAGCGCGCCCCGCCTGAATCCAGCTCGATCCGAACGCCGCTCCCGTCGTACGTGTGGAGGTAGAAATCCATCGGCATGATGATGAAATCCCGCCCGGCATCGCCGACAAGGTCCAGGTCGACCTGGAACCAGAGGATGTCGTCGTTCCTGAACGGTGGGGCTCGGCACTCGATCGCCATGAAGAGCGTCCCGGATTCCCGGAACGCCGTGACTTTCGTGATGTCACCCTCCGCGAGGCCGGGGGAATTGTCGTTCGCCGGATCGGTCGTCGACACCGGATCGAACGACGCCCAGTCGCCGGAGTACCCGTCGACGAGCGGCGTCGGGCGCGCCTCGGACTTCATGACGATGAGTCTCAGCTTCGTGTCCGACTCGATGTCCGAGCACGCGACCGTGATCGTGCCATTCGCCCCGCTGACCAGCTCGTAGTAGTCGGCTCCCCAGTCGAAGAGCCGCACATCCCAAGTTTTCGGGTAGCTTCTCGTAAAGTTCGTTTTCGGCCCGAAGAGCATCCCCAGGTAGGTTTGCCCGCCCGTCGAGGTCCACATCGGGGTTGCCCCGTCGAGGTCGATTGCCCTCTGGACGAGATACGCGTCCGACGCGGGGTACGAGTACTCGTCCCGGTCCAGGAGTCCGGCTGAGAGCGCGTCGAGCATGAGACCCGCCCAGCCTTCCGCATAGCCGAGGTCCGCAAGGACCGCGCTCACACCCGAGATTCCCGTCGACGGGGACGACATGATCCCACGCACGAAATCCGCCCCGAACCGCCGGGTCCCGTAATCGATGACCGCGTAGCCCGACGCGTAGCAATTCTGGATGCCGTACGGGGCGTCCCAGCTCCACTTGGAGTACGAGACGCGCGGGTCGGCCTGGAGCATGTTGAGCTTCGGGATTTCCGGCCCGTAGCCGTTCACCGATTCCGCGACCTGCGATAGCCCCTCGTTGACGAAGGCCGTCTGGCTCGTCCCGAGCCTCCTCTTGAAGCGGTTATACTCGACGAGGTGCTGCAACTCGTGCGCGATCGTATCCAGCGGGCGCAGGTTTTCCGCGATGTCGGAAGCGGACAGCACGACGTTGATGAGCTCTTTCCCGTTGCTGTGCCTGTTCCAATATGCCACCGCCTGGGCGTCCGTGTACTCGTTGCGCTCAGAAAAGTACCCCCCGCAGTTGGCCGTGACGTCCTGGACGAGGATATAGACCTTCCGGTCCCCGTCGATCCCCCCATCGTCTCCCGGCGGGCCGGCCGGGTCGCCGCCCCACTCGTAGCCGAACATGCCGGTCGTGGCCGGGTAGATGTCCTGTTCGAACGCGTCGCCGATCAGCGCCGCGAGGGCGGAAGCCCCGGTTGCACCCGCGAGCGTGGCGGTCCTGAAATACACGTAGCACGACGGCCCCTCGTACATGAGCGTCGCGGTCAGGGCTACGTCCGTCGACGGGCCCGACACATCGTCGATCGCCCAGAACGACGCCGTCTCGCCGATCGTCCGTGGCGATGGCGGCGGCAGGTATGCCCCGTGCTCCCGGGCCCACGACCGAGCCGGCGGGTAGCCCTCCGTGTCGATGACGAGATCGCGAAAATCCCTGGATACGAGGTTGCGGACATTGGGGGTGCCCGCCTTCGGGTGCATGCGCCCGAAGGGCGGGACGGTTTCTCCCGAGTAGGTCGCCTTCAAGGACATGACCGTCCGCTGCGCGGGAGCCCCGGATTCACCCCCCGCCGCGTAGAGCGGGATCGCGAACACCCGGTCGCCCGCGGAGAGCCCGACGACGTCGACCGACCACGATCCGTCGGCCGGAAGATCGTAATCGTGGATTTCGTAGTACCCGAGCGGGGAGCCGATCGGGTCTTCGACAACGGGATCGACGAACGGACCGACGGGCGGATTGACCGGATCGGGGCATCCGACCACAAGGATCGTCACGGCCGCGAGAATCGTCAGGATCGGGAATGCGCGCGTTTTCACGACAGGGCCTCCGCTCAATGGCACACAGGGAATCACTGGACAGTATGATGCACCCGATCGGCGATTTCGATGAGGGCATCCTCTATTCCCGCCTGCCGCTCTGGTACCGCCTCATCGGCCTGAATGAGCCTCAAGATCCAGGGGCTCTTCGTACGCCTCCGTTATTTGCGCGCGCCGAGCCCGTTCCGGGTCGCGCCGATGAGGATGGACTGGGTATCGTGCCCCGTACCGGGAAGCATCCGGTTCGGCCGGTAGCGCTGCACGAAGTTGGCGTTGAGGTCGAAATCACCGAGGACGAAGCTGAAACCCGCCATGTAGCCGGAACCTGCCAGGGAGGTGCCGTCGATATCGACCAAGGCATACTCGTAGGCTCCGCGCGGCGCGAACCATTTCCAGGGCCGGAATTCCAGGCCCGGAATGGCTCTCACGGTGAAACCGGAACGATCGTCGGTATGGATCTCGCCAATGCCCTTCAGGTTCGCGAAAAGCTTCGTATCGATCAATCCGATCGTGGTCCCTGCGCTTACCAGGAGCGGGAGGGTCCCTTTTTCCAGTTCCCCCGGCACCTCGGGTTGGTGGTACGTTCTATAGTAGACTTCGCTCTGGCTGGACCAGACGAGCTCCGCTTCGGCGGAAAGGACGCCGTTCGGGGAGCGCCAAGCGATGCCGCCCGGCGAGAGTCCGTCCAAAACCCGGTATCCGAAGATTGCCGCCGAGGAGCATATCGCACATGAGCCCGAGATTCTTTCCGACCGGGATCATGATGCCGGGATGCTGGTTTACTGCCGTCTCCTTCACGAGATAACGGCTGTTTCCGGTCGGGAATCCGCCCTTGTGATTGGTTTCCCATGGAACCGACATGCTTAGCCACAGATAAACGCTGCCCTTGGTGATGAAGCCGAGGAGGGCCGGGTTATAGGTTGGAGCCTGCTTCTCCAGCTCGACAAGGAAACGGGGGTTTCCGCCGGCCAGCTTGTCGAGGTAGAAAAGGACCGCCGCGTCGGTCGGGTCGATGTTCTTGGCCGCTTCCAGTTTGGCCGTTGCGGTCTTCACGGACCTTGTTGTCGAGGGCAGCAAGCGCGTCGGAGAAGCTGGTCAGGACTTCCTCCTGCCTGGCCACGGGAGCGGGGCTTGGCAATCGCGCTTTCCTTGTTCGCCATGGTCGCTATCCCGTCCCCGATGTCGATGATCGAGCCGACGACGAAATGGTCGACAGAGAGGAGCTTGCTGATCTCCATGGCTCCCGACTCATCGACGGCTCCGGAGAGGGCGAATTCCATCTCATCCAGGATCGCGTTGCGCCGCTCGCGGTCGACGAGGGTGAAGCCCGGCAGGCGGGCCACCTCGACGGAAATGAGCTCGGTGAAACCCTTTCCGAAGTTTCCCCCCGGCAGAAGGACAGATTCATTCATGGCGTCGGACTCGGCCATCGCTTTATCGTTCGATGAGGGAGCACCCTGCTTGTTCTGCTCGATGCTCATGAACCAGCCAATTTTATTTCTTGTGCAGAACTCTTTTCCCGGAGATTTTCTACCGCGCAGCTGCGTCGAGGAAGCGCTCCAGGATGTTTTTCCAGAGCCCGGGATCCTCGACCATGATCGAATGACCCACCGTCTCGACGACCTCGAGCCTGGCGTTCGGGAAGGCGGCCGCGGTCTCGCGCGCCATGGCCTCGGTGACGATGACGTCCTTCCGGCCCCAGACCACGAGAACTGCCTTCGCGAACGAATCCAGCCTGCCCCGGCAATCGAAGCGCGAGAGGGCTTCAGCGTTCCCTATCCATGCAGGTTCCGCCATCAGCCGCGCATCGGCCGCAAGTCCCGCGAACCATGCGTCGTCTTTCATGGTCGGAACGACGGCCTTGAGCGCCATCGAGAGGATGGCCGGATTCGTCCTCATCGCCTCGATGGCGGGGTGGCGCTCCTTCGGCGTGACGAGGCCCGATGGCGGACCGGAATCCACCAGGACGAGGGCGCGGACCAGGTCCGGCCGCGCGGCGACCAGGGCCTGCGCGACGGCGCCGCCAAGCGAGTGCGCGACGACGATGGGCCGTTCGAGTCCCGAGGCTTCGATGAAGAGCGCCAGGTATTCCGCGTAGGCTGCCAGGTCGGCGCTTTCAGCCGACCAACCGGGCAACGGATCGGAGCGGCCGAAATTCGGCATGTCGACCGCGACCGTCCTGTACCCGGGCAGGTCCATGGATCCCGCCCACCAGCGGCTCGAGCCGATGTTCCCGTGCACGAAAAGCACGGGAACGCCCGAGCCGGCCGCGACGAAGAACATGGACAGCCCCCCGACCAGAATCGTGCATTCCTTCATGACGCTTCCTCCTGCCCTGGACCCTTCGTGGATCCGATGCTCCCGAGGAATTCGAGGATGAGGCGCGAGACCTCGCCCGGCTTTTCGATGACGACCGCGTGGCCAGCGCCGACAATCTTCCTGTAATGAGCGCCTGCTATGCCCTCTGCCATGACCTTCGCGAAACGCTCGCCCTTGAGGATGTCGAATTCCGCGACGGCGACGAGCGTCGGCGTCCGGATCCTGGCGATGTCCTTCCTGAGATCGATGGCGAGGAAGGCGTCGCAGAGGCGTACGAAGGCTTCAAAATACTCCCGGGGCAGGGACGCCACGGCCGCTTCGCGCGAGGCGACGAAGCCTGAGTTCGCGGCGAGCCACTCTGGCGAGTAGTTCCAGGGCAGGATGACGCGGTAGAAGAGCGAGGGATCGGAAAGCGCGGCGCGCTTCCAGGAATCGACCGCGGCGACGAGGACGGCATCAAGCTCGCAGACCCCGTCGATCATGCAGAGGCTTGCGGTCCGCCCCGGAAAGTCCCGCGCGAAGCAGAGCGCCGCCTCGGCGCCGTACGATGTGCCCACGAGGTGGACGAGCTCTGTCCCCGTCGCGTCGAGCAGCGCAAGCAAGTCCCGCGCGTGCTCCTCGAAGGAGTATGGCCCCGCGGGCTTGTCGGAAAGGAGTTGGCCGCGCATGTCGTGGAGCAGGACCCGGAAGCCAGAGGCTGCCAGCGCGGCCGCGACGGGCTTCCAGTGCCCCATGGACATGGCGATCCCGTTGAGCAGGGCGACGGTCTCGCCGCGGGGTCCTTCGCCCGCGACTTCGTACGCGATGCTGACGCCTCCGGCGACGAGGGTGTCCATGCCTATATCCCCAGGTAGGCTGACACGACGTGCGGGTTCTTCGCGAGCCCCTCCGCCGTGTCCCGGAGGGCGACCGCCCCGTTTTCGAGCACGTAGCCGCGGTCTATCGCCTTGAGGCTTTCGCGGACGTTCTGCTCGGTGACGAGGATCGCGATCTCCTTCTTGAGCCGGGCAAGCCGTTCGAAGACTTCCGCCACGATGGACGGCTGGAGCCCGAGCGAAGGCTCGTCGAGGATGAGGAGGAGCGGGTTCGCCATGAGCGCGCGGCCGATCGCGACCATGCGCTGCTGCCCTCCCGACATGGTTCCCACGAGCTGTCTGTATCGTTCCTTGAGGATCGGGAAGAGCTGGAGCACCATGTCGAGCTGGCGTTTCCCGATACCCGCGGCGCGCGGCACGTAGGCCGCGCCGAGTTCCAGGTTGTCGGCCACGCTCATTCCGGGGAACAGCTCGCGTTCCTGGGGTACCAGCGCGATGCCCGCGCGCGCGACCAGGTGGGTCGCCTTGCCGCCGATATCCTGACCGTCGAACGTGACCACGCCCGACCAGGGCTTGTTGATGCCCATGATCGTGTTGATGAGCGTCGTCTTCCCGGCGCCGTTCGGGCCGAAGAGGCCGACCGACTCCCTGCCGACCGACAGGTCGACGCCTGTCAGCACCCTGAGCCTGCCGTAGCCGGTTTCGAGCTTTTTGACGTCGAGGATCATGCCGCCCCTCCGAGGTACGCTTCGATGACGCGCGGGTTCTTCGAGACTTCCTCGTAGGGCCCCTGGGCGATGAGTTCGCCGGCTTCGAGGACGATGACGCGGTGCGTGAGCTCGCGGATGACGCCCATCACGTGCTCGACGACGCCGACCGCGAGGCAGCGCTCCTTCGCGACGGACTGGACCATGCCGATGAGCAGCCTGGTCTCGTCCGAGTTGAGCCCTGCCATCACCTCGTCGAGGAGGAGGACTTCCGGCTCGTTGGCGAGGGCCCGCGCGATCTCCATTTTCTTGATTTCCAGTATGGTGAGCTTCGATGTGTCGCGCCCGAGGTTCTCGAGCCCGAGCGCGGCGCACAGGTCCCTGGCCTTGCGGCGGGCGGCCTTGAGGCCGTTCCCCCTCGCGAAAATGGAGCCGACCATGACGTTCTCGATGAGGCTCAGGTTCTCGAGCGGGTGGATCAGCTGGTATGTGCGCGCGATGCCCAGGCGGGCGCGTTCGTGCGCGGGTGCATACGTGATGTCCCTGCCCTTGTACTCGATCCGACCCGAGCTCGGCATGATGATGCCGGATACGAGGTTGATGAAGGTCGTCTTTCCCGCTCCGTTCGGCCCGATGATGCCGAGGATTTCCCCCTCCTCCATCGAGAACGAAACGTCGTTCAGGGCGACAAGGCCCTGGAAGCACCTTGTGAGTCTTTCGATTTTCAGCTTGGTCACGCTCTCCTCCGATCGGCGGCTCCCGAGACCTTTCGGGCGAGCCCGTAGAGCCCCTTGGGCATGAACAGGATCACGACGATGATGATGATCCCGTACACGACCAGGTGGCCGTAGGGAATCCGGAGCTTCAGCCACTCTGCCGCGAGCCCGAGCAATATGGCCCCGAGGACCGGGCCGATCGTGCTATGGATGCCTCCGAGAAGAGCCATGGCCAGGGGCAGCAGCGTGAAGTTCGCGTCGAAGACGCTGTCGGGCGTCGCGAAGCCGTAGGACTGCACGTAGATGCCGCCGAGCAGGCCCTGGATGGACGAGGTGACGACGAAGGCGACGAGCAGCCAGCGGAAGATGTCGATGCCGCTCGACTTCGCGCTCGTCTCGTTGTTGCGGATGGCGGTGAGGGCGAAATGCATCCTGCTTTTCTCGAACCCCCACGAGGCCGCCAGCGCGACGGCCAGGCCGCCGAGGGTCAGCCAGTACAGGCCGGACGCCGAACCTTTCATGATGACCCCTTCGAGGACGACGCCCTCGGGGCCGCCCGTGAATTCGGGGAGATTGTGGATGACGATGCGGAAAATCTCGGCCAGCGCGAGTGTCACGATCGAGAAATACATCGTGCGAAGGCGCAAGATCAGGAATCCGATGAGGAAGGACGCGGCGCCCGCGAAGGCGGCCGCGAACGCGATGCTGAGCCAGGGGGACATTCCGGCGCGAAGGACTCCGAGCACCGCGGCGTAGGCGCCTATGCCGAAGAGACCCGCGATGCCGAAGGATATCTGTCCCGAACGGAGCAGCATGTCCCAGGTGATCGCGAGCGCCATGTACATGATGACGTTGCGCGCCACCTGGAGCGGGTAGGCGCCCGCGAAGGCGGGCAAGGCGACGGCCGCTGCCCCGGCGAGTGCGGCGGCCAGTCGAAGCAGGTTCCTGTTCACGACTTCCTCCCCTTCAGCGAGCGCCCGAGGATGACCACGATGATGAGGACGAAGAAGATGATGTCCGCCCAGCCGCGGAGTTCGCGGAAGGCGCGCAGGAAGCTCTCGGAAAGTCCGAGGAGCAGGCTGGCTCCGAGGATGCCGGGGATGTTGCCGATGCCGGCCATGGCGACGAGGCAGAAGCTCTTCATGGTGAAGGGCCCCCCGACGCCGGGGAAGATGGCCGAGCGCGTGAGGAAGAGGGCGCCCATGCCGCCTACGAGGGCCATGGCCAGGGCGAAGACGAGGCCGTAGGTTCGGTCGACGTCGATGCCGACGATCGCCGCGCCCCGGGGATTCTGCCCGACCGCGAGGGCGGCCTTGCCCGTCGTGGTCCTGGTGAGGAAGAGCTTGAGGCCGACGGCCATCGCCGTCGCGACGATCACGAAGACGAAGGGCCAGACGCCGAACGAAAGCTCGCCTATGGTCATCGAAGCCGAGACGTATTCGAGCGAGATCTTGCGGGTCTGCGAGGTGAAGAGCAGGTTCACGCCCTGGCTCAGCAATATACCGATGCCGAAGGTGAGGATGAGCTGGTTGAGTTCGGGCGCTTTCAGCGCCCGGCGGATGGTCAGCTTGTAGACGACCCAGCCGAGCAGAGCGGTCACGGCCGCGGACGGGAGCACGGCGAGAAGGGGATCGAGGCCGGTAGCCCGGCAGGCGAAGTAGGTGGCGTAGGCCGCGACCATCATGAACTCGCCGTGCGCCAGGTTCACGATATGGACGATGCCGAGGACAAGACCCATGGGGATCGCGATCGCCGCGTAGAGACCGGCCTGCTGAACGCCGTAGATGAGGACGGTCGGCTTCCAGAGCGCCACCAGGAAAGCGGCCGCGAGGCCGAGGACGACCAAAATCGTCGTACGACGTTTCATTGCCATCTGGCTTCCTTTGTTGCCGGAATCACGCCGCCGCCGGGCGACCCCGGCGGCGGCATCGAATCAGTGAATCGACTTTCTCACTTCCACGCGGGGAAAGGATAGACGGGGGTCGCGGTCTTGGCCTCGAACGGCCAGATGACTTCCTGGCGGCCGCTCTGCCACTGAAGGATCTTCTGCCGGCGGATACCCTGGTGGGCGATGATATTGGACTTGGAAAACGAGATGGTTTCACCCAGGGGCGAGGCGTACTTGGTGGCCTCGAGGGCTTTGATCAAAGCCGCGGTTTCGGTCGTTCCGGCAAGCTTGATGGCATCGGCGATGATGTAGACGGCCGAGTAGGAAAGGGGTGCGAAATAGGTGGCGGGTTCTTCCTTGTACTTGGCGACAAATCCTTTGTAGAAAGCCTTGCTGGCGGCATTGGTATCATTCATGGTCGGAGCCCACATGCCGTACAGCATCACCTTCTCGGACAATTTGGAAGTGCCGAATCCGATCGGCCATCCGGGGGGCGCCCCGAGATAGATGGATGGGCTGAACTTCATCGCCTTGGCCTGCTCGAGCATGGGTAGGGCGTCGGCGTCGTAACCGGCCCAGAGGAAGAGGTCCGGCTTGAAGGATTTGGCCGCTTCCAGGACGGACGCGTAATCGCCGCCGCCGAGGGCGGCGCTCTTGAACGACGCGCCATCGACCACATAGCGTCCACCCGTCCCGAAGAGCGTCTTGGTAGCGTCCCAGGAGGATTTGCCGAAGGCGCCTTCCTCGTAGGCGAGGAAGATCTTCTTTATCTTTATCTTGGGATATTGCTTCTGGATCGCGTCCCAACCTTCGACATAGCTCGCGCCTTGATTGTAATCCCAGGGATGCAGGTGGAAGTACCAGGACGAGTCGGCGCCGAGGGCTTCCTCGACCTTGTAGCTTGCGGCGCCGGTGGAGACGACCACCTTGCCGTACTTCTTGAATGTGGGGATCTTGCCGAGTTCGACCCCGCTCGCCATCCCGCCCATGAGCAATTCCACATTGTCGACGGTCATCAGTTTTTCGACCGCCGCCGCGCCTTTGTCGGCTTTGCCCTCGTCATCGACCACGATGAGCTCGAGCTTCCTGCCGAGCACGCCTCCAGCCTTGTTGATCTCCTCGATCGCCTGCTGGGCGGCCATGCTGCCTTGCTTTCCCGTGATATCGGCGAGAGTCCAGATACCGCCGATCTTGATCGTGTCGCCGGTTTGGGCGAACGCGCCGGTCGCGAGCATGGCGATCACCAGGATCGCGAATGTCCTCTTCATCTTTTGCCTCCTCGAGAATGACGGACGCCCACGCGTCCGGTTTTGCCTGTCTTCCGCTACCGTTCCACGTCAGCGGCATATTCCGGCCCGCCATCGACGTCGCGTCGACACGGCAAGGCTTCCATCACAGTACAAGCCCGCCATCGACGCGAAGGACCTGACCCGTGATGAAGGCGGCTTCCTCGCTGGAGAGGAAGAGCACCGCGTCGGCGATGTCCTGGATCTCGGCGAGGCGGCCCAGGGGAGTCTTCGCGATGATCGGCTCGAGAACCTTTTCGGGCACGCTTTCCAGCATCGGGGTCCGGGTGTAGCCCGGACTCACCGCGTTGACGCGGACCCTGGCGCCCTTGCGTGCGAACTCCTTGGCCCAGCCCTTGGTCATGGCGACCACGCCGCCCTTGGTGGCAGCATAGTTGGACTGCCCGATATTCCCGTCGAGTCCGACCACCGAACTGATGCTCACGATCGATCCCGAACCCTTCTCCATCATGAGGGGAGCGACCGCCCGCGTCATGTTGAAGACGCCGGTCAGATTGACGGCGATGACGGCCGCCCAGTCGGCATCCTGCATCTTCTGGATGAGGGCGTCCCTGGTGATGCCGGCGTTGTTCACGAGGACGTCGATGTCCTCGGCCCCGGCCTTCCCGACGAAGGCCGCGACGCTCGCGCTGTCCGTCACGTCGACGATGGCGCCCTTCACGTTCGGCCAGGCCTTCTCGAGCTCGGCGAACCCCGCGTCGTTGACGTCGAGGGCCCAGACGCGCTTCGCGCCCTCGCGGGCCAGGGTTTCGACGATGCCCCTGCCGATGCCGCGCGCGCCACCCGTGACGACGCAGGTCTTTCCCTTCATCCTATCCATCGATTGCTCCTCACGGTCATGCTTGCGCGTTGTTTGCGTGCGCTGTTTCCGCCGACGCGGGCTCGGTGCAGGGACCCCAGGCGATGACGGTCGATGCCCAGACGAAGCCAAGACCCGCACCGACGAATACCACGGTGGATCCGTCCCTGATCTTCCCGGCAGCCAGGCCGAGTTCCAGCGAGAGGACCTGGTCGTTCTGCCCGATGTGGCCGTACTCGTCGAGGTAGGTCGTCTGCTCCGGCCGGAGCCCCAACTCGGCAAGCACCGCGTCGTGGGCACTCTTCTTGAAGTGGAGTATGGCCAGATAGTCGATGCCGCCCTTTTCGGGCTTGCCCGATCGGCGAAGCGCCTCGCGTATGACGGCGTAGAAATTCGGGAATGTCCGCTCCGCCAGCTTCGACTTGAAAGCTTCCGCGTCGGGAACCTTGAAGAAGGGCCTGGCGGCGTCGGCAGGTTGAGGCGGCCATGCCCTGGAACCGAGCACGGGCACCACGCACAGCTCGCTGAAGGACCCGTCGCCCCGGAAGGCGCTCGCGAGGACCGCGTTGCGCCCCGCGTTTTTCCGCAAGACGAGGGCCGCGCCGCCCGAGCCGATGTCCATCATGAAACGCGTGGCCGGATCGGCCAGGTCGATGAGGTCGTTGTTGCGATAGCCCGAAACGAGAAGGACGGTGCCGAGATCCTCGCGGGCGAGCATGAGGCTCCTGGCCACGTCGAGCGCGACCATCATGGAGCCGCACATTGCCTCCATGTCGAAGCTCCAGGCCTTTGTCGCGCCGATCTTTTCGGAAACATAGAGGCCAGCGAGCCAGCAGGGGTAATCCTTGTGCTGGGCTCCGCACCAGATCACGAGGTCGACGGCCGAGCCATCGAGCTTCGCGTCCGCGAGCGCCGCACGCGCCGCCTTGAGCCCCATTTCTGCAGTCGAATCTTCCGGGCCGGCGACCGGCTTGCGCCTGACGCCGAACTTGCAGGCGACCACGTCTTCGGGAACCCCCGTGGCCCGGGCAAGCTCGGCGGCGCTCATGTAGGTGGATGGCAGATAGATACCGTGCCCGATTATGCCAATATGCATGAATACTCCAAAGAGAGATGAATCACCTCTCATTAAAGCATTATCCACTTTCTATAATCAGTCAAGCATAATTTTCCAGAATAAATAGAATAATTCGAACTTGTTAATCGTTCCAAGAGTTTTCTGACAATTTTTCTTGCGGGGAAACGATAAGGGATATACACTCTGCATATGAATAGTGATTCAGTTCTTATTTAGTATCCATACTTGGCACCAGGAGCAGGCATGACAGCGGATCACAGGAGCAAGATCGAGACGCGGCCCGGGGAACCCGAAAAAGTTCCGACCGGCGAGCGACTCGAGCGTGCCGCGATCCAGCTCTTCAGCACCCACTGGTACGCGACCGTCTCCGTCGCCGAGATATGCCGCGAGGCGGGAGTCTCGAACGGGCTTTTCTATAGATACTACCGGAACAAGGAAGAACTTTTCCGCAAGCTCCTCGGCGAAATACTCGCCTCCATAGAATCGGAGCTCCGCGAACTCTCCGGCTCCAGCCGTCACGGACGCCTCTCGAACTTCGTCGATCGCCTCTCCGCCTACACGGAAGCCCATCCCGACCTCATCGCCATTTTCCGCGAAGGACAGTACCGCTTCTTCGACTACGAGCGCGCCCTCATGGAGATCTACCGTCGCGCCCTTTCCGCCGCCCTCGGCAGGGACTGCTCGCTCGCCGACTACCTCTTCGCGCTGGGCGGCATCCGGTTCACGAACATCCGCCGGTCGCTCCAGGGGACGCCGCTGGATCCTGGGGTCGTGGTGAACGTGCTCGAGAACGGAGCCTTCCCGGGTTTGACGTTCGATGTCGCGAAGGTCTTCGAGATCGAGGTGCGGCCACCCGTCATCGTCGCGGCCCCGGCAGCCCGCGAGCGCCTGCTCCAGGCGGGCAAGCGCCTCTTCGGCGAACGCGGCTACCACGAAGCCAACATCCACGAGATCACGGACGCCGCGGGCCTCTCCGTCGGATCCTTCTACCTCTGGTTCCCGTCCAAGGAATGCTTCTACGCGGAGTTGATCGGGCTCGTCGGACGCGAAGTCCGGCATTTCATAACGTCGAACCTCTTGCCCGGCCTCAACCGCCTGGAGCGCGAAATGCAGGGGATATGGCTCTTCTCGATCTTCCTGTCCATCGACCGGTACTGCTACAACATCGTCCGCGAAGCCGAGTTCGTCCTTCCCGACAAGGTAAAGGAATATTACGACGCCTTCGAGCGGGGTTACCGCCACGGAACCGACGCGATCGAAGGGCCGGACGCCCCGACGCGGATCAACTTCCTGCTAGGCGTTTCGCATTACTTCGGCATCGAGATCGTATTCGACCATTCCCCGGAAAACGCCAGGGCGCTCATCGAGGGAATAGGGCAGAAGCTCGCGGGGGGGTTCTCCTCCGGAAAGGCCGCCGGCCTCTCCGAGGACGGGCGCTTCGCGGAACGGGACCAGCCGCACGGAGGGGCATGATGGCGAAAGCGCGCATCGCGGGGACGGGCATCTACGCGCCCGGCGCCCCCATCGACAACGGGGAACTCAAGCGCCTTGCGGGCGTCGAGTTCGACACCGAGCGGCTCGAGGCCAAGGTCGGCATCAGGACCCGCCACGTCGCGCGCCTGCGCGGCATCGACGAGACCACCGCGGACTTCGCGGAGAGGGCGGCACGCGCGGCCATAGCCGACGCGGGCGTCGACCCGATGGACGTGGGGCTTTTCGTGGTCGGCACCGACACCCCCGAATATGTCTCGCCAGCCACGGCCATCCTCGTCCAGGGCAGGATCCAGGGCGGCCAGCGCGACGCAGGCGCCTTCGACGTCGGCGCCTCCTGCGCCAGCTTCGTGACGGCGCTCGACGCGGCCGCGCTCATGGTCGCGGGTGACCCCTCGCTGAACTACGCGGTGGTCGTCGGCGTGTACGACATGCCCGCGCACATCCGCCCCGGAGACGCATTCGGCTGGTCGATCTTCGCCGACGGTGCCGGCGCAGTCCTCCTCGAACGCGTCCCCGACGGGCATCCTTCGGGCTACATCACCGGGAAGCTCGTCGCGGACGGCACCCAGTGGGACTACATCGGCGTCTACGCAGGCGGCACACGGAAGCCGGTCACCAGGGAGCTCCTCGACGCGGGAACCTGGGGCCTCGAGCTGCTCCGGAACCTGCCCGGCGACCGCAACCTCAAGCTCTGGCCCCCCATCGTCCGCGCGCTCTGCGACAAGGGCGGCGTACCTCTCGACGGGGTCGGGGCCTTCGTCTTCACCCAGATCAACCGCTCGGTGATCGAGGAGGTCATGGGCGTGCTCGGGCGACCCCTCGCGCTCGCGCCGATGGTGATGGATCGCTACGGCTACACGGGCTCCGGCTGCGTGCCCATGGCGTTCCATCACGCTGTCAGGGACGGCCGCGTGAAACGCGGCGACACGGTGGTCTTCTGCGCTTCCGGCGCCGGCTTCGCCGTCGGCGCGAACCTTTTCGTGTACTGAACAAGGAGCAGGCCATGTCCAGATGGGATGACGAGTACAAGTCCAGGCTTCGCCCAATCGACGAAGCCATCCGGTGCATCGAGTCGGGCTTCGACGTGGCGGTCGGCCAGTGCGCGAGCGAGCCCCAGGGAACGATGGCCCGGCTCCATATCCTCGCGCCCGGGGTCCGCGACGTACGGGTCTTTTCGGTCCTGACCCTGAAACCCTACGACTTCTACATGAAACCGGAGATGAAGGGCTACTTCGAGCTGGCGAGCTGGTTCCACGCGCCCGGTTCGCGCGAAGCCATCAAGGCCGGGGCCGGCACGGTCACCTTCGTGCCCAACATGCTGCACCGGGCCGCGACCGACCGGCTCCACGCCCGGCCGCCGGAAGTCTTCATCGGAACCTGCACGCCGCCCGACCGCAACGGCTTCGTCTCGCTCTCGCTCGGCATCACCTACGAAAAGGACATACTCGAACATGCCCGCTTCGTCATCCTCGAGGTGAACCCGCGCCTGCCGCGCACCTTCGGCGACACCCACGTCCACGTCTCGCAAGTGACGTATTTCGTGGAGCACGAGCAGGAAGTCCCTTCCCTCCCCACCCCCCGACCCTCGGCGGTCGACCTGCGCATCGGCGAACACATCGCTTCCCTCGTCGAGGACGGTTCGACCATCCAGCTCGGCATAGGCGGCATCCCCAACGCCGCTGCCTTCGCCCTGAAGGACAAGAAGGACCTCGGCGTCCACACGGAGATGTTCGTCGATTCCCTGATGGAGCTCTATGAACTCGGCGTCATCACGAACCGGCGCAAGGCCCTCAGGAAGGACAAGTTCATCGCCACTTTCGCCATGGGAAGCCGACGGCTCTACGACTGGCTCGACGACAACGTCGCCGTCGAATTCCAGCGCGGTCGCTGGGTGAACGACCCCGCCGTCATCGCCCGTAATTCGCGGATGGTCTCGATCAACACCTGCCTCATGGTCGACTTCACGGGCCAGGTCGCCAGCGAGTCCATTGGTCCCCTCCAGTATTCGGGCACGGGCGGCCAATCCGACACGGCACAGGGCGCGGTGGCCGGTTTCGACGGCCTGGGCAAGTCCATCATCGCCTGCTACGCGACCGCGAAAGGCGGAACGGTGGGCACCATCGTCCCGACCCTGCCCGAGGGGAGCGCGGTGAGCCTGCACCGTTCCTTCGTGGACCACGTCGTGACCGAATACGGCGTCGCGAAGCTGCGGGGTCGCACGGTCAGGGAACGGACCTTCGCCCTCATCGCGGTTGCCGCCCCCGAATTCCGGGAAGATCTCACGGCGAAGGCGAAGGCGCTCGGATATATCTGAATTCTATCCGCATGCTGATACCAGAAGGAGGACGGGATGGGGACGACAAGCATCGTCGGCGCGTACAATACGAAGTTCGGAAGCTTCGTGCAGAAGAACAGGGAAACGGGCGAGATCTCCGATCTCAAGAGCATCTACGAACTTTTCGTCGAAGCCGGGCGCGGCGCGCTGGCCGATGCGGGTGTGGCCGCGAAGGACGTGGACGGCATCTGGGTGGGTTCCTGCGCCCCGGGCCTCTTCGCCAACCAGGAGCACCTTTCCGCGTTCGGCCCCGAGATCGATCCCGAGGGCCTGCGCTTCAAGATGATGACCCGCCTCGAAGCCGCCTGCGCATCGGGCTCGGTGGCGCTCTACAACGCGGTGTACGCCGTCGAAGCCGGACGCGCGCGCATCGCACTCGTCCTGGGCGTCGAGAAAATGAACCTCCTCGACATCAAGGGCATCACCCACGCGCTGGCCACCTGCTCCTACTGGCCCGAGGAAGGCGCGAAGGAGATGAGCTTCCCCTGCCTCTTCGCCGAATACGCGAAAGGCTACCGGGACCGTTACCGGCTTTCGGGCGATGAACTCGCGCGTCAGCTGGCCCACGTCTCGGCGCTCGGGTACCGGAACGGCCTCGACAACCCGCTGGCGCACTTCGGGAAGGGAGGCCCCTCGGACAAGCTCCGGCTCGTCACCGCCGAAGCCGTCCTCGGCTTGCCGCCCGAGAAGAATCCCATGATCGCCGACCCCTTGCGCCTGCACGACTGCTCCCTCGTCACCGACGGGGCCGCGGCCGTCGTGGTCATGCGCACGGACGACGCGAAACGACTCGGCAAGAAAGCCGTGGAGATCGCGGGCATCGGGCACGTCAACGAGCGCCTGGCCATTTCGGTCCGGCCGAACATGTACGAGCTCATCGCGGGCAAGGAAGCGGTCCGCCGAGCCTTCGCAGAGGCGAAAGTCACCATCGGCGATGTCCGCGTCGCCGAGGTCCACGATTGCTTCACCATCAACCAGATCCTCTGCACCGAGGCGCTCGGCTTGTCGGCGGATGGCCGCTCGGGCTACGACTACGCGGAAGGCCGCTTCGACCGGGACGATCCTGCCTGCGCGATCAACCTCTCGGGCGGCCTCAAGGCCAAGGGACACCCCGTCGGCGCCACCGGCGTCTCCATGCACGCCCTCCTCTACAAGCAGCTCATCGGCGAACCGATAGGCGCGGCACCGGCCACGACACCGGAAATCGGCGTCAGCTTCAACGTCGGCGGCAGCGCCGTCACCAACTGCGTCACCGTGCTCAGGAGGACGAGATAGGTTTGGTCATCGGAACGGCGTGACGGCGCCCAGGAGGACGAGACAGGCGGGGATCATGGGGCGCCACTTGCGAATAGGCGGTTCGCACTGTGAATTCGCGGGGAATCGTCGTATACTTCAATAAAGGTTCGGATGGATTCATGTCGCGAAACGCGACCGATTCTGGGTCCTATTCAATAACGAAATGGCCCTGATCGGCGAATTCGCCCGGTTTTACGTCGAACCGGAAAGCGTTCCCTTCGGAGGCCGTCCATGAAACATCGTTTCGCAATCACCTCGACATTGATCACCCTCGCCCTCCTCACGATGACCTGCAGCTCCTGGATCGGCAACGGGGAGGCCATGGTCAGGCTTGGTTTCTCGCATGCAGGCGCCCGCGATGTCCTGGCCCGCCCGCTCACCCCGGCGCAATCCATCGTCATCACGGTTGCCGGCCCGGACATGTCGACGATCGAGGAAACGGTCGGCCCGACCGTAACCCAGGTCGACCTGTCCGTACCTGCCGGACCTTCCAGGACCGTCACCGTATCCATGAACATGCCGCCTGCCGATCCGGGCGCGGTCCTCGTGTTCCGTGGTTCAGCTACCCTGGACCTCGAGGCAGGTTCTAGCCAAACCGTGAGCATACACGTCGTGCCGGCGGAGACAAAAATCCTGGTTCCCGACATGCTGAACAACAGGATAGTCCAGATCGACGACATGACGGGCGCGGGGTGGATCACGAGAGTCCAAGCTGATTTCCCCCTGATGTATTTCTACCCGACCGACATGGACCTCGATGCCCTGGGCCGCATCTACATCGCCACCAGCTACAGCAGTTCAAGCGCCGTGTACAGGATAAACGACCTCGACCCCGCGTCCACACCGACTACCGTCGCAAGCAGTATATATAAAATTCCCTGCCTGGCTGTCGATCCCTTCCGGGATTGGGTGTACTACATCGATACCAGCGCCTCTGGGACCCTCAAGCGCGTAAAAACCGACGGTACGGGTGATACGACTCTCGTTACCACCGGCATCGACCTGACCAACACACTCGGTATCGACGTGGACGCAGAAGGCTGCCTGTATTTCTACGGATCCATCAGCTCGGTGCGTACGATCATTCGCTACGATCCCGCGTCCGCTTCGCCGATCATGGCCACCATCGCCACGACAGCCGTGGGAATCACCTCGTCCTACATTCTGTCGGACGTCATGGTCAAGGATGATTACGTATATCTTTGTGCGTACTACAACGATGGGATGACCGTTTGCCAGAGCAAGGTCATTTCCCTTTCAAAAGCCACCCTGACCCATGTGGATGATTACGGATTTGGACCGTTCACGGATGAAACCCCGGGCCCCGCGGAAATACCGGGAGCTCACCGTTTCCTCGCCATCAGGAACAAAAAATTCCATGTCACCGACGAATGGAGACAATCTTTCAACCCACAGGACCGTATTGTCGAATTCAACGATTTTTCCGATCCATCACTTGATCTATTCGGGAGCACAGGATCAGGCGTAGGCCAATTCGTCCTGACATACAGCTGTTGAAAAGCGCTCAATGCGCGTCGTCTACTTCACGTCCGGCATCACCGCCTCGGGCCACATCGTGCGCGGCATTGCCGTGGGGCTCGGCCTGCGCAGGTCGGGCCTTGCCTGCGATTTCACCATCCTGCACCCCGCGTCGCCCTTCGGCGAGCTGTGCTCCCGCATGGGACTGGCGCACGAAGCCTTCGAGCCGGAGGACGAGTCGGCGCTGCTCGGCAAGGACCATGCTTCGTCCGCGCTCTACCGCGCGTTCATGCGCCTCTCCCCCGACGTCCTGGTCGTGGACCTGCATTGGGCGCCTCTCCACGCCTTCATCCGCGAACTGCGATGCAGAAAGATATTCATGTGCAGGCAGGTGCATCCGCGCTTTTTCGCCTTCGACCTTTCCACGGGGCCCATTTCCTTCCGGCCCGATGATTGGGACGAGATCTTCGCGATAGAACCCTGGGAAACGCCCTTTCCCATGCGCCGGATCGATCCCATCGTGATGCGCAACCCCGACGAGATTCCGTCGCGAGAGGTGGCTCGGGAAAAACTCGGACTGCCGCAGACGGGCAACGCCTTCATGCTCGCAC
Organism: Spirochaetota bacterium; assembly: GCA_026398615.1. Classification (GTDB taxonomy): domain Bacteria; phylum Spirochaetota; class Spirochaetia; order Treponematales; family UBA12059; genus JAPLSN01. The sequence goes on along the minus strand of JAPLSN010000030.1, from coordinate 41,490 downwards.
TCAACGCACATGACGGGGACTTCGACGCGGCCAGGAAAACCTACTCGTACCTGGAGGACGAAGGCTGGTCGTCGGTCTACACGACCAACTACCGCGACGGGTTGTTTCCCGCCGTGGACTGGTTCAACGCCGTCGATCTGGTCGTCTGTGGCGCCGGCTACAACTCATTCTGGGAGTCTGTCTTCTTCGGCAAGGAGACTCTCTACTTGCCCCAGAATGCGGTCTACGAGGATGCATGGTTGCGTCTGGACGGTTGCCTCGATTACGAGTTCAAGGAAAACGGGGCGGATACGCTGGCGCGGATAATAGTCGATTTCTGAGCGACGGGGGAGCTGACGCGGATGCTGGTCACCGCGGGAGCCGATCCGGACGTAATACAGCCTTGGTTCAAGGCAGCTCTGCGATCAGGATGCCCGGAGGCAGGTACATGAAAATGAAACTTTTACGTCTATATGCGCTTGCGGTCATGGCCGGAGGAATCATGCCCCTTTCCGCCCAATCGCGCGGACCGCTCAGACTCGTCCCGTCCCTGGACGCGAACCGATACCTGGGCCGATGGTTTGAAATCGCGCGATACCGGCACGGTTTCGAGAAAACCCTCGTCGGCGTCACCGCCGAATACTCGCTTCGCCCCGATGGCCGCATCGACGTCCTCAACAGCGGGTTCAGGAAAACGCTCGACGGGAAGTACGCCTCCGTGAAAGCCATTGCCTGGATTCCCGACGCATCCAGGCCGAGCGCGCTCAAGGTCAGGTTTTTCGGCCTGTTCGGCGCGGACTATCTCGTCTTCGGGCTCGATGACGTGAACTACCAATGGGCGCTCGTGGGCGACGATTCGCGCCGGTACCTCTGGTTCCTCGCCCGGACGCCGGAGATTTCTCCGGAGCTCTTCGCCCGCATGAAGGAAATTGCATCGAGCCAGGGCTACGATCTTTCCGGATTGTACGAGGTGCCACAGAAAGCGCGGTGAGGATCAGCGGAAGCTCCGCCGGAGTGGCAAGCTCGAGGGAAATACCGATCAGGACAGCGGTGAGTGCCGCGACCGAGACGACGACAACGAGAAAGGTCCCCGTTTTCATATGGATATCATCACTCCGCGTTTCCTGCGGAGGCAGCGGCCTACTCCCCGCTTGACGGTAGCAGATGGATTCCGCCGGAGGCGGGCGGGGAATTCGTCGCGCTGGATCCGGCCGCCTTCATGTTCAACGCGGATTACGCCAGGGAAACCGGCAACCAGGCGCTCATGGACGCGCTTCGCCGTCCGTGACGGCGGCAAAACGGGCTTGACGAAACGTCCGGTCACAGGGGACAATGGGAGAAAGCCGGGGGAATCGTGGAATGCGGTGAGAATCCGCAACGGTCCCGCCACTGTAACCGGGGATACGATCGACTTGAGTCCCGTCAGCACAGGACAGGGACAGCCATTGCGGCCCGAGCGGCCGTGAGAAGGCGTCGATGCGCCAGACGATCCGGAAGTCAGGAAACCATCCCGCGGCATGCTCCGCGCGCCGGTCCCGAAAAAGGGGAAGGTGCGGGAAGTCAAACTCCGAGGACTTGAGGAAAGCCGTGATGATCCGCCCCCCGTGCATGAAGCCTGAAGCCTGACAACCAGTACCGGCCTCACTCGTTCCCGTTCGTCCGGGCATGTCGGGATCTTGCCTCGAGCCCTCCCCCAAGTGGGAGGCCGCGATGACCAATCATCGTGCCGTCGTTCAGCTGGCCGTTCTCGTTTCCCTTTACGCGCCGTTCCTCCATGCGGACCCCGCGGTTTCGGGTTCGGTGGAGATACGCGCGAAAGCGCCCGAGATCGCACCGGCGCCCACGGCCGGGCGGAGCATGATGACGGCGGAGGAGATCGACGCCTCCGGCGCCGCCAGCGTCGCCGCGGTGCTCGGACTCCTTCCCGGCATATCGGTTTCGTCGAACGGCCCGGCCGGGTCCCAGGCGGCCGCATCCATCCGCGGATCCACCACGAACCAGGTCCTCGTGCTCGTGGACGGCTCGCCCGTTTCCGATCCCTCGAGCGGTCTCACCGATTTCTCGAAGCTGGGTCTCGCGCCCGAGGACATCGAATCCATCGAAGTCGTGAAGGGCGGGGCGAGCGCCCAGTACGGACCCGACGCCGTCGGCGGCGTTATCCTGATCAGGACCAGGCGCGCCCGCGACCTGGCGGGTCCCGTCCTGGACATCAAGGCCGCGAACGTTTCGAGATTGCCGTTCGCCTCCGTGACGGGTTCGGGAATCTCCGAAAAGGACGTCGCGCCCGATTTCCTCTCCCTCGCGGACGGCCAGGAAGCTTCCATCCATCTCGGTCTCCCCGGTGGCTTCGCCATGGGTATCGGCGGGGAACGGTCGGCCAACGCATACCTCTGCCGGGACACGGACGGAACGAAGCGGTCCCGGGAGAATGCCGATCTCCTCTCGGGTTGGGCTTCGGCATCGTGGAACGGCGTCGCATGGGCGGGCAGCCTCGACGCGGGCCTCGCAGGCTCACTCAGGAGCCTCGGGGTTCCGGGCCCGATCGACGCTCCGACCCCCGGGGCGACCGAGGAGGACACGCAGGTGCGGGCGAACCTCGGGTACTCGACGGACGCGTTTTTGTCCGACAGGGTCGCCTTCGAGGCGTCCGCCTACGGCATTTCGTCCGGAACGCTCTACCGCGAAACCGTGGACGAGGAGGACGATGCCAACCTGGCTTCCCGCGCCGGCCTCGACGCGCGGTGGTCGCTGCTGGCGAACGACCGGCTCACGGTCGGGTCAGGACTCACCGGCCGTTACGAACGCCTCGATTCGAGCAACGTCACGGATTCCTCTGGCGGGGTTCCCGAGCGTTTTTCCGCGGGAGCCTATGTCGAACCCGCGATCACCTTCGGGGCCTGGACGCTCGTGTCCGCGGCCCGCTTCGACTGGACGAGCGATTTCCCCTCGGGTTTCTCCCTGTCGCTCGGAGCCGCCCGCGCCGTCACGCCGACCCTCACGGCGAGCGCCAACGCCTCCACGGCATATCGTTCCCCGAGCTTCAACGACCTCTACTGGCCCGCTTCCCCGGGAGTCGAGGGCAACCCCGGCCTGGAACCGGAATCCTCCTCGGGCGGCGACATCGGGCTGCGCCACGAAGACCGGGGACTGTCGATCGCGGCCACGATCCACGCCCGCTACGTGGAAGACGTCATCCTCTGGCAGCCCGGCGGCGACGGTGTATGGCGGCCGGGCAACCACGGTTCGGCCTTCTATCCCGGAGTCGAGCTCGAAGGCGGGCTCTCCGGAAGCAGCCCCTTCTCGGCGCGGTTTTCATACGCGTTCCTCCACAGCTACCAGCTCTCCGGCGATCTCGACCTCTACGACGATCTCCGCGTGCCCATGGTGAGCGAGCATTCCTTCGACCTCACGCTGGCCTTCGAGGAAAGGAAGCTGCGGGCGAGCGTGGACTTCGACTACGCGGGCCTCCGCTACCAGGAGATGGCCAACGTGGCCTACGATCCCGCCCGCCTCGTCGTGAACGCCCACCTGAGGCTCGGGGCCGGCGAGACAACGGCTTTCACGCTCGACGCCGAGAACCTGCTCGATGAACGCTACGAATCGGTGCAGGGCTATCCCATGCCCGGTTTCTCGCTCCGGGCCGGGTTCGAAATGCGGCTTGGAGGGACGCGGTAGCCGCGCTGCGGCAGAAGGACGCGGCCCCGCCCGGACTCTATCGCCTCGATCCCGACTGATCCCCCGGCGGACTTTTACGGGGCACACGGAAACGCCCCCTGGTCCTTCGACCCATCGTCTACGGGCGAAGGGCTGACAAGAATGGTCAACTCTTCATGCAAGGCCGGTCATCGCTCGAGGCGGTAGACGACGGCTATTTCGAGCTCGACGTCGCTTCCCGCGGGATTCGGCGACGGGAACGCGGAGGCCGCGAGTTCGAGGGCGGCGCGGTCGAGGACGGCGCTTCCCGAGCTTTCCGCGATGCGCCTCCCGAGGAGGAGGCCGTCGGCGCCCACCCTGAGCGCGATGCGGACCGTCCCGGATACGCCGCGGAGCCTCGCCGTCTCGGGATAGGTCATGGCCGAGGCCATGCGCGCCTGCACCGAGTCGAGGAGGTCGAGGGCGGGATCGCGCGCGCCCGTTCCCCGGCCTCCGCCTCCCCGCGCCGCCTCCGCCTCGCCGATGACGATGCGCGCGATCAGCGACTCGAGATCCCCCCGGACGAGCTTCGCGGCGGAAGCGATCCGGGGCGCCGACCCGAGGTCGGCGGCGATGTAGGTCGCCCGCGTGTATCCGGCGATCTGCCTGAGGGCGTACTCGCCTTCGGGAGCCATCTTCCCCACGGCGACGGTGCAGACCTTGATCCCGCGCTCCACGGCCGCGCGGCAAGCGACCGCGTAGCCCGCGCCCGAACCGCCCGTCGCGTCTCCCGGTCCCTTGGGCGGCGCGTCCGTTATCGCGAACACGATCCTCGCGGCGTCGTGCGCGTAGTCCATGTCCTCGATGGCCGCCGTGATGCCGGCGCCGAGGTCTTCGGGTATGTCCCCGCCCCCGCGCGCCTCGGCGCCGGCGAGGGCCGACTCGAAGGCGGCCAGGTCGGACGTCAATGAGGTTTCCCTCACCAGATACTCGTCCCCCCTGTCCCTGTAGAGAACGAGTCCCACCCGGAGTTCCGGTCGCAGCGGTGACTTCGCGATCATCCCGACGGCCGCGCCCAAGGCGGCTTTCATGGAAGCGAAGCGCGTCGCCATGGAGACGGTCGAATCCACGACGAAGACGAGATCGCAGGCGACCGGTTCGGGCACGGGGCGCGCTGCGCCGAGTTCGATGCGCGTTTCCCCGGCCTGACCCGGCGCCGGCATGATCGCCACACGGGCCGCGCCCCGGCCTGAAAGCTCGATGCGCAGCACGTCCGCTTCGGGACCTGCCGCGGGATAATAGGGAAACGCGCCGTCCGAATTGGAGATTCCTCGGGAATGTTCGGCCGCGCCCGCGAAGATGCGGTAGGTCACGAAGGGCAGGGGCCGCCCCGACTCGTCGACTATCCTGATGATGGACCTTCCACCGATGTCCAGGGCCTCGTGCGGCAGCGCTTCGCCCTTTTCCAGGTACTCGAGGAACGAACCGAGGTCGGCGTTGTCATCGATCTCGGAGGCCGCCATGCCCGAGAGCGGAAGGGCCGCGGAATCCCAAACGGGCGCGAGAACGAGCAGCACCATCGCAAGACGGGCAAGCGGGGGGAAATTCACTGTGGCGGCACGGCGACATCGCGTCATGTATGGCTTCTAGAATAGCATACCGAACGTCGACCGGGCATCCCTCGCCGCCGCCGGGGTTGGACACGTACGGCTTACATGGCATGCTTTTTTCTTGACACTAGGACTGCCCATGTTTACTATATGAGTATGACATATAGCGGACCAAAACCAATAATGATCATCAAGAAAGGCGAAGGCTGCTGCTCGCCCGAACCGGGCAGCCGGATTCGGGGATTCATCCAACCGTGGATCCTGCTCCTTCTATCGGAGAAACCGAGCCACGGCTACGAGCTGCTCGAGCGCCTGCACTCGGGATCGCCTGAGACTCCGATGGATACCGCGCTTCTGTATCGCACGTTGCGGCAGATGGAAGCCGATGGCATGGTGCGCTCAGGCTGGGAAACCGGCGGGAACGGACCGGCGCGCAGGCTGTACGAAATGACGGGTGAGGGCGTCGGGTGCCTTCACGCATGGACGATGAACCTCCGCCGGACCCGGGAAAGGCTGGACGAGTTCATCGCCGTGTACGAAGAGCGTTTCGGCGATGGAGGACGATCATGAGTGGATGCTGCGGTCCGGAAACCATGTTTCACGGTTTTCACCACAAGATGAAGGACGACTGCTGCGAAGGCGAAGGGGGCATGCACTTCGAAAAGATCATGCGCATGGCCGCTGAAGCCTGCGGCGGCGGTTTCGAGCGCCGCTACAGGACGAAAGAGGAGAAGGTTTCGGGCCTCGAGGAATACCTGAAGGACCTCGAGACGGAAGCCGCCGCGGTGCGCGAGGCGATCGCGGACCTCAAGCCGGCGTGAGGATACGGGGCCGGGCCGTTCGGCGACCCGGCCCCGATCCGCGCGGAGGCCGATCAGGGAACCGATTGGAATGGAATGACCCCGGTTTCCCCGAGACCGCCCCACGATCGGGCACCGATGGATCGGGGCTGAATCGCTCGCCGTCGGTTCAGAAGAAGATGCGCACGACGATGAGGCCGCCGCCGCCCGCGCCCCAGGCATTGACCTCGACGTACGTGGCGCCGGGAAGTCCTGGCTATCGCTGCCCCATCCCCACTCGTGGATGTTGCCGGCCATGTCGTGGAGTCCATAGCCGTTGGTCTGCTTCAGGCTGACGGCATGGAACATGCCGCTCGCTTTGCTGTCATACCATTAATACATGGATGGATCTGCCGCCGGCCATTCCGACCCGCCGGCGCGCGAAAGGGGACGGAAATCCGCAGGTCGGCGAGCTGCGATCCCGGCCTTCTCCCCCGGATACCCGGCAGGGGCAGGCCCGATGCGGTTTCGCTTGCATATCCGGACGGCATCCATGACAATCCAAGGCATCATGAATGGTTCATCTGCCGATCACGTTCCCACGTCGATCCTGCATATCGCTGGAGCGATGGTTCCCGACGTCGATCGACAGCACGGCATCCGGCTTCCCTCACCATCACATCGTTCCGATCCAGGCCCACGGTAGCCGTCCTGACGGACCGGGGGCACAGTCATCGCAGAATCCCGAGGAGGACGCAATGCACAAGCGCTGGTTATCCCTGACACTGGTTCTGGCCACTGCCTTCACCTTCGTCCCTGGCGTGGCACAGGCGCGCGACTGGTTCGTGCGCTCCGGCGCCACGGACGGTGACGGAACCCAGGGCAAGCCCTTCAACGATCCGTGGCAGGCCCTGGAGAAGATCGAGGCGGGCGACCGCATCGACGTGGCCGAGGGCAAGTACTACGGCAAGCTCGACTGCGGGACGTGGAAGATCAACTACAAGGTCGAGATGCTCGGAGGCTACGACAAGGACTTCAAGGAGCGCGACCCCTGGAAGCATCCCACCGAACTCCTGTGGAAGAAAGACTCCAAGAACATGTCAGACACCTTCCGCGTGCTGGCCGAATCCAGGAGCGGCAGCGATCCCTCCGGCACGGTGATCGACGGCTTCGTCTTCGACATGACCGATGCCAACTTCTACGTCGATGCGCAGAAGACCGGCCTCGACCCTGCCAAGGCCCGCGTGCGGGGCGCCATCGGGTTCATGGTCGCGCCAGTGATCGCCCGCAACAACGTCATCGTGAACGCCGAGCAGTACGGCATGCGCGTGGCACCGGGCTCCGTCATCGAGAACAACCTGATAATCAACTCGGGCGACAGCGCGATCTGGTATTCGCAAGGCGCGCCCACGGCCGAGAAGAAGAGCACCACCATCAGGAACAACACCATCGTCTTCGCCTGGAGCGAGAAGACCTTCGGCACTGGCGGGCCCGCGGGGCACGGCATCAAGGCCCAGGACTACGGCGTCATCAGCGGCAACATCCTGATGTACGTGGACAACCAGGCCATCTACTTCCCCTCCTCCGATGCCACCTTCTTCAAGAAGAGCACGGTCAAGGACAACGTCTTCTGGAACAACCTCTTTGCCGACGTCCGGCTGATCGTCGACGGCAACGACACGGTCATCGACAAGGACGGCATGGACCTGCTGGAGGAGGTAGGCTTCAAGGACCAGGGCGGCAACGTCAACATCGACCCGAAGTTCGACATCGACGCCAAGTGGATGGACCGCTACTCCAGGCGTTCCGCCTCGACCCGCGGCAAGGTGGCGATGGACGAATGGAACCAGGCCCGCAAGGCCGCCGGCCTGCCGCTGATCGCCTCGGGCGGCGAACCGGCCAGCGGCTACATGCCGGCCTACGACGCGTCGAAGGTGGCGGCCTTCCTGACCCCGAAGAACGCCGAGGTCAAGGCCGGGGCCAGGGCGAAGAAGCTCGAGGTGCCCGCGTTCGCGACCCCGGCCGCCGCCGTGGCGCGCGACTACCAGAAGACCGACATCGTGGCCGTGCGTCAGAACATAGCCGGCAACAACGGCCAGTACGTGGAGATGGTCGTGGCCCTGAGCGGCACGTTCAACCCGGATTCCTTCACCGCAGGCGCCGTCAAGCGCGACACCCACGACGCCGCCACCATCGCCGACCCCAACGGCCAGAGCGGCAGCATGGCCCTGGCGGTCAGGAAGGGCACCACCGCGGCCCGCGGCCTGGCCGACGGCTTCAACGGCCCCACCTACAACGGCATCGGCAAGGCCACGCGGCTCTTCCTGGTCAAGGGACAGGTGTTCGCGATCGCCTCCACCATGAAGGTCGGCATCGTCGCCGACAGTTTCGAGCCGTACGAGGCCATGGTCGCCGCGACCGCCCGCCCCCAGGGCCGAGACTGGTTCGTCCGCGCCGACGCCTCGGGGGGCAACGGTTCCAGGGAAAAGCCCTTCAAGGACCCCTGGCAGGCGCTGGAAAAGGCCGAGTTGGGCGACACCGTCCACGTGGCTGGCGGCGAGTACGGCGGCAAGCTGAAGTCCGGTCTCTGGAAGGTGACCACGAAGTACCTGACCCTGATGGGCGGCTACAACAAGGACTTTACCGCCCGCGACCCCTGGACCAACCCCACGGTGCTGGCATGGCCGGCCGACGCCAAAACGCAGCCCCTGGGCTACACCATCGAGGGCGAGGGCGATGTCACCGGGCTGACCGTCGACGGCTTCGTCTTCGACAAGAAGCTGCGCAACGGGTACCAGTCGAACGGCGACATGGAGTTCTCCCGTTCCGACACCCGGTACTCGGTGTTCATCCCGTCGCCGGAAGGAGCGGTGCGCAACTGCGTCTTCGTCAACCACGCCCTGTCGCCCATCAAGCTGGCGGAACCGTTCACCCTCGAGAACAACATCGTCATGAACACGGTGAACGCCATCATGGACATCTCGCCCAACACGGCGACGCCCAGCGTCATCAGGAACAACACGTTCCTCTTCTCCTGGGACAAGCGCTTCGGCGACGGCAAGAGCGCCACCGGCTTCGCCCTGACCGTCCGCAAGGGCCCCGTGGTCATCGACGGCAACATCTTCATGTTCATGGACGTCAACGCGCTGAAGATCTACGCCGATCCCAAGAGCGTGACGCTCACCAACAACGTCTTCAACAAGAACCTCTGGTCCAACGTCCTGGTGAACGACAGCCAGGTCATCGACGACAAGACCTTCGGCCAGCTCGGCGACGTCGGCTTCAAGGCGTCGGGCGGCAACGTCGTGGCCAACCCCAACTTCGAACTCGACCCGGCCTGGATGAACGTCTACATGAACCGCACCGCCTACGTCCCGGGCAAGGTCACCATGGACGACTGGAACCAGCTGCGCTCCATGCTCGGCCAGCCCCTGATGGCCGCCGGTGGCAAGGCGGCGGACGGCTTCGCCCCGGCGTACGACTGGAAGAAGGCCATCAAGCTCTTCCCGCGCAACAAGGCGGTCACCGCCGGCGCCCGGATCCTCAAGCTGGAGGCCAAGTTCGCCGGGATCGCCCGCCCGGACCCGACGGAGGGCAAGGCCTATGCCGAAGTCTCGTTCGAGGAGCTGCGGGACAACTGGGCGAAGTACCAGGGCAAGACGCTCGCCATCAAGGTCGCCATCGATGCCTTCGACGAGAACTGCTCCTTCCCCGCCGGCTACGCCAAGGACACCTGGCGCGCCCTGGGCTTCTACGGCACGGAAGGCAAGAAGGGCGCGCTCGTGCGCGCCATGGTAAAAAAAAGCTCTCTGGTCGAGCGGGCTGCCTCAGGCGCCCCTGCGCTCAAGGAATGGGTGAAGCCGGAGGCGCTCTACACGCTGAAGGTGACGGTCCTCGAGAAGGGGTACGTCGCCGTGGACGCCATCGAGAAGGTCGAAGAGTAGACTTGTCCATCGGATGAAAACCCCGGGTGCGCCAGCCATCGGCAGATCGTGGCTGGCGTCAGGTCCCGGGCTCGCGGAACGGCCGGCTTGACCGCCGGAACCCCCGCTTCAGGCTCACGGATATTCATCGATCCATGGAGGACGATATGGCCAACCGAATGGCTCGCTACGATGTAAGAAATGACGGAGCCGGTCCGTACGCGGTTTTTTGCTGCGACAGGTGTTCGCGGGAGTATCGCACCCAACCCGATGTCAAGGCGACCATCGGCAATGAAGTCGGAAAGAACGTCCTGGGCGGACTGCTGCGGAATATTCCCTTGGTTGGCGGCGCCATCGCAAGCGGCATCCAGGGTCAAAACCAGCGCTACTCGCGGACGATGACGCCCGGCCAGCTGGACGACGCGTGGAAGCAGGTCAAGGATTCCTTCCACGAATGCCCGACCTGCCAGCAGATCGTCTGCAATTCGGATTGGGACGCACAGGCCAATTGCTGCGCGCAGGACAGCCCGCGCAAGGGCGAGATCGCCGAGGCGCAAGCCCAGCAGGCGGCCGGTGTTGCCAAGGGAATGGCCAACGCATTCGGCCTGGGCGGGATTTTCAAGGGAGCCGGGCAGGCGATCAAGCGAGCCGAGGCCTCCATGGCCCGTTGCCCCGCCGACGGTACCCTGGCCGATCCCGGCACCGGGTTCTGCCCGGAATGCGGCGCGCAGATGGTGCAGCCGAGCGTCGCCACCTGCCCCAGCTGCGGCAAACCCACGGGCGGCGCCAAGTTCTGCCCGGAGTGCGGGGCGAAGGTCGAGCCGGCCCAGGCCGCTTCGACGAAATGCCCTTCCTGCGGGACGGAAACCGAAGGCGCCAAGTTCTGCCCGAACTGCGGAAACAAGATGGCTTGAAAAGACCGCCCATCTCCTCCAGCTTCAAAGCAGGCCGAAGGAAAGGAAATCCATGCGCGACGACAACCGGGACCTGTATGACCTGAAGTCCACCAGACTGCCCTATCTCGCCGGCGGGGCATTGCGGCTGGTAGCTTCCCTCGTGGAAGGCCCGCTGGCCGGACTGGTGATTCCCGGCCTGCTGAAAAGCGCGGGTATCAGCTGGCTGAGAGACCAGGCAGTTGATGAAGCGCCGACTCCGCAACCGATTCACTTCACCGGCGCGCTTGCCGGGAAGGGCTCGAGTGTCCCGGAAAACCAGTGGCCGCAATCAGCCGCCATACAGGGAAAAGGGTTTCATTTCACAAGCGTGTTCGATTTCGCGAAAGCGTACAGGGATGGGGAGACGACGCCGGAAGAGGTGGCAAAAAAAGTATTGGACGCAATCGAAGCGAGCAATTCCGCAAGCCCGCCTCTCCGGGCCGTGATCGAGGTGAATCGCGAAACCGTTCTCGGGCAGGCACGCGAGGCAACCCGGCGAATCAGGGAAGGCCGCGCTCTGGGCATCCTTGATGGCGTGCCGGTAGCGGTGAAAGACGAGGTGGACATGGCCGGTTACCATACCACGGTCGGCACCTCGTTCCTGGGCAAGTCCCCCGCCAAGGAAGACGCGACGGTTGTCGCACGCATGAGGGCGGCTGGCGCGATGCTGATCGGCAAGACCAACATGCACGAGATAGGCATCGGCGTGACGGGGCTCAATCCCACCCACGGCACGACGCGCAACCCTTACAACACGAGCCATTTCACCGGCGGCAGCTCCAGCGGATCGGCCACGGCGGTCGCCGCGGGACTCGTACCGATTGCCATCAGCGCGGACGGCGGAGGCTCGATCCGCATCCCCGCTTCATTTTGTGGGGTCTTCGGATTGAAGCCAAGCTACGGGCGGGTCAGCGAACATGGCGCGGCACCGCTCTGCTGGAGCGTCGCCCATCTCGGGCCGATCGCCGGCACCGCCACCGACACGGCCTTGGCCTACGCGGTGATGTCCGGCCCCGACCTTCATGACCCCAATTCGTTGCATCAGCCTTTACCCACCCTTGAGGGTTGGAATCAACTCGACCTGCGCGGGCTCAGGCTGGGAATCTACCGGCCATGGTTCCGCCATGCCGACCCGGAATCGGTCGCGGCCTGCGAAGCCATGCTCGGACAATTCGAGAGTATGGGCGCGGAGATCCGCGAAGTGGTCATCCCCGACCTTGAACTGAACCGTATCGCGCACACCATCACCATCCTGAGTGAAATGGCACAGGCCCTGCGCGGCACCTACAGGGAGCATCATCGCGAACACGGACTGGATGTCCGGATCAATCTCGCGCTCGCGGACGCATTTACGTCGACTGACTATGTCAAGGCGCAGAGAATCCGGACGCGCATCATCGCCAACTTCGACAAAGCCCTGGAACAGGCAGACATGATCCTGACCCCCGCGACGGGTATTGCCGCCCCTCGCATCCCCGAAGATGCGCTTCCCGACGGCAACTCCGACCTGACGACGACCATCGAGATCATGCGCTTCGCCTCGGCTGCCAACATGACCGGGCTGCCCGCGATTTCCTTTCCGGCGGGATACACCGGCAAGGGGCTTCCGATCGGCATGCAGGCCATCGGCCGCGCATGGGACGAGGCCGCACTCCTGAGGTTGGCGGTCAATGCGGAAAAAATCCTGGAAAGGAAAAGCCCGGAGCTGTATTACAGGATGTTGCCGGAGTGATCCGCCATCCCGGCCGCGGCGACCCTCGGGGCCGGAGACTTCATCGGCGCAATGCACAAGATGGCGGGGAACGAACCCGCCGGTTCGAATGGGGAATCTGAGATGGCGGGTTGAACATGAATGGGTAGGGGGAAGTGGTCGAGTTATTGGTCAGGTTAGTGGTCTGTTTGGCGGTCAACGGCTTTGAAAACGGGGATGGCTTTTTTTACCATCCCCGTATTTCTTGTTCCCAAAAGGATTTCTTTCAGGTTTTTCACAGCCGAGACCGAGAATCGAACTCGGTACCTGCGCATTACGAGTGCGCCGCTCTGCCAAGTGAGCTATCTCGGCGTACTCGGCCACACTACAGAAAGCCCGGAAAAAAATCAAGGTGCGGGCGCGAACCCGGAACCCGATCAGCCGAGCGCGACGTCGAGGAACATCATGAGAGCGAAGCCGCCCATGGCGCCGAGGGTGGAAACGTCGGAATTTCCCGAGCCCTGGGACTCCGGGATCACTTCCTCCACCACGACGTAGATCATGGCGCCGGCCGCGAACGAGAGGGCATAGGGCAGGATGGGCTGCATGGCCGTCACGAGCAACGCGCCCAGGACTGCGGCGACCGGTTCGACGAAGCCCGACGCCTGCCCGTACCAGAAGCTCTTGAACCGCGAAATGCCCTCCCGCCGCAGCGGGATGGACACGGCCGCGCCTTCCGGGAAGTTCTGGAGCCCGATGCCGAGCGCGAGCGCGACTGCACCCGCCAGGGTCGCCGAGCCCAGGCCTGCGCCGAGAGCGCCGAACGCGACGCCGACCGCCAACCCTTCCGGGATATTGTGGAGCGTGATGGCGAGTACGAGGAGGATGCTCCGCTGCCACTGGGTCTTCGGGCCTTCCGCCGATTCGCGTGGGGCGCCGATGTGGAGGTGGGGCAGGGACTTGTCGACGATCTTGAGGAATGCCCCTCCTGCAAGGAAGCCGACGACCGCGGGGAGCCAGGCCGGAAGCCCCATGGATCCGGCCATCTCGATGGATGGCGCGAGCAGCGACCAGAAACTGGCGGCGATCATCACGCCGGCGGCAAAACCGAGCATCCCGTCGAGCACGCGGCGGTCGATGGTCTTGAAGAAAAATACCATCGCGGCGCCCAGGGCCGTGACGCCCCAGGTGAACAACGCTGCCAGCAGGGCCTGAAAAACATGGGGCTGCGAAGCGAACCACGCGAGCATAGGCACTCCTATCATGATCCAAATATACAGAAGGGGAAGCGCCGCGGCTCCGGCATTCGGCGTGCCGCGCGCATCATTCGGTCGTACGAGACGCGGCTCCCCCCGCGCTCCGAAGTCCTCGGTCCGCACGCGGACCTCCGGGCTTCTCCGCTCCCCCCACTCCCCCCTTCGGTAGAACGCTTATCGAGGCATCCTACCGTCCCCAATAGTGGAAAGCTGCCCAGTAGAAAGGACTTGAAAAGTCGCGCGCCGCCGGGATGTCGGGGACGCAAGCGGTCCAGGGAGCATTCTTCCATTGCCCTGTCCTCACGATGCGCTGCGTATCGTTGAGCGCGTCGGCAGGCGGCTTCCCGTCCGCCAGCTGCCGGTGGAACACCGTCATGAAGAGCCTCGTCCCCTCGTCGGACACCGGCCAGAGGCTGGCCACGACCCCGTTCGCCCCGGCCACGGTCCATGACTGCACGAGTCCGACGACGCCCTCCGTGGCCGTCATCATCCCGTCCGCGGTTTCGCAGGCCGACAGCACCACGAGGTCGGCTTTCAGCGTCAATCCCACGATCTCCGCCGCCATGAGGGAGCCGTCGTCCACCGTCCGGCCAGCTCCGTCGTCCACCGTCCGGCCAGCTCTGTCCCCGGTCGGCGCTCCCGACACCCGGCCGGCTCTGTCCCCATCAGCTCTGTCCCCGGTCGCAGCCCGGACGAGGGCATCATACGCCGCCAGTTCGCCGGGCGGAATGGCGTCGGGCTGGGTGAGCACGATGCGGCTCGTCTCCGGAAAGGCGGGAACGGCCTGGCCGTGGCAGGCGAAATGCAGCACCCGCGCATCGCGCAAGCGGAGAACCCTGCCGGAAGGATCGCGCAAGCCTGCGTCGAGACCCTTCACCGCGCTCTCGCTGGCCCAGATGCCGCCGAAATACGCGGCTGCTGCGTCGCTTGCATCCGGGTAGTAAAAACGGATTACCGTCTTCGCTTCAAGTTCGGCGCCCGGCAGGTCGGACCATGCTCCTTCCCGGTAGCCACGGTCCATGATCGCCGCCAGAGCGTCCGCCCTGCCCGCAGGATCCAGGTCGGTCGTCGGGGTTTCGTGGTCGATCCCGGATGCCGTTCCCCGCTTTTCGTAATAGGCGCCGCCGAAGGCGATGAGGGGCAGGCGCTTCAAGTCCGACCAATCCCGGGCGGGCGAGCGGAGTCGCACGAGGACCGACAGCGAAGGCGCATACGAAAGCCGGTACGCGTCGCCGAGGAGCTTGCCACCGACATCGACGGCTTCGAAGGGCGCGAGAGCGAAGGCGCCGTCGGGCACGATGACGACCCGCATCGTGCCGGCCGGGATCGCGCCGGAGGGTGGGATCAGGAGGGGCGCCAGCCGGGTCCAGATCGCGTCCGGCTTCTCCTTGAACGGTTCACCGCGGGCCTTGGCGACGAGGGCTTCCCGCCAGGCGGCAATCAGTCCGGCAGTGCCGCCAAGAGCTTCAGGGAGATCGAAGAAACGTACTTCGCCCGAGTGCGTCACGGAAAACAACCCGGATCCGGTGACCGATGAAAGATACACGAGGGCGACTTCGCCATCACGGAGCGTCCGGGCCGCCTCGTTGACGGAAGGGAGGTACGGTCGGGCGAGATCCCCGTAGCGGGGATTGCGAACGGCCAACTCGGCCTCGAAATCGTCGAGTTCGCGCTCGGCCTTTTCCTGGGTCTCTTTCAGCGCGCGGAGCCCGGCGTCCCCGACCCGTGTGCCGCTTCCTTTCGCGGCTTCCGCAAGAACGACCCGGGCCGATGAGGCCGCGTCGCTCTTCGCCTTCCAAGCCGCCCTGTCCACGGGGGCGACCCCCGAGGCTTCGAGCGCGGCCGCCCCGGCCAGGCCCTCGAGGAAGCTCCTGCCGCGCAGGCGCTCCCAGAGTGCGAGGGCTAGCTCGGGTTTGCAGTCGGCGCAATCGAGGAGCAGGAACTTGAGGGTGGAAGCGGAGCGTTCCATGGAGCGAAATCGGTCAGTGGAGAACCCCGCCATGCCCCGGAGGGCGACTGCATGGTCCACGGCCTTCCCGGTCAGGGCGGCTCCCTTGTCAATCTCGCCGAGCTCGAAGGCGATCGATGCGCCAGTCTGGGCAAAACTTGCGGCAGCGTTGATATTCCCACAGCGTTCGGCGATGGCCAATGCTTCCTCGTAGCGTTCGAAAGCCTCGCGATCGTGTCCTTGTTTCCGGGCCGCGTCGCCGGCGCCGGACAGCACGTAGGCTTCGAGGGTGAAGTCGCGCAACGCCCGGTACAATCCGGCGGCTTCGAGGTACAGGGCTTCCGCCTCGGGGTATTCGCCTGCGGCCAGTGCCGTGTTCGCGAGGCCGTCGGTACAGGATGCTTCGTGGAGCGCGTTCGAATCGTCCTTCTCGCGCCTGAAAATCGCGAGGGCTTCACCGAAACGGGCGCGGGCTTCCTCGAGCCGCCCCTCGCTCAGCGCCACATCCCCGAGAGATTCGTTGCAGGAAGCTTCGTATTCCGCGCCGCTTCCGGCCCGGACATAGGCGCGGAGGGCTTCCTCGTAGCGCCGACGGGCTTCGCCATAATCGTGCTCGATGAGGGCGATATCGCCGAGGATGCCGATGAGCAGGGCACGGTGACTGTCGTAACCGAGTTCCGTGTACTTCGCGAGGGCTTCCTCGGCAAGCGCCCGGGCCCGGGCGAAATCGCGCGTCCTCAAGGCGATTTCGCAGAGTCGGCGGAGGCTGGAGGCCGTTCCCGCGCGGTCCCCGAGCCCGCGGAAGAGATCGAGGGCTTCCTCGGCACGGGAGCGCGAGGCCGCATAATCGCTTCGCTCGTCGGCGGTATAGGATAGCCCGATCAGGGCTTCCGCCGCCCATGCCCGTTCATCGATGGCGAGGCAGGCATCGCGTGCCGCCCGGTATGTCCCCTCGGCCGCGGAGCTGTCGCCCATGCCGTCGATGAGGGCTTCCGACTTGACGAGGAGGGCGAACGCCGCGGCCCGGGCACTCCGGGCAAATGCGGCCATCTCGGCCAGGATATCCACCATGAGGAGGTTGAGGTCGGGACGATCCCCGTAGTCCGCGTAGCGAATACCGTTCAGCTTGTCGAGAAGCCAGGTTTCGGTGATAGTGCGGCGGAATTGGCGGTACAGCATGGCGCGCACAGCCGCGTCGGGCTCCGCTGAGGCGAGAACGACCGGTGCCATTTCGAAGTCCTCGCTGTCCGGGTCGAGGGTGTAGTACCTGAACCCGAGCGGGCCGTTCCGTTTCGTCATCCGCACGCTCGCCGTGAAGCCTGCCCTCGAGAGCGCGAGCGTATAGGGTCCGTCAAGCGCGACCGCGGCCTTGAATTCGATTTCCGAAGCGAAGGCTTTCCCGTTCACGCGGACGACGATGTCGTACTTCCTCAAGCCCGCGCCGGCGGCCGGCGTGCCCGGCAGGATCTCCAGCACGATGACCGAAGCGTCCCTCCCCGTCTGGGCGGCCAGGGGCGCGAGGGTGAGGATGGTCGCAAGGACGACAAGGGAAGCCCGCATGCGTTCGCGCTCCTACACTTTCGTCCCGATCTTGTTGCCCGACTCGTAGCGTCTGAGGCCCGCGTTGAACACGGCGCGGCTCAGTGCGACGTAGGCGGCGGCAGCTCCGATCGCGATCGGCACGAGGCGCCAGTCGAGGGACCGGAACGCTGCCAGGGGCACGAAGGCGATGAAACCCGAGGGCACGATCGTGTAGAAGATCCAGCGCATGCCGGGATCGAAGACGGTCTCCGGATAGAGGGAAAACGACAGCAGGAACTCGGTGAGCGCGCCTGAAAGGGCCGTCGAGTCGCCCATGAAGAACGCGAGGCTTTCCATGAGCGCGAAGCAGGCGGTGAAGACGGCGGCGGCCGCGAGGGCGAGGATGCAGAAGAGCGCGACCCGCTCCGGCGAGATGCCCGGCAGGAACGCGAGCACGACGAAACCGTACGCGAAATCGCCCCAGGCGGAGGGCTCGGTGCGCGACGCGAGCACGTTGAGCCAGACGTCCTTGGGCTGGAGCAGGTATGCGTCGAGATCGCCTTCGCGGATGATTTCCGAGAGGCCGCGCACGTTGCCGAAGACGACGTGCGCCAGGCCGAAGGACGTGGACACGATGGCCCACACGAACATCACGTCCGCGAATCCGTAGCCGCCCAGGCCCCCGGTGCGGTCGAGCAGCACCTTCCAGAAGACGGCGAAGGCCGCGTTGTTGAGCATCATGCCGAAGGTCTGCGCCAGGAAGTTGGCGCGGTACTCGACGACCGACTTCACGTTGACCGCGAAGGCGGCGGCGAGGAAGCGCAGGTAGGCTTTCAACGTCTTCATGCTTTCAGCCTCCGTTCACCGAGACGCTGCGCGAGCCGAGCAGGAACACGGCCTTGGCGAGCAGGGCGGCGCCGAGGACCCAGGCGGCCTGCGACAGGAGAAGCGACGCGGCGTCGCGTGGGTCCCACGCGACGAAAATGCGCGCCGGTGGGTATGCCAGGTACGCGAATGGCGTCCACGACGCGACCTTGCGCGCCGTGTCCGGCAGGAACTCGAGCGGCACGAGGGTTCCCACGACGAGCGACAGCTTCTGGTAGATCCAGAAGAAGGCGGCGTTTTCCTCCAGCCAGAACGCGGTCATCGCGATGGTCATCTGGAGGAAGTACTGCAGGCTCCCGGCCAGGAGGAGCGAGGCGACGACGGCGATCGCCGCGAGGGAATTCGCCACGGGCGGCGGTCCGGCGAACAGCGTCCCCAGTGCGAACCCTTCCGCGGCGAGGACGATGGTGTCGACCAACGCGGGTCCCATCCGCTCGAAGAAATGGTAGGCCACGAAGCCGTAGGGCCGGAT
Organism: Spirochaetota bacterium; assembly: GCA_026398615.1. Taxonomy (GTDB): domain Bacteria; phylum Spirochaetota; class Spirochaetia; order Treponematales; family UBA12059; genus JAPLSN01. The sequence continues at coordinate 22,859 of JAPLSN010000030.1, read as the reverse complement.
GAGGAGGTAGGCCACCTGTCCGGACTTCATGTCGCGCGAAAGCCCCCAGTAGAAGCGCCCGAAGCCGAAGGCGGCGAGCTCGGCGACGATGAAGTACCAGATGGCCGCTTCCCTCGTGTAGCCCGCGATGACGGCCTTGCCCGCGAAGGCCGCGGTCCACACGCGCGAAAACACGAAAACGAACAGACCGTAGGTCACGAGGCTCCCGAAGTAGTTGGAAAAGTACGCGGTCCTGTTGCGGAGGCTCACGGCGGATGTCGTCGCATACTTCCGCACGACGGCGGCGGCGCGGCTCATGGCTCGCCCCGCCCGTCGGCGTCCGTTCCGGCCACGGGCGCGTCCTCTTCTTCCACCCGGGCATCCCGCGCTGCCGCGGTGACGGCCGAAGCTTCGGCGGCGCTGCGGCTCCCGAAGATCTCGGCGATGATGTTCTCGAGGGGTTCGTCCTCCACGGTGAGGTCCAGGAGCTCGCCCCGGGCGGCGAGGGCGGCGATGAGTTCGGGCAGTCGGTGCCTTCGCGTGTCCACTTCGAATCGCGCGGCGTCTTCCGTGCGCTTGACTGGGCTCAGGCCCGGCAGGTCGATGTCGACCGGGTGGGCGTACTTGACGCCGACGTACTTCTTCGCGAGGGCGCGGTGCTTCAGGTCCTTCATGGACTCGTCGACCACGACTTCGCCGTGGTGGATGATGATGGCCCGCTTGCAGATCTTCTCGATGTCGCCGATGTCGTGGCTCGTGAGGAAGATGGTGACGCGGTCGCGTTTGACGAGCTCCTCGAGGAGGAGGCGTATCTCCCGCTTCACGACCACGTCGAGGCCGATGGTCGGCTCGTCGAGGAAGAGTACCCGGGGTGAATGCAGGAGGCTCGCCGCTATCTCGCAGCGGATGCGCTGCCCGAGCGAAAGCCTGCGCACGGGCACGTCCATGAGCTCCGCCATGCCGAAGCGTTCCACGAGTTCCCCGGAACGTGCGGCGAGAGCCTTCCTGTCGATTTCGTAGACCGCCCCGAGGAGCCTGAAGCTGTCCGCAGGCGGCAGGTGGAACCAGAGCTGGCTCTTCTGCCCGAAAACGGCGCCGATGCTCCTGGCCAGGGCATTCCGCTCGCGGCCGCCCCGCTTCGACGGGTCGAGCCCCAGGACGCGGGCGGAGCCCGAGCTGGGCGAAAGTATGCCGGTGAGCATCTTGATGGTCGTGGACTTGCCGGCGCCGTTGGGTCCGAGGAAGGCCACGGCTTCGGCTTCCTCGACCGAGAACGAGACGGCCCGGACCGCGTCGACGATCCTCGTCTCGGGCTTCGCGACCGCTCTGATGCCCGCGACGAACCCCCGGGGTTTCACGCGGGAACGGAAGGTCTTGGAGAGTCGGTCGACTTCGATGACGGGCATGGATACCTCCGCATGTCCGGAAGCTCCCGCATGGTCGTTTGAAATTCGCAAGGAGCCCCGTCGTCGTCGAGACTCCTTCCTCCGGCTTTTATCCGGTGGGTGTCGCGGCGCCCGCTGGCGTCAGCCAACGCGCTTCGTGCCGCCGGCGCCGCTCGGTCCGCGGAGGCCGGTCCCCTGTCGACCGCTCCGCTTCGTACCGCCGTTCCGACGCGCGCCGATCGGGTGCATCGATGCGCGTCGGCATGGCGAGGAACCCTAAGGCGCCCTCTCGATATGATCATGTCATTCTTTCGACAAGCAGGGTGTTAGTCAATACCCTTTGTGCGAATATTCGATTACTTCATGCAGATACGCCGTCCCGCGGGAAAAGCGGCCGGCCAGGCACGTCTCGGTGCGGCGCCTTTCGACGTCTTGACCGTCCGGGCGTTTCGGCCGGAAGATGTCATCCGAAGAAAGGCGGTAGCGCATGTCGAGCACGTTCGGGGAACATTTCCGCGTCACCACGTTCGGGGAATCGCACGGCGCCGGGATCGGGGCCGTGATCGACGGCTGCCCGCCGGGCATGGAGCTGGACGAAGCCGATATCCAGGGCCAGCTCGACCGGCGACGGCCCGGGACCGGCCCGCTCGTCACGACGCGGAGCGAAAGCGACCGCGTCGAAATCCTTTCGGGAACCGAAAACGGGATTACCCTCGGGTCACCGATCGCGCTCCTGGTCCGCAATGCCGACGCGAAACCCGCCGACTATGCCGCCGCGGCGGGCGGGCCCAGGCCGTCCCATGCGGATTTTCCATACCGGGAGAAATACGGTCTGCTCTCCGCGGGCGGCGGCGGGCGTTCGAGCGCGCGCGAAACCCTTGGCCGCGTCGCCGCGGGCGCTGTGGCGGGAAAGGTGCTCCGCCTGGCTTGGGGGATCGAGATCGTCGCATGGGTGTCGTCGATCGAAAACGTGGACGCGCCCGGATCCGACATGGACACCCTGACCCGTGAGCTCGTGGACCGATCCCCGTGCCGGTGCCCCGACCCCGCCGCCTCGGCGCTGATGGTGGCGGCGATCGAGGCTGCGAAAGCGGACAAGGATTCCGTCGGCGGCATCGTCTCCTGCGCATGCCGATGCGTACCGGCGGGCTGGGGGGAGCCGGTATTCGGGAAGCTGGACGCCCTGCTCGCGCACGCCATGCTGTCCATACCCGCCGTCCGCGGCTTCGAGCTGGGTTCGGGATTCGCCGCGAGTCGGATGCGCGGCTCCGCCCACAACGACGCGTTCGTCGCGCAGGACGGCCGCCTGCGCGCGGCAACGAACCGTGCGGGCGGTTCGCTCGGCGGCGTGAGCTCGGGCGAGACGGTCTGGTTCCGCGTCGCCTTCAAGCCGACGCCGACGATCGGGCGACCGCAGGAGACCGCGGGCTGGGACGGCGGACCGATGACCCTCGAATCCCGGGGGCGCCACGATCCCTGCGTCGCGATCAGGGCGGTCCCCGTCGTGGAAGCGATGGCCGCCATCGCGCTCCTTGACCTCGCTTTCGCACAGGAATCGCGCCTCGCGGTCGCGGGCAGGGCTGGCCGACGGCACGGACTGATCTGAGCCGCGTGAAATCCGCCGACGCGGTGATTCGTCCCGACCGCGCACCCGGATCACGCCCCGCGTTCCCCCATCCCGTCGAGGACGGCGGCAAGGTCCGATCGGGGAACGCCGCGTACCAGCACGGGCTTGCCCGCGTCTTCGAGGAGGACGAACGGAAGTTCCCCGCCCCTGCACTTCTTGTCGGTTCCCATCGCGTCGAGGATCGCCCCGGAAGCCAGGTTTCCGGTCCCGACGGGCAGGCCGGCGCCGGCCACCGCCCGTTCAACGTCGATCGGAAGCCGCGGGGGACAGAGCCCGAGCCGCGCGGAAAGCCTGGCCGCGGCGACGAGCCCGACGGCCACGGCCTCGCCGTGTCTGGCGGAAAAACCGCTCAAGGCTTCGATCGCGTGGCCGAAGGTATGGCCGAGGTTGAGGAACGCCCTGGAACCGTGCTCGAGCCGATCCTCCCCCACGAGGCGTACCTTCACGGCGGCCGCGGCGACGACGAGTCCTGCCGCGGGGATGGCTTCGCCTGACAGGAGGCGCCCGAACAGGACGGCGTCCCCGACGAGGGCGGACTTGATGGCTTCGGCGAGCCCGCAACGGCGTTCGACCTCCGGCAGGGTCCCGAGCGTCGAAAGGTCGGCGATGACCGCTTCGGGGTCCTTGAACGCGCCCACGAGGTTCTTGCCCGCAGGGAGGTTGACGCCCGTCTTCCCCCCGATGCTGGAATCCAGCATCGCCAGCAGGGTCGTAGGTGCATGGATAAGGGGAAGCCCGCGCATGAAGGTCGCGGCGGCGAAGCCGGCGGTGTCGCCGACGACCCCGCCGCCGAGGGCCACGATCAACGTCCCGCGGTCGGCGCCTCCGGCGACGAGAACGTCCCAGACGGCGCGGACCGACTCGATCCCCTTGTGTTCCTCGCCGTCGGGCAGGACCGCGAGGAAGCCGCCGGGAAGCGCTGCGGCCAGCGGTTCGCCATAGAGGGGCGCGACCGTGGCGTTCGTGACGACGCAGGCCGAACGCGCGCCGCGTTCACGGACGCGGCGGACCAGCTCGCCGCCGAGGAGACCCTCCCCGATGATCACCGGGTACCCGCCTCCGGCGCCCGGTACGTTCAGTATCCTTGGTTCCATAATCGGATGACCTCCTCGGCCGCTTCCTCGGGACTCAGGCGCGTCGTGTCCACCGACAGATCCATCCGCGCGTACGCGGCCTCGCGCCCGGCGAGGAGCCGCGGCACCGCGTCCGGGCCGGACGCCAGAAGCGGCCGCGAGGCGTCGCCGCCGATGCGCCTCGATATCCCGTCCGGGTCGCAGTCGAGCCGGATCACGAGGCAGCTTTCGGCGAAACGCGCGAGCGTTTCGGGATCGAGCAACGCGCCGCCACCCGTCGCGACGACGAGGCCGGATCTGCCCGCGAGCTCCCGGCATACCCGCGCCTCGGCGGACCGGAAGGCGGCTTCGCCCCGTTCGCGGAAGATGGCCGCCGCGTCCAGGCCCTCTGCAGCCTGGATCTCCAGGTCCGCGTCGACGAACTTCCTCCCGAGCCTGTCCGCCACGATGCGGCCGACCGTGGTCTTGCCGGTCCCCATGAAGCCGCCCAGGACGATCGTCCGTTCGCGCCCGTCAGGCATCGGCGAGCCTCGCGATCCTGGCTCCGAGCGACGCGAGGGTCTGGACGAAGCCCGGGAAGGAATCGTCGGCGCAGGCGGCGTCCCCGACGACCGTCTCCCCGTCCGCGACGAGGCCCGCCAAAGCCAGGGACATCGCCACGCGATGGTCGTCGTGCCCGTCGACGACGGCGCCGCGCAGGCGCTGGGGACCGCGCACCAGGAAGCCGTCGGGCCGCTCCTCGATGACAGCCCCGAGCTTCCGCAGCTCGGAAGCCATCACGGCGATGCGGTCGGTTTCCTTGACGCGGAGCTCGGAGGCCTCTTTCACCTCGGTCACGCCTTCAGCCTGCGTCGCGAGGACCATGAGCGCGGGGAATTCGTCGATGCTCCGCACGACGAGGGTTCCGCCAACCTCGACGCCATGGAGGACTCCGCTTGAAAGCCCGACGTCGCAGCAGTCCCCGGCGCCGGAATCGCCTGCGGTCGGGGAGACCCGGATCCGTGCTCCCATCGCGGCGAGGATGTCCAAGAATCCGGAGCGGGTCGGGCTGGCGTCGATGCCCGCGACCCGGACCGTGCCGCTCGTGAGAGCGGCTGCCGCGAGGAGGAAGGCGGCGGAAGATGGATCGCCGGGGACCGCGATGTCGAAAGGGGCGAGCGGCTGTCCGGGAACGAGCGTCACGCGCCCCGTTTCCGATCGGAGATCGGCGCCCATGCGGCGCAGCATGCGCTCGGTGCAGTCCCGGGAAGGACCCGGCTCCACGACGACGCTCTGTCCCTCGGCGTAGAGGCCGGCGAGCAGGATCGCGCTTTTCACCTGCGCGCTGGCAACGTCCATGCGATGCTCGATCCCACCCAGGCGCGAGGGGCGGAAAGCAAGGGGCGCGCGGCCGTCGGCATCCGAAACGATCGCGCCCATGTCGCGAAGCGGCCCGGTGACGCGGCGCATCGGACGCGCGCGGAGCTGGGAGCTGCCGTCGAGCGTGGACGGGAAACCTTGCCCCGCCATCACACCGGCCAGGAGGCGCATGGCCGTACCGGCATGGACGCAGTTCAGGGCGGACGCCGCTTCGCGCAGGCCGTGCAGCCCGCGGCCGCGGACGACGAGAGCCCCCGCCCCGTCGTCGTCCACCTCCACGCCGAGGGCGCGCACGCAGCCGAGCGTGGCCATGGTGTCGCCTGAGCGGAGCCAGCCCGAAACCCGGCTGTCCCCGCCTCCCAGGGCGCCGAGGATGAGCGCGCGATGCGTGACCGACTTGTCGCCGGGAACCCGCGCTTCGCCGACGATGACGCCGCCCGACGAAGAGACGATCCGCCCGGATTTCTCACTCATGACAGCTTCCTTTCACCGTAAGCCGCGGAATAAGCCCTCCGCGCGGCGACGATGCCTGCGAGTTCCTCGCGCAGGACGTCGGCATCGTCGAGCGACGCTTCAAGGAACTCGACACTCACGCGGAAGGATGCGAGCGCCGCGCGCACGCCGGATGCGTTCGTCGAGAGCATACCCGCCACCATGGCGGCGTCCGTCCTCGCCAGGCGCGTGGCTCCGTCGAAGCCGCCGGCCGCCAGCCCGTACAGGCCGGGCTCCGCCGCCGCCGCCAGCATCGCCTGGCGCATGAGCGCGAAATTGAGCAGGTGCGGCAGGTGGCTCGTGAGCGCGGTCGCCGCGTCGTGGGCCGCCCTATCCATCCAGACGGGTACGGCTCCGACCGCCCGCGCCAGGCTTTCGGCGAGCTCTCGCGCGCGGGGCGTGGTCCGCTCCGTCGGGCATAGCACGAACCGGGCGCCGCGGTACAGGTCCGGGCTCGAATTGCGGTAGCCGTTCTCGGCCAACCCGCACATCGGGTGGCCCCCGACCGCGAGCACTCCCTCCGGGAGCAGGTCGAGGCGTCCGCAGATCGCCGCCTTCGTGCTGCCGAGGTCGATGACGAGCGCGCCGGGCGACGCTTCCACCGACGCCGCCAGGGCGACGATCGCGTCGGGGGGGATGGCCAGGACGACGATATCCGCGTCCCGCGCGCGGCCGGATCCGTCGATGACGCCCTGCGCAACGGCGGGGTCGATCGTCCCCGGGCTCGCGTCCTCCGCCGTCAGGCGGGCGACCCTGCCAGAAAGCGCCTTCGCGAGCGATCCGCCCATGAGCCCGAGCCCCACGACATGCACCGCGCAGGCGGCGAGGCCGTCCCCGGACGGCGTTCCCGGCTTCGTCATGCCCGCACGGGCTCGGCCATGGTGGACACGCGCTTGCCGACCGCCTGGGCCACCAGCGAAAGCCTGCGCACGAGCGCGGCGAAATCCCGCGGGTCGAGCGACTGCCTCCCGTCGGACCGGGCGTTCTCGGGATCCATGTGGACCTCCAGGATGAGGCCGTCCGCGCCCGCCGCCGCCGCCGCCAGCGCGACCGCGCCGACGAACTCTCGCTTGCCCACGCCGTGGCTCGGGTCCGCGATCACCGGGAGATGCGTTATGCGCTTCAGGACCGGGATGGCGTTGATGTCGAAGGTGTTCCGCGTGTAGGTCTCGAAGGTCCTGATCCCGCGCTCGCAGAGCATGACGCGCATGTTGCCGCGGCTCAGAATGTACTCCGCCGACATGAGGAGCTCCTCGATCGTGGCGCTCATGCCGCGCTTGAGGAGCACCGGCCGCTGGCTATCCCCCACCGCGGTGAGGAGTGCGTAGTTCTGCATGTTGCGCGCCCCGATCTGGAGCACGTCCGCGTAGCTCGCGACGAGGGGCACCGCCTGCGGGTCCATCACCTCCGTGATGACCGGGAGCCCCGTCCGCTCCCGGGCTTCCGCCAGGTAGCGCAGGCCCTCCTCGCCGAGCCCCTGGAAGGAGTAGGGCGAGGACCTCGGCTTGAACGCCCCGCCGCGCAGGGCCGTGGCCCCGGCCTCCCTGACCGCGAAGGCCGTCTCCACGATCTGGTCGCGGCTCTCGACGGAACAGGGGCCGGCTATGATCGAAAGCTCGCCCCCGCCCACTTCCGTCCCGCCGACGCGCACCGTCGTGTCCTCGGGGTGGTAGTCGCGGCCCGCGATCTTGAAGGGCGAGGATACCCGGACGACGTCCCTGACGCCGGCCATGAGGGACAGCGGCTCGGGATCGGGCGGCCGCTCGTTGCCGATCACCCCGATCACGACGCGCTCCCTGCCTTCCGAGACGTGGACGTCGTATCCCAGCGACCGTATCCGCGCGATGACGTCGTCTATCTGCCGCTTTCCCGCGCCCACTTCCATGATCACCACCATCTTGCACCTCCTGGCCTGGAAAAAGAAAAAGGGCGCCGAGCCGGTGCTCAGCGCCCTTTCGGGTGCGGATCTAACGATCCGCCGGATCCTTTCGGATCCGCTCAGCCGCCGCGCCCGCCCGACTCCGGGAAGGTATGAAAATAATAATACGCGAAAGCCCGCGCGGCGGCGGCGGGGTTCGCGGAGCTGTTTGGCTGTGCGGGGCGTTTCGCCGCCGTATCTGCATATCGTACCATGATGCAGAGAGTGGAACACGGACACGGATGGGTTGTCAAGCGCCGGTTCGGGGAAAAACGGACGCGACCCCGCCTCATCTTGCATTCGTGACAAGTCTGTGCTATTGTTAAATGGATTTACCCTAGCATCTCCAGGAGGATTGCATGAAGAAAGCTCTCGTTCTGCTGTGCGTGTTCATGATCGCGCTTGCCCTTCCGCTGTTCGCGGACGACGCGATAACGCTCCCCGCGGGCGTGCTCCGCACCTACCTGACCGCCGCCTACGCATTCGGCAACACCGGGTTCGATGCCGACGGCAAGAGCCAGGATACCGGCATGGATGTGACGGTCGTCAACCTCGGCGCCGCCCTCGAGTTCGGCGTCAACGACTGGGTTTCCGCCGGCCTCCGCTGGGCCCCGGGCTGGAACGTGTACACGAAGATGGATCCGGATCCTCTCGCCTTTTTTGGTGCCGATTCGAACATGAATGGCCCCTTCGACCTGTTCATCGGCGCCAAGATCCAGGTCATCGGCCCCAAGGCCCCCGTCCCGATGGACAACGTGCGCCTCGCCCTCACTCCCGGCGTCAAGATCCCCATGCCCGGCGCCGATTGGGAAAAACAGCAGGAAAATCTGCCAGCCGGTGACCCCGTGACCATTCAGGATGCAGACAAGCATGCCTTGGCCTTCGGCGGCGATGTTTCTTTCGATTACGTGATCAACGAGATGTTCTACGTCAACGTCTTCGGCGAGTACATCCAGTACCTCGAAATCGCGGAAGCGTCCGACCTCTTCACCTATCCCGACACGTACAAACTGGCATACGGCTACGACATCAAGCTCGAAGCCGAACCCCACTTCGAAATGGCCCTCGGCGGCGGCAAGCTCGGCGTCGGCGTGCCATTCACCTACACGATGTGGCCCGAAACCGAAATGGAAGGCACTGCACTGACCGATTCGGACGGCAACCTCCTCACCGTCGGCCCCTCCGCCTCCTACTTCTTCGTGATCGGCCCGCTTCCCTTCGAAGTCAAGCTCGGCTACACCCTCCCGCTCATGGGCAAGAACACGGTCGCGATGGGCACCGCCGTCTTCCAGCTCAAGTCCTACCTCAAGTTCTGAAGTCCGGCATTCGACTGATGAAAAGGCCCCGGGAAACCGGGGTCTTTTTCATGCACTCTGGATTGGAGGCAAGGGAGGCAGACTCCCGGTTCAGGCTTTCTTGCGCTTCGTGTTCACGAAACGGATGAAATCGTTGATGTTCTTGACGGCGATCCGGTCGGGAAAGACTTCGATCCGGCGCTGGTTCTGGAAATGCCCGAGTATGGTCTGCACTTCGGCGACCGACATGCCCGCCCAGTGCGCGACGTCCTCGAGGGTCACCTTGAACTCGCGCCGCTCGGAGCTCTCGCCCTCGTTGCCGACGGCCGTTTCGGTCTCGTCGAGCATGAGGAACACGTCGGCGATCTTGGCCTGGGGGTCGTCCAGGGTAAGGATCATGAACCGCCGCCGCTGGTCGTAGATGCGCTTGGTGAAAAGCCGCAGGAGGCGCAGGGCGATCTGGGGATTGCCCATCATGAGCACTTCGAAGTTGGCGCGGTTCAGCTCGAGCACCTTCACCTGGTTCACCGACACGGCCGTGGCCGAGCGCGGGGCGCCCTCCAGGATGGCCATCTCCCCGAAGATCTCGGGCGGCAGGAGGATGTCGATCGTCTTTTCGAGGTCGCCGACGATCTTCGTGATCCGGACGCTGCCGGACTGGATGAGGTAGAAAGCGTCGCCGGGTTCGTACTCCGAGAAGATGATCTCGCCGGGCTGGTAGATCTTGGCGAAGCGGGCGAAGGTCGAAAGGTCAGCCATTCCCGCCCCCTTCGAGCTTCTTGAGGGCGCGGCGGGATTTCATGTGGGTCGCGGCGTCCTCGTCGGGCTCCATCGAGAGGATCTTCTTGTAGAAGCCCTTGGCCCGCTCGGTATCACCCTTCTTCTCGTAGGACTGCCCGAGGAAAAAGAGGATATCCAGGAGGTCCGGATGCTTGGGCATCGACTGGACCATCTGGGTGTAGTGCCTGATGACGATATCGTACTGCCCCAGCATGAAGAGCGTGCGGCCCATGTCGAAGGCGGCCTTGGGCACGTATTCGGGATCTTCGCCCGACTCGGCGATCCGCTTGAATTCCTTGAAGGCGTCCTGGAACTTTTCCTGGCTGAACAGGCTGACCGCGTTGTAGTATTCCTTGGCCGTGTCGGACAGGGTCTGACCCTGGGCGGGCTTCGCGGCTTCCTGTTTCGTCGCCCGGGCGGGGGGAGCGGCGCCGCCGCCGCCCATCGCCGGCGCGGGGCCCTTGCCGTCGCCGTACTTCATGAAGGCCGATTCGGCGACCTCCAGCAGCTTCCCCGCGCGATCGGCGAGCTTGCCCGCGGGATAGTAGGTCAGGTAGCGGCCGAGCACGTACGTGGCCTGCGAGTACATGCGGTTCCGGAGGTAATACTCGCCCGTGGAGAAAAGGCCCACCTCGGCGCTGGCCGCTTCCTGCTTTTCGAGGAGGTTTTCCACCTGCTTGTGGATGCGCCTGAGCTGGTTGGAGAAGACCTTGAGCATCTTGAGGATGATGCGGGTGTTGCTCATGGCCAGCTGCTCGAATTCGGGGACGGTGAGTACGAGAACCTGGGCGTCCTGGAGGACGAGGGCGTTGTCCTCCCGCGGGTACTTGCCGAGCGAACTCTTCACGCCGAAGAATTCGCCCGTCTGGATGAGGTCGTGTACCTCCTTGCCCGTTTCGATGTCGCTGTAATTGAGGCTCACCTGACCCGACTGGAGGATGAAAATCCTGTCGCTGGCGTCACCCTGGAAGTAGATGACCGAGTTGGCTCTGAATGTGGCGACCTTCGGCATTCCTTACCCCGTACATCCGGATCGCGGCGATCCGCCGGCCCGCGGAGGCCCCTCTCCGATACTGTAGCCGAAATTCGGGCGGAACGCCACCATCAGGCGACCTCGAACGGAAGATATTCGAGCCGTTTCCCGAAACCGACCAGTTCCCTGACCTTCCGGTAGAGCTCGAGCGGCGCGCCCTTGACGAAGGTCCGCCGGCCGCCGACGACGACGGATTCATAGCCCTCGGGCGGATTTCCCGCTCCGAGGGCTTCGAAATACCCGGCGCTCCCGAACACGGGCTCGCCGGCCACCGTGAGGAGGAGGACGTCGTCGGACCCCGCCTGCGCGAGGTTTTCGAAGGCATCGTCGTTTCGGGCCCTGAGAACGAGGATGTCCGCGGATTTGCCCGGCTCGAGGGTGCCGATCCGGTCTGCCATGCGGAAAGCCCGGGCCGGGTTGATGGTCGTCATGTCGAAAAGGGCGCGCGCCCCGAGATCCTCGCCGTACATGTCGCGGTAGACCTGGCGGGCGTATTTCATTTCCTCGAACAGGTTGGCCGAACCGGTATGAGTCGAATCGGTGCCGATGGCCACGTTGACGCCGGCCTTGAGCAGTTTCCGGATCTTGCAGGTGACGTTGAACATGAACATGTTCGAGGCCGGGCACCAGGACACCGACGCACCCGCCGCGGCGGTCCGCCGCACGTCCTCGTCGGAGAAACCGATGCAGTGGATGAGCAGGGCATGGGAGTCCAGCACGGAAAGCTTTTCCAGGATGCCGATCCCGTCCATCGATTCGGGATCGAAACCTTCCTCGAGATGGGTTATGAACGGCCACCCGCGCTTCTTCGCGCGCCCATGTTCGATTTCGATGCCGTCGCCCCACTTGAGGTCGAAGGTCGAGCATTCGTGGGCCAGGGTGTAGTTCGTGATGACGCGGATCGGAAGGTGCGGGATATGCGGTTCGTTGATCTCGTGGGGGAAATGGTCGTTGACCGTGGCAACGCCCGAAAAGAGGTTCTTGTAGGCGCCCAGGCGGTACATCTGCTCCACGTTGAGGACGGAACGCTCTTCGAAGGTGCCGGAAGCCTTGAGATCGTTGTCCCAGAAGGACCAGTTGAGGTAGAAGATCCCGTCGGGGGGACCGACGCGCGGCAGGTAGTCGCCCCGGAGATGGTCGTGCGAATTGACGAGCGCGGGATACACGAACGCGTCGCCCCCGAGGTCGATCGACGGGCCGGCCGGGGCCTTGTCCGTCAGTTGTCCGCCGGAAACGCCGATCACCCCGTTGCCGCGTATCGATGCGGGCGTTACGAAAATGCCGTTCCTTATCGAATACGATTCCACGTGCGTCCGTCCTCGAAAGATGCCATGCCGGCCGGAGACTCTTGGCCTGCCGGTCGGTATCGCCGCGTTGCTGGTTCCCTACATGATTTTCGGCGGAACAGGGCGAAAAAAATAGGGGTTCGACGCCGAATTAGCGAGCGGGAGGCCTGAAACGGGGCGCTTGGACCGCCCCACGCCGAATGAATCGACCTCTCCGGACGTTCTGCCGCAGGCCGCGGTCCGGCCGCTTGCCGTCGAAACCGGAGCATGCCGCCGGCTTGTCAGGTCGCCTGGGCGACGGAATCGGGCGGTACGGCGCCGCCACCGTCCGGAATCGGCACCGGTTCCCGGCCCGGTTCCCCGGAGCCCGGTTCCGGGGAGCCCGGGGACCGGGAGGCATCAACGCGCCGGATGTGCTTGGCATAGATGTAGTAGTCATTGTCGGTTTCGTAAAAGTCGGGAATATGGCCGATCATCTCGAAACCGTTCGAGATGAAAAAGTCGCGCTCGATGATCCATTCCTTCTTCCGTGAAATCTCGATCCGGAGGATGGCGGACCCCATCGTCACGGCCAGCTCCTCCTCCACCATGTCGAGGAGCCGGGTGCCCACACCCTTGCCCCGGTAATCGCGTCCCACGACGAAGCTGTGGATGTCCAGGGTGAATTCCGTGTTCGGGGAACGATGGTAGAGGCAGTACCCTGCCAGCAGCTTGCCGTCCCGTATCTCGACGAGGAAATAGCTCTGGCCCGGCTTTTCCTCCCAGGTCTTGAGGGCTTCCTTCTGGATCTCGAGCTCTATATCGAGAAACGCGCCCGTTTCGAGCGCGAGTTGCTCGTATTCGTGAAGGTCGATCATCGCCTTCGCCTCCGGTCTCTCACTTTTTCACTGGCACGACGGATGGTCCGCGGCAGCGCCCATGGCGCCGTCCGAAGGAGCCATTCTATCCGATGCAGGGTCCGAAAGCAAGGTTCGCCCCAGGGAGCGCGGCGGAACCGTCGTCGGGTCGCGGCGTCCGTCATCTCTCGTGCGTCTACAGGAAGAACACCGCGGCTCCCGCGACCGCGAGGACGGCGCCGGCGATTTCGAGCGCGGTCACCTTCTGCTTGAGGAAGAGCACCGAAGGCGCGATGATCATCACGGGCGTGAGACCGATGAGGGTGCTGGCCGTGCCGGCGAGCGTCCGCTGGAGGGCAAACAGTGAAAGGCACACCCCGATGGACGGTCCAAAGACGGCGCCGACGAACGTGGCGCGGACCGCGGCGCCGTCGCGGGGAGCGTCGACGAATACGCGCCGGACCTGGCCGGCGAGGAGCGACATGACCGCGAAGCCCGGTATCGCGATCATGAGGCGAATTTGCGTACCCGCGATCGGGTTGTAGTCGCCCAGACCCAGCTTGGTGAGGATCATCCCGCCCGACTGTCCGAGGGACGCGAGGATCGCCCAGGCATAGCCCTTGATCATCGTGGCGTCGCCCGACGCCAGCATCTTCGCGTCGCCCTTCCCGAGAATCGCGAGTGCGATGCCCGTGAGCACGACGGCCATGGCGACGAGGCCGCGGACCGGCATGATTTCGCCCATGGCCAGGAAACCGATGAGGGCCGTGAAAGGCGCCGAAAGCGCAAGGAAGAGGGTGGTCATGCGCGACCCGATCATGGCATAGGCGCCGAAGAGGAAGATGTCGGCGATGACGAAGCCGACGATCCCCGAGAGGCTCAGGAAAAACCAGGCGCGCGGCGGCGCGTCGACCGGGAGCGGCATTCCCCGCGCGAACAGGGCCGTCGCCGTGAGAAGGACCAGGGCGATGACCACCTTGTAGAAGTTGACGGCGAAGGGACCGACTTTTCTGGACGCCTTTTCGAAAAAGACCGCGGAAACGGTCCAGCAGACGGCCGTGCCGAACGCCGCGAGTTCACCGATTCTTTCCATGATGGTCGGACTATATGCGCAAACCGGATTTTACGGAAGCGGGACGGACCATTTGACCGTGACCGGGCGGAACGTTACCTTTAAATCGATGTCGTGAAGCCCTTGATTCGCGCCCGGCTGCATCCCGGGCCCAAGGAGGAGGGAACCATGATCGTATTCTGCGTTGCCCGGCAACCCGGGGCCATCTCCGAAGAGACGATCGCCAAGCTTTCCGCCGCGATGGGACTGCGGAACGTGGATCGCGATTACGTCGAGTCCAAGCTCGGGGAATTCGGATTCGGCGCGGAGAAGACGAGGCGCTTCGACGAGAAAAAGCCTTCCTTCCTCTCCGCGCTCTCGAGGGATCGCGACGAGTACCTCCACTACATGAAGACCATCCTGTACGCGGAAGCCCTCAGGGAACCCTGCATGGTCGTGGGACGGGGCGGTTTCTCGGTCTTCGCGGGCGTCCCCGGCGCGGTATCGGTCCTCGTCGTCGCGCCCCAGCGCCGACGCGTCCGCGCAATCGCGGAGCAGTACGCCTGTGGCGAAAAACAGGCGGAACACCTCCTCAAGAAGCTCGAATCGGACCGTGAAGGTTTCCACCGTTTCTTCTTCAACGTGGAATGGCTCGATCCCTCCAACTACGATGTCTGCGTGAACGCCGGGGACCTTTCGCCGGACCGGGCGGTCGAGACCATCAGGGGCGTCGCCGCCCTGTGCTCCGATCCCGCCGTCGACGATGCCTGCCGCGGGCGGATCGGGGAACTTTCCCTCGGTTGCCGCGTGGTGGACGAGATCTCCTACGTGCGGCGCCTGCCCATCCATTTCGCGGACGCCGACGTCCGGAACGGCGTCGTCACCCTTCGCGGCGTCGCGAACACCCAGAGCGCCGTGGATTCGGCCGTGGCCGCGGCCCACACCGTCCCCGGGGTGAAGGACGTCGAAAGCGTCATCCAGATCGTCCAGGACTACACGATGCTGCCCTGACGGGCGGCGGCGGCCGGCTCCGTCAGGGCTTCACGGCCCCGGATCCGGGCGCCGGCGCGGCCAAGGCGGGCACCCGCTTTCGCTCGAAAAGGTAGAAGGCGGCCGGCACTATGAAAAAGGTGAGTACCGTGGAGAACACGATGCCGCCGAACATGACGACGCCCAGGCGCTGACCGAATTCGGCGCCCTGTCCCCCGGAGAATATGAGGGGAAAGGCGATCACGAGGGTCGTGAGCGTCGTCATCATGATGGGGCGGAAGCGCAGCCTGCCCGCCTCGACGAGGGCATCCTCGATGCTCATCTTCCCGAGCCTCTCCGTGACGAACTCCAGGTAGAGGATGGCCGTCTTCGAGGTTATGCCGATGAGCATGATCATGCCCATGACGCCGAAGATGTCGAGCCCCCCGCCCACGAAGTAGACGACGAGAAGGGCGCCGATCAGCGCGATGGGTACGGGCAGGAGGAGGTAGATCGGGAAGCGCCAGGAGTTGAACTGGGCCGCCATGACGAGATAGGTCAGGAACAGGGCGAGGAGGAAGAGCTGCGGACCCGTCGTCGCCAGCTCGGTGGCGAGGGCCGCCTGGCCGAAATGGCTGCCCGCCGAGACGGCGATGCCGCCTTCGAGGAGCCCGTGCGCGGCCAGGTCATCGCCAAGTTTCTTCTGCATCTCGAGGATGGTGGGGGCGCCCGGTATGAGGTTGATGTTCAGGCTTCCCGTGTATTGGCGGTTGTACCGCGAGATGGAATTCGGCGCCTGGGCGAGTTCGAAGCGCCCGAGCTGGCCGACCTGCAGGCTGGTCTGGAGGGTGCTCGAGAATACGGGCAGATCCAGGAGGGTCTGTCCGCCGGCGAAAAGGGTGGGATCGACCTGCACCCTGATGGGATAGGCCAGGCCTCCCGTCTCGACGTTCGCGGCCTGGGTGCCGCTCATGTAGGTCTGAAGGACCGTGGCCAGGGTCTGGGGCGTGATGCCCGTACCCCGGAGCTTCACGGGATCGGGGAGGAACTGGCTTTCCAGGCTCGTGTCCGAGAGGCTCGACGTGAGGTCGGCGACGAAGGGATCCTGCTGTATCGCGTCGATGATCCCCGCGTTCCGTTCCAGAAGCAGCTTGAAGTCCGGCGCCGTCAGGCTGAGCTGCAGCGATGAGGAACCGCCACCGAACCCTCCGCCGCCACCCGTTCCCACGGACAGGCGGACCGAGGGAAAATCCTTGAACAGGGGCTGGATCAGGCGGCGGTATTCCTGGGCAAGGATGAAGACGCTCGGCCTCTCCTCCTTGGGCGCGAGCATGACCTGGCATTCCGCCGATCCGCCGACGATGGTCTGGACGCTCGTGATCTCCGGGCGACCCATGAGGAAGCTCTCGAGCAGGGCGGAGGCCTCGTTGGCCCTGGCCTGGGGCGTTCCCTGGGGGAACCTGACATTGACCTGCATCGAACCCGAGTCGGATTGCGGTACGAAACTGAAGGGTATGCGGGGGATGAGGAAGACGGCGCCGGCCGCCATCACGACGACCGAAACCGCGAGGATCCAGGCGCTCTTCTTGATGACGCCCCGAAGCGAGCGCGCATAGGCGTCACATACCGAGTTGACGAGATGATCCGTCCATGCGCTCAAGGTACCCGAAACCGCATGGAAGATGGTGAGGACGAGGACGGAAACATAGTCGAGAATGCCGAGGACCAGCGGATAGGCGATGAGGGTTGGCAGGAAAACATGGTTCTTCGTAAAGACGAGGCCTCCCGCGATGCCCAGGCCCAGGAGTATGGCCCACCCCTTGCGCATCGCGGCGAACCCTCTCACGATGGCCTCGGGCAGGCGCATGAGGCTTTTCGGGATATCGGACCAGGTCCGGATGCGGGCATCGGGCGTATAGGCCATGATGACCGTGAGAAAAAGCACGGACTCGACAAGGGAGAATCCGACTGCCGCCGCGAGCCCGAGCGCGAACTGCATGAGGTAGCGGCCGATGAACCCGGAGATGAAGCTCACGGGCAGGAGGACGGCGAGAAGTGAGAGCGTGGAGGCGACGACGGCGGTAAAGACCTCGCTGCCTCCCTTCAGGACGGCTTCCTTGAGGCCGAAGCCCATGCTTCTGTAACGCTCGACGTTCTCGGCCACGACGATGGAGTCATCGACGACGATGCCGATCGCCGTCACCAGGGCCAGCAGGGATACGAGGTTGAAGGAGAAACCCATGAGGCGGTAGAGGATGGGCGAGGCGGAAAGGGAGATGGGAATGGATACGATGACGGCGAAGGCCGCGTTCGGCTTGCCGAGGGAGAGGAGAACGATGATGGCGACGACTATGAGGGAGGTGATGAGCTCGCGGTAGGTCGAGTCGATCGAGGCCCGTATCGGCCCCGTGTTGTCCATGCCGAAATGGAAGGCGTAGCCCCCGGGCGACCTCGCCGCGGCGATGAACCTGCGCACGCCGTCCACGACGGCCACCGAGTTGGAGTCGCTCGTCCTCTGGATGGACACGAGGACGACGGGGATCCCGTCGATGCGCGCGATGTTGGAATCGACGGAGGCGTCGCGCACGGTGCCGAGATCGCCCACCGCCACGCCCCGTCCCGCGTCGACGAGCATCCGGCGGACCTGCTCGAGGCTCTCGGGCACGTTGCGCGTCGAGAAACTCAAGGTGCTGCCCTGGGTCAGGATGCTGCCGATGGGCTGGTTCACGGATGAGGCGGTGATCGCGTTCACCACCTGCTGGGGCGTCAGGTTGTAGTACCGAAGGCGATTGGGATCGAGGAGGACGCTGAACTGGCGGGACGGCGCCCCGTCCACCTGGATGTTCGCCACCCCGTCGATGCGCTCCAGCGAGGGCGACAGGATGTTATTGACGTATTCGGCGATGACGGAGAGGCTCTCGCTGCCGCCCGAGACGCCGAACTGCACGACGGGCTGGGAGTTCGCGTCGAAGGTGCGGATGACGGGCGCGCCCACGCCGGAGGGCAGGCGGCGGATCGACGCGTTGACGAGGGAGGCTACCTGATTCATCGCGGCGTTCCTGTCGACGTTGACGCCGAAGGTCACCCCGACCCTGCCCGACCCGAGGGAGCTCGAGGAGTTCATGTCGGTGATGCCGCTCAGGGAGGAAACGGCGTTTTCGAGCACCTGCACGACCTGCTGGTCGATCACCGACGGCGCCGCCCCGGGCCAGGAGACCGAAACGTTGACGGACGGCACGTTGACGGTGGGCAGGAGATCGACGCCGAGCCCCCATGCGCTGATGATGCCGAAGGTCACGACGGCGACGAAGATGCCGATCGCGAGGACGTACCTCGTCACCGAGAATTTGACGGCCGGATTGATCCTGTCGTAGACCAGGACCTCCAGATCGCGGAGCGTGCTCACGGCTGCTTCGCCGCGCCGCCGGTTTCGCCGCCAGGTCCCGAACCGCCGCCCCGCCCTCCGGCGGCCTGAGTCATCACCGCCAGAACGCTCGAACCCTGCAGGAGCCCGGGCGGCGCGTTCAGTATGACCACCGTCTTGTCCCCTATGCCCGTCAGGGCGACATCGGCTCCCGACTCGGCCACGATCGACACGTAGTGGATCGCGACCGTTCCCCCTTCCACGGTGAAAACGTAATTCCTGTTCTCAAGAGTCTCGAGCGCCGCGATGGGAACGATCGTCCCGCGTGCGAGGGCGATGCGGTAGCTCAGGCTGCCCACCGTACCGAAGGGCAGGTCGAACCCGGCGGTCGGCAGGGCCGTCATGGGCACCAGGCCGTTCACGGGCGCCGAGGGAGCGTACCTGACCTTCATCCTGAAGCTCGCGCCGCCTGATTCGAAGTCGAGCGCCGTGCCCTGGACCAGGGCGGGAGCGTCCGCGGGCGCCACGGCGAAGTTGACCTGCTTCTCCGCGCTCACGATGGTGAAGGCGCTCGAGTTCTGCCCCACGAACATGCCCGGGTTCACCCCGATCGCCGAGATCTGACCGCCGAAGGGAGCCTTGATCGATGCGTTCCGGAGGTTGAGCCGGGCGATCTGCAGGTTCGTGGCGGCCGTGACCACCGCGAGCTTGAGGCTTTCGATATTCTGCCCCGGCGTCGTGGAAAGGCCCTTCCTGTTCAAGTCAAGGGTGGTCTTCGCCGTCTCGAGGTTGGCCTGGGTGGTTTGCACGTTGGCCGCCGCCGTATCGAGGGCCGCCGCTGAAATGCCGCCAAGGTCGAAAAGCGCCTTCTGCCCGTCGTAGGTCCTGCGGGCGGAGTCGTACGCCGTCTGGGCAGCCTGAACCTGCAGCTCGAGCCGGGTGTTCGCCTGGCCCGAGGAATCCTGGTTCGTCGCAAGGTTGAGCTTTGCGCTGTCCAGGGCGGTCTGGGCGTTCACGAGCGCCAGGGCGAGCTGGGAATCGTCCAGCTGCACTATGATGTCCCCCTGCCTGACCCAGTCGCCCACCTGGCGGAGCACGTTCGAAACGATGCCGCCGACCTGGGCGGCGACGGTGCTCTGCATGGCCGGAGTCACGACGCCCGCGGTATCGCGGTCGGCGGAGAGGAGGCCGACGGTCACGGCAACGGCCTGGACCGGGGTGGCCGCCTGGCGCCGCCCTCCGTCCTGGAGCTGCCCTTGAGGTGCCTGTCCGTCCTGAGCGTCCCGGGAACCCTGGCCCGCCTGGGCGGGGGATCCGGCGGAACAGCCTCCCGCGAGGGCGACCAGCGCGATCATGCCCCCGATGAGGATGAAGCCTGCGATATCATGGCAACAGCTGTGTTTCATCAAGATTCTCCGTTCAACGGCAGGCTTCAAAGGCCCATCGCCGTCTCGAGGGCGAGTATCGACAGCAGATAGCCGCCGCGGGCCTGGGCCCAGGCTGCTTCCGCGTTGGCCGCGTTGGTCATGGCGGTCATCAGGTCCTGCGTCGTGGCCGTCCCGAACTGGTTCTGCACCTTGACCAGCTCGAGTTGCGCCTCGAGCATGTCCGCGTTCTGTCGCGCGAGATCCACGCGCGAGAGCTGGATGGAAGCGAGCCAGAAATTGTCCCTTATGTCGGCGGCGATGTTCCCGAGCAACTGCGCGAATTGCGCGTCGCAGACCGCGAGCTGCGCGGCGGCGGCATCGGCCTGCGCGTTGGCCGCTCCCGCATCCAGGATGGGCAGGCTCAGGCGCAGGCCCAGGCTCGCGCTCTCCGCGTTGACGGCCGTCCCGTCCCAGTTGAAACCGAAGTTCAGGCCCCCGGTGAGGGCGATGCCGGGTTGCGACAGTCCCCGCGCCAGGGCCAGGTCGATCGCCGCCGACTTCCTGATCAGGTCGATCTGGGCAGCGTCGGCCCTCCCGGCCAGGCCGACGCCGATGGCCACCTCGGCGCTCGGGGCGGGCAAGCCGGGAGTGTCGATCTCGGCCACGTCGAAATCGGCGTCCGGAGGAAGCCCCATGAGATTCGCGAGGCGCTGCCTGGCCAGGCTCAAGTCGTGATTCGAAGCCTCGAGTTCGAGTTCCGCGCTCCGCGCGTTGATGCGCGCGGTCATGAGGTCGATCGAGCTCGCCTGCTTCAGGGAGTATATGGCTTCCACCTGCCTGAGGAGCGACCACTGCTTTTCCGCGATTCCCTGCCTGAGCGCGATGGCCCTCTGCGCCGAGAGCATCGTCACGTAGGCCTGCTTGACCCTGGCGATGGTCGATGCGCGCGCGAACGTCGCGGCGTACTCCTTGCCGCCCAGCGCCAGGAGGCTCTTGTCGACGAGGGCGCGGGTCTGTCCGCCGGAGTAGCCGTCCCACAGCGTCTGCGAGACCGAAACGGCGACGATCGTGCTGGGGGGCGTAACCGTGGCGGGCGGCGCGGGAAAGCTCTGGGTCGTCGTCAGCGTGAGCCTGGTCGCGGGACTCGAAGCGGATGCATTGCCCTGGCTCATGGAAAGGCTTCCCTGGAGATTCTGCGAAAGTCCGGCCGAACTGCCCGAACCCAGGCTTTTCACCAGGTCCGGATCGCCGATCCCGCCCTGCACCGAGCCTGAACCGGCGGCGGCGAGGGTAATGCCGGCTTTGGAAAGGTTGAGCGCATGCAGTGACTTGGCCGCGTCCAGGTTTCCATTCGCTATCTTCATGTCGTCGCCTGCCGCGAGACTGCCGTCGATGGCTTCCTGCAGGGAGACGACCCGGCGGGTGTCCGCGGAAGGGGCCGCGGTACCGGGCGGCAGTGCGGATTGAGGTTGGGAGCGCCCGGGTTCCTCCTGGGCGCTTGCGGCGATCAGCGTCAGGCACAAGACCGCGACGACCGGATTTTTCCTGTCCATCGGGAAACAGTATAGCCGGAACCCGGGCCCGAGTCTCTTACAATTTTCTTACATGTCGCCTGCGTCCCTCGATGTCTTCCGCATTCAGAAACATGACTCCATTCCCCGACCGGTACCGACGACGCCCGCACGACCGCCCGGGCTTGCCCCGGAAAGGCTTTCTCCGCCATGATCGCGGCATGAGATACGTCACCGCTTTCCACGGAATCGAAGAGCTCGTGCGGAGCGGCGCTAAAGGCGCGCTCCTCGTCGCGGTCGAAGGACCGCGCGTCAGGAAGATCGCGGAAGCCGCCGCGAAAGCCGGGGTGCCGGTTCGCCGCGTCGACCACGAATGGCTGGACAGGGCCGCCCCGGACAACAGGGGCGCAGCCTTCGAGCCGGCCGACCCATCCGCGCTCGACAAGGCCGTGGACCTGGATGAATTCCTGGCCGCCTTCGACAAACCCGCGGGACTGGTGCTCGTCCTCGACCACCTGTCGGATCCGCACAACTACGGCGCCATCCTGCGATCGGCGGACGTTTTCGGCGTCGACCTCGTTATCACGCCGGACCGGCGGGCCGCGAAGGAAACCGAGGTCGTGGCCCGGGCATCCGCCGGGGCGCTGGCCTGGGTGCCGGTCGCCTCGGTGCCGAACCTCCCTCGGGCGCTGCGCTCGCTGAAAGAGGCTGGTTTCTGGTGCTACGCCGCCAACATGGACGGCGACGAACTCAGGGGCGCCGACCTGCCCGGGCGCGTCGCCCTCGTGATGGGCGCGGAAGGGGCCGGCGTCTCCCGCCTCCTGCGCGACACCTGCGACGGCGCCCTGCGCATCCCCCAGCGCGGGCACGTGGATTCGCTCAACGTGTCCGTCGCGGCCGGCGTCTTCCTCTACGAGCTGGCCTCGCGCGGGAAGGACTGAGGGGGCCGTTCGGGATGTCCGCCACGCCGTGGACATCCGGAATCCGGGCGAATTCAGCCGCTTCGTCCGTTTCCGTGCCGCCCTGAGCGGCCAGGAGATCGATCTTTCGGAGAAACAATGGTGGGGCTGAAGTCGATCTCGTGATCGAAAGGAACGGCCTGCTCCTGCCGATCGATGTGGACCTCCGCCCCATCAACGACGCCGTCCTCGCCGTCGAGCTGGACAGCCTGTAGCAGTCCGTGACGTCGGGACGGCCCGTCGTGCGTCAGCCCCCCGCTTAGGGCATCCCGTCCGCGGGAACGGGGACGCCTGCCAAAACTGAACCGCCCCGGGTTCTCCGGAGCCTTTTCTATTTGAGTCCAGCTCCCACGGCCAGACCTTCTTGGTGAGTATAATACATCTTCTCGAACTCCGCGGGTGGCACATTACCGATCGGCTCAAGGAGCCGCCTATTGTTGAACCAGTCAACCCATTCGAGAGTCGCGTACTCCACGGCCGCGAGGTCTTTCCATGGTCCGCGGCGGCGGATCACCTCGGCCTTGAAGAGCCCATTGATCGTTTCCGCCAAGGCGTTGTCGTAGGCGTCTCCGACA
>JAPLSN010000033.1 GCA_026398615.1 Spirochaetota bacterium | reverse complement strand
CGCGGAAGCCGTCGCCGGCGACGAGGACCTCGTGGCGAAGACCATGGCCATGGACATCGCCACGGCGAACTACTACGAGCTTGTCGCCTGGGCGCGCTCGGTCGGCGTCTCCGATTCGGGCGCCGCGGCGGAGATCCGCTCCCGCCTCTACGCGTTCTACAAGCTGGAAGCCCCGGCTTCGGACGCGAAGAAGGGCAAGCGGATCCGCATCGAAAGCGCCGACCGCACCGAATACTTCAAGATGGAGGACGCCGACGAGAAGATAATCAGGCTTTCCGGGAGGGTGGTCCTGAGCGTGACCATGGATTCGTCGGGGGAATCGCACCGGATCGAAGCCGACCGCATCATGTACAACGAGTCCACGGGTTCGGTGTCCGCGTCCGGACGCATCTCGTACGTCTTCAGGAAAGCGGATACCACCCAGTACTTCTACGGGGAAAAGCTCGCGATCAACCTCGACACCTGGCAGGGGATCTTCCTCGACGGGCTCCTCGAGCGGGCGCAGTCGGGAAAGGACGAAGCCGTCTTGATGGAAGCCGATACCATAGTCAAGGGCGACGATGGCTGGCTCGTCTTCGACGACGCCACGATCACCACCTGCAAGGAAGATTCGCCCCATTATTCGATCAGGGCATCGAGGGTCTGGATCCTCGGCCCGAACGAGTGGGCCATCGCCAACGCGGTGCTCTCCGTCGGAGAAGTGCCCGTGCTCTACCTTCCCTTCTTCTACTACCCCGGGCAGGAGATCGTGTTCCATCCCGTGTTCGGCTCCCGCGACCGCGAGGGGCGTTTCGTGCAGACGACCACGTATCTCCTCGGCGACAAGCCCGTCAAGTCCGATTCGATCAGCGTCTTCAAGCTCGTCTCGGCGGGAACGGAGAACGCGAAGGAACTGAAGGGAGTCTTCCTCCGGCAGACCGAGGAAAAGAAGAAAGCGTCGTCGCCCGATATCCTCAAGGTCATGGCCGACGTCTACTCGAACTCGGGCGGGGCGCTCGTCGTGATGGCCAAGCGCGAGAGCCTCGCCGTGATGAAGGCCATCGAGTTGTACGCGGGGTTTGGCCTGAGCCGGTCCGTGTTCCGCACGCCTGAGCTGATCTATACCCCGTACGTGCTCGCAGGCGGCTACTCGAGCGTCTGGAACGGTTCCACCGTACTGGGCTTTCCCTTTCCGCTACGCTACGCATTCGACTGTTCGACGCGCATCGCGCTCGCAAAACTCAACCTGACCGTGAAGGTCGCCTTCTTTTCCGATCCCTTCTGGGACATCGATTTCCAGAACCGGAGCGAGGACATGGACTGGCTCCGGTTCCTCAGGCAGGCCGAGAGCGAAACCACGATTTCGAGGCGTACCAGCATCACGCAACGCGTTGACACGCAATATTCTTTCCCCGTGAAGGCATTCGCGCCATTTCTCTCGTCGCTCGAACTTTCCAGGCTGTCGAGCTCCATGCTCTGGTCGGCCAAGTCGAGGACGCCGGTCCCCTCCGATCCGGATGAGCTGGATCTGTATGAAGTGGACCCTGCGCGGGAATTCTTCGTTCCCGACCAGTTCATGATGATCGACACGTCCGTTTCCGCGAAAGGCGAACTCTTCGCCTGGTCGTCCGACGCGTCATCCGGGGCGGCGAAACAGGGATCGCTCCCGGGCGGTACGACCGGGATCCAGGCGGGCAGCGCTCCCCGGCAGGGGGAAGCCGGAACTCCGTCGGGAACCGGCGTGATCCCGCCCTGGAGCGTGGAACCCGGTGACGGAACGGGCACGGAATCCGGTGCGTCGCCGGGAGGTTTCCAACCGCCTTCCCCCGCGCCCGGCCTGGTTTTCGAAGCGGCCCGCCCGACGACCTCTTCGGTCGGCTATTCGCTTTCCGCCCAGGGCGGTTATGAACGCCGTTTCCTGACCGCATCCTGGCTCGAATCCGACGACATCGACTGGCGCATGCTCTACGATCTCGCGAGCTACAAGTTTTCAGGCGGCCTCACGGGAAACTTCGGATTCTCGGGGCAGACTTTCTCCCTCGCCACCGCCCTGACGTATTCGAACCAGGGGCAGGGACGGCCGTACGCGAACTCCGACCCCGCCTACATCTCGACCGCTCTCGAGGATTCGTGGACGCTCCAGGACGCCCAGGCGAGGACCCAACGCCTGGGCGGATCGCTCAAAGCCTCCCTGATGCCCTTCCTCGACCTGTGGCTCTGGTCGCGCACCTCCCTGACCTACTCCCTCGATGCCCGGCTTTTCGCCTCGGTGTTCAGGGAAATGGACGGATCCAGCCCGGTCTACGAGACGACCTTCCCCGAATTCACGAACGAAGGGATCTCCAACCATTCCCTCGAAGCGGTCTTGAGCCTGCAGCCCTGGGGGTACATCCAGTCCCTGTCCCTCTCGTCGACCTTGCCGCCGCTCGATCCGTCCTACGGGCTCAAGGTGGCGCTGAAGGCGCCCTGGGCTTCCCTGACCGCCTCCACGAAATACTACAAGCTCCAGGAATCCGCGCCGTTCCGCTGGGACCCGCTCTCGACACAGGCCGAGCTGGGGACGGGGAGCCCGGTCAGGCTGACGAATGCCTTCCTGTACGATATCGAGCGGGGCGAACCCGTCTCCGATACCGCGACGCTCACGGCGGGTTCGTTCGTCGCGTCCCTGGTGATGAAGCAGTCGAAGGACTACGAGCTCATTCCCGCCAGCGGGTGGCAGGTAGTCGACGCGTCCGTGGAACGCTTCAGGCCGACCGACCTGGCGGCGAACTGGAAGCCCGACTGGAAATCAGACCCGTTCTGGAGGAATCGCGCCAACCTGAAACTCCTCGCGGATTTCCGGTTTTCCCAGAGTCTCCTGCGTTTTTCGGAATCCACCCTGTCCCTGACGACGGGATTGACCTTCAGCGTCTCGGAAGCCCTGGACCTCAACTTTTCGTCATCATCCCAGAATCCGAGCGTGTGGCGATATTTCCCGGGGCTCTTCGACCTGCCCTTCGCCGTGGACCCCGTCAATCCCATCGCCGACATTATCCGGTCCTTCAACTTTTTCGACGACGGGACGAGCCGCCGCCAAAGCCTGTTCAAGCTGAGGAGCCTGTCCTTCAAGGCTGTCAGGCATCTTCATGACTGGGATCTTTCGCTGGAATTCACGGGGAATCCGGTCCTCACCACGAATGGACTCGACAAGAAATACATTTTCGATTCAACGATCACCATTCTCGTGGCATGGAGACCGATTCCGGAATTTTCCACCAAGACCACCCTTACCGCCGAAGGCATCGCGGTCGAATAGACGGCTCTCCCCTCGTGCCGCGACGCGCGGGCTCTGTTGCTTTTTCCAAGGGCGCGGGGTACGATGTTTCCGCCCGGGGGATCCGCGCCTGCGCCGGCAGGGGTGCCTGAACAGGCCGCCGCGCCCGCAGGTTGCGGCTGCTTGATTCGTCTCGCGGTTCCGGAACGAACGCCGGGAAGGGGTATTTTTGGAAGGCCGAATCGGACTGACGCTCGAAAACACGGACGTGCTCGCCGAAGTGTGCGGCGTGAACGATTACAATCTCAGGATCATCGAAAAGCTGCTCGGTGGGCGCGTCTTCACGAGGGGGAACGAACTCTTTTACGAACCGGCCGATGCGGACACCGACGGCAAGGGTTTTTTCGCCCCGCTCGTGGAGGGTATCGTGGACGCGATCGTCGACGGCCTGCCGCCGGGACCCGATCTCGTCGCTGCCGTCTACTACTCGATGAATCCTGACGCCAGGGACGGCTTGGCATGTCCCGACGCGCTCAAGGATCAGTGCATCCAGATTCCGGGTGGATTCGGCAAGGTGTTCCCCCGGACCTCGGGACAGATGCTCTACCTCAAGGGCCTCGATACCCACGATGTCACGTTTTCGGTCGGGCCTGCCGGCACCGGGAAGACCTACCTCGCGGTTGCCTGGGCGCTCCGGGAAGTGCTGTCCCGCTCCAGGCGCAAGCTCCTGATCACGCGGCCCGTCGTGGAAGCCGGCGAAAGCCTTGGCTTCCTGCCCGGGGACCTCGCCCAGAAGATCAACCCCTATCTCCGCCCGCTCTACGACGCGATGGAAGCGGTCGTTCCCTACGAAGTCGTCAGGCGGCTCGAGGAGACGAGGGCCATCGAGATCGCCCCGCTTGCATACATGCGCGGGCGCAGCCTCAACCACTGCGTCGTCATCCTCGACGAGGCGCAGAACACCACCCGCGAGCAGATGAAGATGTTCCTGACCAGGCTCGGGGAAGGATCCGCCGCCGTCATCACGGGCGACATCACCCAGGTCGACCTGCCGCGCAAGGGTGAATCCGGGCTCATCCACGCCCTTTCACTCCTGTCGGGCATCGACGGCATCCTCGTGAGCAAGCTGGACGCGAGCGACGTCGTACGCAATCCCATGGTGAAAAAGATCATTCAGGCATATGAATCCGAATAAGGCGGTGAAAGCGTTCGAATCGCCCTTCGCCCGGAACCCCTTCCGCCCGGACGAGAAACTGCCGCGTTCCCGCGTCCTGGAGGCGGTGGGGAACGGCTTCGTGCGGATACTCGCCGCGCATCGCCGTTTCCGGATAGAATACCCGTGGAACGGGGTGAAGGCGACGTGAACGCTCCGGACAACCGCGCGGAGATCCGTGTCGAAGGCATTCCGCCCCTGCCGTGGACGGAAAGGCTCCGGTCATGGATCCTCGACGCGCTCGCAGGGCTGGGGAAGGAATCCTGGGACCTCTCGGTCGTGCTCTGCGGCGACGGGTTCATTTCGGACCTGAACCGCGAATACCGGGGGAAGGAAGGCCCGACGGACGTCCTCTCCTTTCCGTTGGGGGATTTCTACGGCGAGGGCGGGGAGCGCCGCTTCCTCGCGGGTGACGTCGTCGTCAGCCTTCCGGCGCTGTCGCGCAACGCGTCCGACTTCGACGTGGACGAGAGCGAGGAGCTCAAGCGGCTGGTTCTGCACGGCATGCTGCACCTGTCGGGGATGGACCATGCGTCGAACGATCCGG
This sequence comes from Spirochaetota bacterium, assembly GCA_026398615.1. Lineage (GTDB taxonomy): Bacteria > Spirochaetota > Spirochaetia > Treponematales > UBA12059 > JAPLSN01. Next base: position 5,950 of record JAPLSN010000033.1, on the reverse strand, counting down.
GCGAACCCATGCTGGCCCTTCAGGAACGGATCCTCAAACGTTACACGGAGGTCGTCATATTTTGAAAACTTCGAACATCCTGCGGCGGATATTCGGCGGATCCCCGCGGCCCGACCGGCCCGGCGAGGGGGACGCGGCTTCCTCGGAGAGGCAGGATATGATACGCGGGGTCCAGGAGCTTCCGGAAACCGCCGTCAAGGAAGTCATGGTCCCGAGGATAGACGTCGTCTTCCTCCCCGTCGATTCGGGCCGGGAACAGATCGTGGAAACGGCCATCGGCTGCGGCCACTCGCGTATACCCGTTTACCGGAACACCATCGACGACGTGACGGGAGTCCTCTACGTCAAGGACCTCCTGGGCGTGCTGGCCAAGGCCGAAACCATCGACCTGGAAAAGCTCATCCGCAAGCCATTCTTCGTTCCGGATTCGAAGCGGATCGACAGCCTCCTCCGTGAATTCAAGCGCAGGCATGTCCACATCGCGATCGCCATCGACGAATACGGCGGAGTGTCAGGCATCGTCTGCCTCGAAGACATCATCGAGGAGATCGTCGGAGAGATACAGGACGAGTTCGACGACGAGCGCGATGACATCGTGCCGCTGGGCGACACCTCCTGGCTCTGCGACGCCCGCGTCAACGTCGAAGACCTCAACAAAGCCCTCGATATCAGCCTCCCCGAAGACGAGTTCGACACCCTCGGAGGGTTCGTATTCGACCTGTTCGGCAAAATTCCCTCGCGTTACGAGAAGGCAGCCTGGAAGAACCTCGAGTTCATCATCCAGGACATGGATGGACACAAGATCACGAGCGTGAAGATCATCCGCGGCCACGCCATGGAGGAGCAGTGAAAGCGAAAACCGCCGTCCGCGCCGCGGCATTTTTATTCCTGGCCGCGGTCCTGTATTCCTGCGGTTTCAGGCTGCCGTGGGCCAGGTCCGAGGCTGCTCCCGTGCCCGTGGTTACGCCGCCGGGAGTCAGCGGCCCGAATGTCGCGGCCGGATCGACCGATCCGATAGCGCTCTACGAAGCCGGCCGCTTCGAGCAGGTGGCCGGCGAATACTACCGCGCGATCGAACGCTATCTTTCCGCGCTCGAGCTGAACCCCGCCTATGCCGAGGCGATCGCAGCGCTCGCGGAATGCTACTATGCCCTGGACGAGTACGACGAAGCGCTCATCCGCGTCCGCGAAGCCTCGCGGTACCGGCGGGACGATCCTTCGCTCCGCGTCCTCGAGGGATTCTGCCTCCTCGGGCTCGGCGACGCCGGGAAAGCCTCGGCCATATTCGGAGAAATCCTGAAGGCGCGGCCCAACGATCTCGACGCGCGCTTCGGGCTGGCCTTGATCGACCTGCGGGCAGGGAAATATTCGGACGCCGAGCGAAAGTTCGGCGATGCGCTTCGTGTGTCGCCGGGCGACGAGAAAACCCTTCTGTCGCTCGCGCTGCTCAAGCTGGATTCAGGCGATGCGAAGGCCGCGCTCGCTTTCGTCGAGGAAACCCTTCTGCGCTTCGGAGACGAGCCCCGCGTCCATTACGTCGCGGCCCGGGTCGCGCTCGCGGTCGACGATCCCGACTGGGGTACGGGACGGGCGATACGGGAAGCGAAGCTGGCGCTCGAACTGCGTCCGGGCTTCGATGCGGCGAGGCGTTTCCTCGCGGCGCTCCTCTACGAAAACGGCGATTTCGAGGGGGCGGCCGCGCTCGCGGAGATTTCCGTCGCGCGGAACCGGGAGGACTCGTCGGCATGGTATACCCTGGGACTCGCGCGGGGGGCCCAGGACAGGTTCGACGATGCGCTCTACGCTTTCGGCGTCGCAGCGGGGCTCAGACCCGATGATGAAACGGCGCGCATCGCGCTGGAAGATCTCGTCATGGGAAAGACGCGCCTCGAGGACTCTGTCAGGGTCGACTACGCGAACGCGCATTTTTCCAGGGCGGCCGGGTTTGCCGGCCGCAACGAGTTCGAGCGCGCCTTTTTCGAATACAGGCGGGGGCTTCGCGTCTACCCGTATTCCAAGCCAGGGAGGCAGGGCTACGCGAAACTCCTCAAGCTCCGCGGCCGTGTCGCCTCGTATTACCAGGAACTCACCTTCCTCGCGGATATCGGCAAGGCCGACCAGTGGACGCTCGACGAACTGGACAATACGGGAAGCGTCCTCTCCGCTTCAGTCGCGGCGCAGTGGAAGATCAACCAGTTCGCGCTCGCCAAGCGACCATACGGGATCGCCATGTACGGCCTCGAACGGACGGGGCAACCCTTCCATACGTCGGGCGACCTCACGCTGTCGGGCTATCTCGGTTCACTCCTCGACGGTTCGTCAAAGATCCGCGCCACGGGTAAGGTCAAGGGAGTCTCGGGCTTTGCCGACGCCTTCCGCGGCGCCAGGGAGTCGGGGTCACAGTATTTCGGCATGATCACCGTGATGGAAGCCGAACGCGAAGTCGGCCTCAGGCTGGACCTGTACGTGGGACGCTCGGGCGCGCCGGCATTCTCGTACGCATATTCCGCCAGCGGGAACGATCGTGTCGCCAGGACCGCCGTCAATGTCGCCCAAGCCCTCGAGAACGCGCTACCCGTACGGGGAAGGATCATCGACCGCAAGGGCGAACGGGTGGCGATCGATCTCGGCGCCAACGACGGCATCGCGAAAGGCGATGTCCTCCTCGTGCTCCGCGGAGCTTCCGTGGGGACGGCTCCGGAGGGCGTGGCCCTCGAATGGGCGGCGAAGGACGAACTCGCGACGATCACCGTCACGACGATCGACGAAGAAGTTTCCGATGGCGTCCTGGTCCGCAACGGCTTCTTCGATTCGGTGAACGTGCGCGACGAGGTGGTGCGAAAACCCCAGGCTCCCGCAGTCCCCGCCGCGGCAGCCAAACCCGTCCCTCAAACGGCGCCTGCGCTACCCGAATCCTTCGGATTGCCCGAAGCCTACCGGGACATCGAGCGGCTCTGGTAAAGGAATTTTCCATGTGGAGTTTCACTCTTCCGTGAATTCCAATCACTCTTTTTTTATTTTTTTCTTGCCAATTCCTGAAAACGGGAATAAAATGCCCTGCTGACCGGGATTTTTCCATGAACCGGTTTCAGCGTTCACGCACCCATTTTTAAGGAGGGTATGATGAATACCTATATCAAAGAAGTCCTGGATGGACTCAAATCCCGGTATCCGTGGGAGACCGAATTTCTCCAGGCCGTCGAGGAAGTCCTCGAGTCGATCGAGCCTCTCATCGAGGCCGAGCCCAAGTACAAATCCCAGCACATCCTCGAACGGATCACCGAGCCTGAGCGCACGGTCATGTTCCGCGTTCCCTGGATGGATGACAAGGGCGAATATCGCGTCAACCGCGGCTATCGCTGCCAGTTCAACTCAGCCATCGGCCCCTACAAGGGCGGCTTGCGCTTCCATCCGAAGGTCCAGCTCTCCACCCTCAAGTTCCTCGGTTTCGAGCAGACTTTCAAGAACTCCCTTACCGGCCTCCCGATGGGCGGCAGCAAGGGCGGTTCCGACTTTGACCCGAACGGCAAGAGCGATAACGAGATCATGCGCTTCTGCCAGAGCTTCATGACCGAACTTTTCCGCCACGTCGGCCCCGATACCGACGTTCCGGCGGGTGACATCGGCGTGGGTGGCCGCGAGGTTGGCTATCTGTTCGGCCAGTACAAGCGCATCCACAACGAGTTCACCGGCGTCCTCACCGGCAAGGGCCTTTCCTTCGGCGGTTCCCTCGTTCGCCCCGAAGCCACCGGTTTCGGCGCCATTTACTTCGCCGAGGAGATGCTCAAGCTCAAGGGCGACAGCCTCAAGGGAAAGACGGTCTCCGTCTCCGGTTTCGGCAACGTGGCCTGGGGTGCCTGTATCAAGGCGAGCCAGCTCGGCGCCAAGGTTCTCACGATCTCCGGCCCGGACGGCTACATCTTCGATCCCGACGGTGTCGGGACCCAGGCGAAGTGGGACTACCTCAACGAGATGCTCGTCATCGACCGCAACAAGGTCGAAACCTATGCCAAGAAATTCCCTTCGGCCAAATTCTTCGCGGGCAAGAAGCCCTGGGACCAGAAAGTCGACATCGCGATGCCCTGCGCGATCCAGAACGAGCTCAATGGCGAGGACGCCAAGACTCTCCTCGCGAACGGCGTGAAGATCGTCGTCGAAGTCTCCAACATGGGCTGCACTCCCGAAGCCTGGAAACTCTTCATCGAGAAGAAGATCCCCTTCGCCCCCGGCAAGGCGGCGAACGCGGGCGGCGTCGCCACTTCCGGCCTCGAGATGAGCCAGAACTCCATGCGCCTTGCCTGGAGCGCCGAGGAAGTCGACAAGCGCCTCCACGACATCATGATCACGATCCACAAGACCGCCTACGAGACCGCAAAACAGTACGGTTTCGAAGGCAACTACGTCGTCGGCGCCAACATCGCCGGCTTCAAGAAAGTCGCTGACGCGATGATCGCCCAAGGTCTGGTGTAGCCAGACTGGGTCTGGTGTAGCCAGACTGGGTCTGGTGTAATTCGATTTTTACTTTGCATTGAGACGAAGAAGCCGCCTGCGAGGGCGGTTTCTTCATGTATCCGATTCCCGGGACGAATGGCGCGTCGCCGGGTTTCCGCCTACCCGTCTCGCCTGATCGCCCAGCGCAGTTTCGCGGAACTCGACCGGGGGTTGTTGTATTGTTCCTCGCGGCTCGGCCGGATGAATGACTCGGCAATCGAGCTGTACATGCCTTTTTCAAAACCATCCCGGAAAGCCGCCTCAACCCTCCTGTCCTCGCCGGAATGGAAGCTCAACACGGCGGCACGACCCCCGGGGCGGAGGCAAGAGGGAAGGGACGACAGCATGGTCTCGAGGGCGGAAAATTCGCCGTTCACTTCGATGCGCAAAGCCTGGAAACAGCGACGGATGGTCTTCACGATCTCCGGATCGCCCTTGGGGCAGGAGGGCAGGGCTGAGCGGATCGCGTCCGCGAGCGCCAGGGTGGTCCGGAGTTTTCCGCGGCGGCTGCAAAGGGCGCGGGAAATAGCGGCGGCCGAGCTTTCGTCGGCGTTCGCCACGAGGATCTCGCGCAGACGCACTTCGGAAATTGTAGCCAGGAGATCGGAGGCGGAAAGCCCGCGTTCCGGATCCATGCGCATTTCAAGGGGACCGTCGTGCTTGAAAGTGAAGCCGCGCTCCGGATTGTCGATCTGCATGGAGGAGACGCCCAGGTCGGCCAGGAAACAATCGGCGCCCGCGATCCCTTCCCCGGCGAGGATGGAGGGGAGGGCGGAAAAATTGGATTGCCGGAGGACGAACGCCGTCGCCGGTATGCCCGCGGCAAGGAGGCGAGTACGGGTCCTTGCCATTTCGATGCCGTCCAGGTCAATGCCGACCAAGCGCCCTCCCGGCAGGATGTTTTCCAGGAGCTTGAATGCATGGCCGCCGTTTCCGAGCGTCGCGTCCACGGCGAGTTCCCCTGCTTGCGGCGCGAGGATTCCGAGGATCTCGGCGACGCAGACGGGACGGTGACTGCCTGCCGGAGTCATCCCCCGGGCAAGTACCTTCTCGACGTCGTCCCGGTAGCGAGAGCCCTGCAGTTCCTTGTACTTTTCGCTGAATTTCCGCGGATGGGTTCCGCGGTAGCGCGGCCTGCGCTTGTGGGGCTCGTGCGGAAGTTCGTCGCTCATGGGCTTTTGACGCCTCGCATGGACATGCGCCGATTGTGCTGCATCCGCCTGAAAACGGCAACGGCCCTGTCCCGTTGACACTCTTGCACGCAAATGGAAAACCCGTCATGGCCGAGCCGGAATGCGGCTCCACCGTCATGGCGTCGGCGTGAAATCGGTCATGTCGAGATCATCGCCCCTGAAGAGGAGACTGTCGTTCGCGACCGAGGCGAGTGCGCAAGCCGCGCAGTCCACCATATTCGGAAATGCTTGGATCAAGGGAGAGTTCAGGAAACCAGTTCGATCCC
>JAPLSN010000003.1 GCA_026398615.1 Spirochaetota bacterium | reverse complement strand
CTACTACTGGATCACGAATTGCGCGATCATCACGCCGTTCTACGATATCGAGTACGACGACGGACCCGCCAGCTCGTACCGCGTCGGCGATTCCAGGGCGACCCTGACCCTCCCGTCGGGGCCCAGCTATTCGAGCTTCGTGCTCGTCCCGCTCCTCAACCTCGTCGCGCGGAAGAAGTGCCTCTTCGTCGGCGGTCCGGGCCGGGGGAAGACGGCCAGCGCCGTGATCATGGGCGTGCTTTCGGGCTACGGGCTCGAGGACGTGAGGCGGGCCATCCAGCACGGCCAGCCGCAGATGACGGTCGCCGACCTTTTCGGCTCGCCCGTCCCTTCCGACATCATGAAGAGCGAGAGCCTGCGGGACATCCGCATCGCCTGGAAGAGCTGGCTCGGGATGCGCATCAAGATCATCGACGAGTACAATCGCATCCCCACGCGCACGCAGTCGGCGCTCCTCACCGTGATGGCCGACGACTACGCGGAGATGATGGACCAGGTCTACGACTGCCCGGAGGCGGCCTGGTACCTGACGGCCAACGACGATGCCGGCGGCGGCACCTACGAAGTCATCGAAGCCCTGCGCGACCGCATCGACGTCGTCGTCCGCGCGCTGCACTTCAACACGCGCTTCCTCGGCCAGCTCCTTTCCCGCATCGAAGCCGGGATCAAGCCCGAGGAGGCCGTCCCCGCCGAGATCGTCTTCACGCCGGAGGAACTGGAGCTCGCGCGGCGCGAAGTCCTCGCGGTCGGTCTGCCCCCGGGGGTGCTCAGGCGGATCGAGCACTTCGCGAGCCAGTTCGAATTCTTCGAGCCCGCGGGTTCGCAGTTCGAGTACCGGACCAAGGATGCCGTCAAGGTTTCCGGAGGCGACTTCGCCCGGCTCTCGGCCTCGGAAACCGGCAAGGACAAGGCGGCGGATTTCGGCCAGCAGACGCGCAACGGCCTTTCGGTGCGCGCGCTCATGACCTCCCTCGTCTTCGTGAAGGCCATCGCCTTCTTCCGCGGCTCGCCGACGGCGTCCCTGGATGACGCGCGCGCCATCCTGCCCTTCGTATTCCACGACAAGCTCTCGCAGAATCCCGACGCGGCCTTCTTCGAACAGGAGGGCAACGGCGTTTTCCGGATCGATCGCGTGGGCTGGCTCCGGGCGCTCTTCGACAGGTCCTGCGCCGAATTCGACCGCCTGGGCATGGACGGCGCGGACGAAGTCGGCGACGCCCTGGCGACCTTCGCCCGGGGGCTCGAGGGGGTGCCGCTCGACGTGGCCGAAGCGGAACTCGCCCGTGCCGAAAAGCTGATTGCGGCGATCGCGTCGGAGCGGAAGCTCACGGGGCCGCTCTACGACGACCTCCTGTCCCTCAAGTACCTGCACCAGCGCTGGAGCGCCTACATACGATGGCTCAAGTGGCGCGGCTGATCGCCCCCGATTCCCCGCTCGCGCGCGTCATCGAGTCGAAACGCGCGTACATCAACGCCTCGTGGGATGTTTCGGGCGTGCAGGACGGCTTCGAGGGAAACAGGGAGCGGGAACAGGGCCGGGGGATGGACCTCGGCACGACCCTCCTCATGCGCTTCGGCTCCGCCGCTTCCGCCACGTTGGCCGCCCACGTTGCATCGGTCGGGGAGCGGGCCGCGGAATCGGCCGCCGACGCGTGGATAGTCCCGCTGTTCAGGTCCCTGCTCGCCCTCGCGGCGACGGGCCGTCTGGAAACGGGGCACGCCGACGCGCTCGCCGCGGCCTGCGCATCGGCGCCTGCGCTCCTGTCCGCGGATCCGGATGCCTTCACGGGCACCGTCGCCAGGGGCTACTCGAGCTTGCGCATGCGCTCGGGCGGGCAAGGCGGTGCGGCTGATCGATGGATCAGGATCCTGTGCCGCGCCGCCGCCTTTTGCCCGGACATTACCGCCTTCAGGAACTCGGGCTGCGTCGCGGCCTGGCTCACCGGGCTGGTCGAATACCGTGCCGAAGGATTGCGCCTGGCCCGCGGGCTGGGGACGGAAACCTGCACGGCCTTGTTCGGCGTTCCGCTGGACGATGGCCTCCTGGAAGGGGGAATCGACGCACTCGCCCGCGATCCCTGGCTCTCGCCGGCGCGCGCGTTCACCCACCCGGTCCCGGGCGGGCGGGTAACCTGGTTCGGCTCCGCAGGCGGCCACGAATCGACCGGAGGATGTTTCGCAGGCAACCCATCCGTGCGGGCGGAAGACGGACGCATCGTCATCATCGACGGCGGCGCGGCCGAAGGAGCCCCCGAACGGGAGCGGCTCCTCGTCGCCTGCCCGGAAGGCGTTTCCCTCGTGCCGCGGGACACGGACTCGGCCCGCTTTCCCGGCGGCCCGATCGACACGGCGGCGTTCCGCATCGCGGGTTTCTCACCGGACGGGCTCCCGCTCGGGTCCGCGAAGCTCGAACCGGTGGCGGGCTGCATGCCGGTGCCCGGGTTCGAGCGTCTCGGTCCGTTCTCTGCCGCGGGCGTCGGGAGCACGCTCGCCCTGGTGTCGGTTTCGTCGTTCCGTGTGTTCGTCATCGGGATCGAGGGCGAACGGTGAGCGACGCGTCGACGACGCTTCCGAACGAGGTACAATCCCCGTTTTCGCTGGACGAGTGGAAAGCCGCGTGGCCCGGGGCCATCGCCGCGTGGAGCCGCCATGCCCGGCTGCGCGAACCCATCTGGTGCCGGTACCGGGCGGACGCGAAGCGGGAGGGTTTGGACGGCGGCATCGCCATGATACGGCTCGACGACCATCGTGTCGTCGTGTCCATCCCCGAGATCGAGGAGAGGGGTCTCGCCGGGCATGCCCTCGCCATACTCGCGCACGAGGCAGGCCACCACGTATACGCGCCCGGCGACCTCTCCGATCACGGGCGCATGGTCGTCCGCGCCCGCCGCGCCCTGCCGCGCTTCGAACGCTTCGTGCCCCTCGTCCTCAACCTGTGGACCGACCTGCTCGTGAACGACCGGCTCTACCGCGACCGCGGCATCCGCATCGACGAGGTCTACCGTACGCTGGCCGTCGATTCATCCGGCGAGCTCTGGCGCTTTTACATGAAGACCTACGAAAAGCTCTGGGTCCTGTCCCCCGATAGCCTGGCTCTGCCGGGCCAGCTCGTGCCGTCTTCCGCGCCCGCGGGTCCGGCCGAAGCGACGGTCGACCCCGAAGCCGACATGGACGCGGACGCTTCCCTCGCGGCGCGTCTCGTCCGGAGCTATTCCCGCGAATTCGTGCGGGGCTCCGGCAGATTCGCGGCCGTGGCCTTTCCCTACCTCGCGCGGGATTACGAGCAGGAAAAGGGGCTCGCCGCCTTCCTCGACGCGCTGGACCCGGGATCGGGAGCCGAACCCCCCGACGGGCTCGCGGAAATGGATCCCGATGAAGAGGCCGATTCACGGCATCCGGCGCGCGACGGTGAATCGGCGTTCAAGCCCGCCGCGGGATGGAAGGGTAGGGGACAGGGCCAGTCCCGCGATCCCTTCACCTACGGCGAAGTGCTCAGGGCTATGGGCATCAGGATCAGCCAGGAGGATGCGGCGATACGCTACTACCGCGAGTGCGCGCTTCCCCACCTCGTCCCCTTCCCCGAACGCAGCTCGCCGCGTTCCCGAGAACCGTTGCCCGAAGGCTGGGACCTGTGGGAACCCGGCGAACCGCTCGACCGCATCGACTGGATCCGCACCCTGACGAGGAATCCCGTGGTCGTGCCCGGCCTCACCGTGCTCCAGCGGGTGGAAGGCTTCCAGCCCGGACCGGAACCTTCGCGCGAACCCCTGTGGCTCGACCTTTACGTCGACAGCTCCGGTTCCATGCCCAATCCGGCGACTGAGCTGTCATACCTGACCCTGGCCGGGGCCATCGTGGCGCTTTCCGCCCTGCGCGCGGGGGCCAGGGTGCAGGCCACGCTCTGGAGCGGCAAGGACGAGGTCATGAAGACCGACGGCTTCGTCGCCGACGATCGCTCGATCCTCGCGGCCCTCATCGGCTATTTCGGCGGCGGGACCCGGTTCCCCCTTCATGTCCTGCGGGACAGCTACGCCCGGCGCGGCCCCGCCGACAGGCCGGTCCACGTCTTCTGCATCTCCGACGACGGCATCACGACGATGCTCGATGACGACGAACGTGGGACTCCCGGGGCACGGATAGCGGCCAAGGCCCTCAAGGCGGCCCGCGGCGGCGGCACCCTCGCGCTCAACCTGCATGGCGACTGGAAGAAGGACCGTGGACTCCTGAAACTCTCGGAGCTCGGCTTCGACATCGTCGCCGTGAAGGATTGGGAGTCCCTCGTAGCGTTCGCCGCCGCTTTCGCCAGGAAGCGCTACGGCACGGAGGCCGCCCGATGAATCTTCCCGAGTTGATCGAACTCGAACGTCTTCTCGCGGAAGCGCCCGCCTCGATCCTCGATCCCGGCGTGTCCCCCGTCGCCATCGTGAACGACGCGCTCATGAACCTCGGCATGGCGCCGCTTGCGAAGGAAGAGACCCGTCCGTTCGTCCCGGGCGCGAAAACCGCCGACCGGGACGCCATCGTGCGCCTCGCCTGCAGGCTTCTGGGCCATCCATTTTTCGGCGGATGGGCGAGCGAATCCGGCGATGCCGCGCGCGCTTCGCTCCTGACCGCTCTGTCGGGTTCCGTGGCCGGACGCGCCGCAGCCAGTCATGCGGAACGTTTCGCGGTCGAGGTGGAAGGGCGCGAGGAACTGTCCCGCATCCTGCTTTCCGGAATCGGGACCCGCCCCGCCGGAGAAACCGCCGCCCAGGCAGAGGACCGTCTCAAGGCCGTGGATTCCATCGAGCGAAAGCGGGTCATGGAGCGGGCCCAGGCGGCCGAAAAGCGATCCCGGGACATCCGCGAGGCCATGGAACGCCGCGAGGCCGAAGAAGCGGCCAGCAAGATGCAGAGGGACTGACGATGCGGATATCCGGATATGTCACCGAGGAACGGACGCCGCTCATGAAGCCAGAGTGGGACGCCACCTTCCGCCTTATGCGCGAGCACCCGGATGCGCCCGTGCGCAACGCGGAATGCGGGGATCGCCTGGGAGCCGCGGACCTGGAGCGGATCGTCGCGTTCAGGGAAACATTGTCCGGCGAACGCAGGGCGGGCGGCGAGCCTCCCGCGGCCATCTTCGAGTGGGTCGAGCTCCTGCGCCGCCGCTCCGACCACGCGGCAGCCGCCCTCGCCGGGCTCTCCCTCCCGCGCGACTGGGCTCGCGTCCCGCCTATGACTCGACTTGACCTCCGCGACCGCATCGAAGCCGTCATACCCCGGGACGAATCCCTCGACCGCCTCATCGTCAACCCGACATCGGGCACCACGGGCGAGCCCGTCCGCGTCCCGTCCCACCCATATGCCCAGGGCTGCTACGATCCCCTCATCGAGCGGGCTCTCGGCCTCCACGGCGTGGCGACCGTCCGCGGTCCGGGGCGGGTGCAGGCCGTCCAAGTCTGCTCGCAAAAATGGACCATCGTCTACGACACCGTCCATTCGTATTACGACGGCGCCGGTTTCGCCAAGGTGAACCTGGATCCGTCCGGCTGGCGCTCGCCCGGCGCCGCCGCGCGTTGGCTGCCCGATATGGCCCCGGTCTTCCTTTCAGGCGACCCGGTGGCCTGGTCAGCCCTCCTCGACGCGAACATCCGGGTGCGCCCCCTCGCCCTCCTGTCCACCGCCGCCACCCTGCAGCCGGGGCTCCGGCAGGCCCTTGCCGCAGCCTTCGGCTGCCCCGTCGTCGACGTCTATTCCTCCAACGACTCAGGTCCCGTAGCATGTTCCGACCCGGTCTCTCCCGTACACCCTTCGGGCGGCACCCTCATGCGGATACTCCCCCGCGACCTGTTCCTGGAGATCACGGACGCCGACGGCAACCAGGTCCCCGATGGCAGGCCCGGCGACATACTCCTCACCGGCGGGCGCAATCCCTTCGTCCCCCTCCTGCGCTACCGCACCGGGGACCGCGGCCTGCTCGTCCGCGACGAAAACGGCCCGGGCCTCGTCCTCCTGGAGGGCCGCAACGCCATTAGCGTCCGGCTGCCCTCGGGCGCCATCCTCAACCCGGTGGATATCGCCCGGGTCCTGCGCGCCTTCCCCGTCCGCCGGCACCGTGTCCTCGCCCGACGCGACGGGTCGTTCGAGCTGCGCGTGGACTGCCCCGGCTGGCGCTTCGTCCGCGAGGCAGCGCTCGCCGCCCTGGCGGACGTTTTCGAAAACGCCCCGCTCGACGTCGTCCAAGGCTTCGAAGGCGTGCCGGCCAAGGCCGCGCCCTTCGAACTGGAGTAAACCCGGCGGAGCGGGCGACCGCTTGACGAGGGGAACCCGTTTCGCAATGGTAGTCCAATGCCGTTCCCGTCCTTCCTTTTCGATCCAGCCGTGGTCATGGCCACGGTATCAGGCTACGAACTCTCGTGGCTCGAGTTCCTCGGCGTGGCCACGGGGCTCGCCTGCGTCGTCCTCGCGGCGCGCGAACGCGTGTCCAACTGGCCCGTCGGGATCGTCAACAACCTCTTCTTCTTCGAGCTCTTCCGCCATACGGGCCTCTACCCCGACATGTTCCTCCAGGTTTTCTACGCGGCGACGGCCATCTACGGCTGGTGGCGCTGGCTGAGCCCGAAGGGGGCTGAGGAAGCCAACGCGCGGAACCAGCTTCGCATAACGCGCCTGTCGCGCCGGACCCTCGCCGCCTGGATCGCCGCCACGCTCTCAGGAGCCGCCGCGCTCGGGTTCCTCGTCTCCGGCCTGGACAGGCTCCTCCCCGCCTTCTTTCCCGTCCCCGCATCCATGCCCTTCGCCGACGCCCTCGTGGCCTCCGCCTCGGTGGCCGCCACCTTCCTCATGGCCGGCAAGCGCCTGGAATGCTGGTGGTTCTGGTGCCTGACCGACCTCTTCGCCGCTTTCGTGTACGCGTCGCGCGGCATCGCCTTCCTTTCGCTCGAGTACGCGGCGTTCGCCCTCATCGCGGCGGCGGGCATCGCCTCGTGGACGCGAGAATTCCGCTCGTACGGTCCCTCCTTCCCGGCCGAAGCGCCGGCCCCTGTCGAGCCGTAGGCCCCATGCTCTTTCGCGACGGGCTCATCATCGGCAAGTTCATGCCCATCCACGCGGGTCACGTCGCCATGGCGGGATTCGCCTCGGCCCATTGCGAATCCGTCGATGTGCTCGTCGGCGCCCTTCCCGGCGAACCCATTCCCGGGCCCCTGCGCTTCGAGTGGGCCAGGGATACCCTCGCCCGCTTCCCGAACGTCCGCGTGTCGTACACCGAAGAGGAACTCCCGTCCGCCACCGGATCCTCCCGGGAAGTGTCGAAGGTCTGGGCCGCGTGGCTCAAGCCCCGCTTTCCCGCCGCTGACGCCATCGTCTCGAGCGAACCCTACGGCGCCTTCCTCGCCGGGTACCTCGGCATCGGCAGCCTGCCCTTCGATCCGGGCCGGACGTCCGTGCCCATTTCCGCCACCGCCATCCGGGGGAACCCCTTCGCCGCCTGGGACTTCATCCCCCGCGCCGTCCGCCCCTGGTTCGCGAAGACGGTCTGCCTCTACGGCCCGGAAAGCACCGGCAAGACCAGCATGGCGGAACGCCTCGCACGCCGCTTCGGATGCGGTTGGGTGCCCGAGATGGCGCGTTTCCACATCGGCGACCGCGCGCCTGTCCGCGCCGACATCGACGCCATCGCGCCCATCCACGCGACCGCGATACGCGAAGCCCGCAAGGAAGGTTTCCCCCTCCTCTTCGTCGACTCCGACCTCGAAACCACGCGCATCTACGCCGACAGACTCTTTGACTACCGCCCCGAGTTCCCCGATTGGATCGAGGAGGAGAACCGCTACGACCTGCACCTGCTCTTCTACCCGGACACACCCTGGGTGGACGACGTCCAGCGCTCGCCGCAGGCCGATCGCATCCGCATGTTCGAGCTCTTCCAGGCGCGTCTGGACGCGAAAAGCTCTTCGTTCGCCGTAATCCGGGGCGGCTGGGAAGGACGCGAGCGCGGCTGCATCGCCGCCATCCTCGAACGATGGCCGGGGCTGGAACGTTTCCTCGGCCAAGGGACCGATTCCCGGCAAGATGGTCCGCCATGACCGGGCCGGCTCGATCATCGAAGGGAAACAGCCGGGCTCGGCTTCCGCAAACAGGAGAAAAGATGGACAGGTCGAAGGAACTGGGCACGGGACGCATCCCGGCCCTCCTTGTGAAGTTTTCGATACCGGCGATCGTCGGTATGCTCGTGAATGCGATCTACAACATCGTCGACCGGATCTTCATCGGCCGGGGCGTCGGCCCCCTGGGCATCGCCGGCGCCACCATCGCCTTCCCGATCATGCTCGTGCAGATGGCATTCAGCATGCTCATCGGCGTCGGCGCCACGACCCTCGTCTCCCTGAGCCTCGGCGAACGCAACGTCGAAAAGGCGGAGCGGGTCCTCGGGAACGCCTTCGCCCTCATCATGATGGTCTCCGCGACCCTGACCGCAGCCGGCCTCCTCTTCCTGGAGCCCCTCCTCATGCTGTTCGGCGCCAGCCAAACCATCCTGCCCTACGCGCGCGACTACACCTCGGTCATTCTCGCCGGCACCGTGTTCCAGGCCATCGGGATGGGCATGAACAGCCTCATCCGGGGCGAGGGGAACCCGCGCATGGCCATGGCCACGATGCTCATCGGCGCCGTCCTCAACACCGTGCTCGACCCCATCTTCATCTTCGTGTTCGGGTGGGGCGTCTCCGGCGCGGCCCTCGCCACGATCATCTCCCAGGGTGTGTCCGCCGCCTGGGTCCTGGGCTACTACCTGACCGGGAAGAGCCACCTGCGTCTCCGCAGGCGCAATTTCCGCCTGAGCGTCGATACCGTGGCCGCGATCGTCTCCATCGGCTCGGCGCCCTTCGTCATGCAATCGGCGTCCTCGATCCTCAACGGCCTCATGAACAACCAGCTCCAGCGCTACGGCGGCGACCTCGCCGTCTCCGCGATGGGCATCATCTTCTCCGTGGCGATGCTCTTCTTCATGCCGATCTTCGGCTTGAACCAGGGAGCCCAGCCGATCATCGGCTACAACTTCGGCGCGCGTTCCTTCGCCCGCGTGAAATCCGCCACGCTCCTGACCATCGTCGCCGCCACGGCCCTGATGCTGGCCGGTTTCTGCGCCATCCAGTTCTCCCCGCGGCTCTTCATCGGCCTCTTCGTCGGCTCGTCCCCGGAACTCTTCGGGCTGGGCGTCCATGCCATCCGCATCTACTTCCTCATGCTGCCCCTCATCGGCTTCCAGATCGTCGCGGCCAATTATTTCCAGGCGGTCGGCAAGCCCAGGCAGGCGATGTTCCTGAGCCTCTCGCGCCAGGTGCTCGTCCTCATCCCGCTCATCGTCGTCCTTCCGCTCTCCTTCGGCCTCGAGGGCCTCTGGTACGCGCCGCCGGTCGCCGACGTCATTTCGTCGATCCTCACCGCCGCCTTCTTCATCGCGGAAATCCGCCGCCTCTCGGCCACGCCCGACGCCCCCGCCGTTCACCCCGCAGGGGAAGCGTGACGCGTTGCGCGATTCATTTTGTTTTTCCGTCGGCAAGCCGGTCATGGGCGTTCCCCCCCCGGTCCCGGCGTGACCGCCGGTTCCGGGGCGGTCGGGCCGCTCCGGGTTCCGCGCCTCGCGCTTCATCCCCCGCCATTGCTGCACATTGGCGGGGGACGCCTGCGGCGCCCTGCGCGTCCCTAACGCGTCGTCGCGTTGAACATCCCGCTGCGATCCGGCTCCTTCCCGGAATCGCGCCGGCGAGTGCCGTTTTCCCGTTCCGGTTCAATCGCGATCCGTTCCTCCCGGCGTTATAGAGGGCATGCGGATATCCGTTCGGCGACTGAATTCCGCCTGCGTGGCGGTCCTTGCGCCTCGTGGCGCAAACCTCAAAGCCCGCGTGGGATCCCTCGATCCTGCCTGCGAATGGATCGAAGAACTGAGCGCCTGGGTTCTCTCGAGCAAGCTTGCCGGTCGACTGCCCGATCTCCTGCCGGAATTCTTCCCGGCCGAGTGCCGGCCTGATCCAGCCGGATCGAATCCGGTTTCCTCCTTCGACGAATCGTTTCCAGACAATGATCCGGGTTATATCCAGATCTCTTCCGATGTCGTGGAACCAGTTCGCGAGGGCGTCGTCCAGGCAGATTGCATCGCCTCTTCCGCAACGACTGCACCGGTCGAAGGGCTTCCCGTACCGCTCCGCCGCGCTCTCCTGGATGCCATGCGTTCGCGAAAGTACTCCCCGCGGACGATCAAGTCCTACCTGCACTATGTCGACTGTTTCAGCGCCTTTTTCGCCGGCAGCATCGAGAACGCCACCCAGGGCGATGTCGTGCGGTTCCTCTCCCTCGTCGAGCACGAAAAGAACGCTTCGGCCTCCACCCTCAATCTCATCACCAGCGCCATCAAGTTTTTTTTCCGCTACGTGGTGAAAGTACCCGGTATGGGGCCGCCCAAGAGGCCCCGCAGCGATCGCCGCCTGCCCATCGTCCTCGGAAAGGACGAAGTCGCCACCTTGCTCAAGTCGACCCGGAATCCGAAGCATCGCATGCTGTTGAGCATGACTTATTCGGCAGGATTGCGCGTCAGCGAAGTCGTGAACCTGAGGCCGGAAGACGTGGATATCGAGCGGAAGGTAATCTTTATCCGGCGGGCAAAAGGCCGGAAAGATCGCTTTTCATTGTTGGCGGACAGGATTCGCGAAGATCTGAGGATGTATTTATCCTCGTTTCAACCCGGAAAATGGCTATTCGAAGGGAAAAATCCCGGCGAGCACCTGACGATCAGGAGCGTTCAGAGCATTTTCTACAAAGCTTGCCGTGAGTCCGGATTGCTGAAAAAAGTCTCAATCCACTCCCTCCGGCACAGCTTCGCGACCCATCTGCTGGAGTCAGGTACCGACGTACGGTATATCCAGGAGCTCCTCGGTCATGCGAGTCCCAAGACCACGCAGATTTATACTCATGTAGCCCGTCGGGATTTCTTGCGTCTGAAAAGTCCTCTGGATGAATGAACATTATGGAGTTTTTGGACATCAGGGTTTTTCTTTGCATAAGCGTCGTACAACGATATACTTAATCCCAGCGCGTGGTGCGTTGTATGCGACTTATCCTGTTTCGGCGGAGAGTCCTACTGCATAACCGGTTTCCAACCTCCTGGAGCACCTTATCTGAAATTCAATTCGGTTTTCGCCGAATGGATCAAATAAGGAAGGAGAGATTTTGTCCATAACACAATCCGTTGCTCCATTTACCAAAAAGCGAAAAAGATCACAGGTTTTGACAGGTGGTTTCCGTCGATAGCGCATTCAGAAAATGCAATCTGGAGATGGATATATGAATCCGTGATCAGAAAGTCAATGAATAGTCCCGGAGAGAACTCAATGCCAGGAAGTAATGATCTCGTTCACATATTTAGAGTTAGATGCAATATTTTGGATTTTTTTATGGAGGTAAATATGTCATACGAGTATACCAAGTCTAGCACGATCAAATTACGTGATGCTGGTTTAGATGAAAAATGGTTGCAAGATAGAATTAATGAAGATCCTTCAATACTTGGCCTAGGAGATCTTGTTATTTTCCAAAAGGAGAGAAAACAACCAACAGGGGGTCGAATTGATTTTCTAATGTATGATCCTGAAGAATTAAAGCGTTATGAAATCGAAGTAATGCTCGGGACTTTAGATGAAAGTCATATCATAAGAACAATTGAATATTGGGACATTGAACGGCACAGAAATCCTAATGTTGAGCATATTGCAGTTATAATTGCAGAAGATATTACTAATCGCTTTTTCAATATCATTAGCTTATTAAACAAAGCTGTTCCAATAATTGCTATTCAATTAAATGCATTCATTCTTGAGAAAAAACTTTGTCTAAACTTTACAAAAGTATTGAATCTAGTCCAAGAAGATGATCCACTTATTGAAGAAAACAATGAAGCAACTGATCGGAAGTATTGGGAATCAAGAGCTAATCCCAATTCATTAAAAGTAATGGATGCAATTATCTCAATATTTTCCGAAGGATCAAATAAAAGGAAAATTACTTACAATAAAGGCCATATTGCATTTGGAACAATTGGTAATAATTTTACCTGGTTTCATCCTCGCAAAGGTAGTAGATGTCATTGCGAAATTCGCTTAAACCCAGAAGAACGCGAGACAATAAAGGTTTCCCTTGAAGAAAAAGGTTTAGAATGTGGCCTGCGAGGAACAAAAAACATATCCTTAATGTTAACCATTGACGAATTCAACGAATCAAAAGATCTAATTTCCTCCGTATTTCTTAAAGCAGAAGAGTATTCCAACAGATAGATCTACCGTTTCAAAATACTGCATCTAACAACCGTTTTATGCGGCGCGCCTCCGGCGCTTGGCCCTTCGGGCACATTTGCTTTTGTCACGGTTCGTGCGGTGCGCACGAACCGCGCCAATCCGCTTCGCGGCCACAAACGTCATAAAACGGCGAACGTTAGATGAAATTGCGCGAATTTATAAAAAAGTTTAGAGCTAATTGAAGACCGTTCGGCCTCGGGTTCCACTCTTGTGCCTCAGGGGTAAAACCCCTTCGTCCCAAACGGCCTCACTCACCTGGAATTGAACCGCCCCGGGATTGCCGGAGACCGGATTCCTTGAGAGGATAAGGTCATGGGAAAGGCAAGTAGGTTTTCACCCGAGGTGCGGGAGCGGGCGGTGCGGCTGGTCGGGGAGCAGACGGAAGAACCGGGGACCCAGTGGG
>JAPLSN010000006.1 GCA_026398615.1 Spirochaetota bacterium | reverse complement strand
TGAAATTGTCGCAGTAATAATGGAGAAAACGCCGTCCCCGCGAACGGTGGAATTCGCGGGGCAGGAGGGTTTCCACGAGTTCCAGCATGCGGAACGCGGTCGCTCGCACGTCGATCAGGGGGGAATAATCCGGATCGGCGATCCTGCCCTTGATCAAGGCGAAAATCCACGGGCGCCGGACGGCTTCCCGCCCTATCATGATGCCCGAGGGCGCGCAGGCGTCGACGCGGGCCCTCCAGTCTTCCGGACTCCGCACGTCGCCGTTCCCGACCACCGGGATGCCGAGATCTTCCCGGAGGCGCCGTACGTAGTCCCAGCGTCCCGAACGGCGGAATTTTTCGTTCTTGAGGCGGGGATGAAGAACGATCCAGTCCGCGCCCGCCCCGGCGAGGCCCCCGCAAAAATCCCTCAGGTAACCGTAATCGTCCTCGTAGCCGATGCGCGTCTTGACGGAAACCGTCCCTTCGGGCCGGGCGTCCCGGACTGCCTTCACGAGGTCGGCCGCCGCCGCCGGGTCGAGCATCCACCGGACGCCGCCGCCGGATTTTTCGATCTGGGGCGCCGAACAGCCGAAGTTGAGGTCTATCCCTGCCGCATCCATCGAGCGGGACCGGATCGCTGCTTCAGCCATACGTCCACGGTCAGAGGCGTAGAACTGGAGTACGGTGCGTCCGGGGCAAGGCAGGGTATCGAGGAAATAGCGGTCCCAGGGCGCGCCGGACACGAAGGCGGAGGCACTCGCCATCTCCGTGCAGTAGAGATCGCAGCCGCCGAAGGATTCGATGAGCTCGCGCAGGGGGCGGTGGCTGAGCTCCACCATGGGCGCGAGGAGGAGGGCGTCGGGCGGCAGGAGATCAGGCATGGACGGGAGTGTACGCGAACAGCCGGTTCCGGGTCTACGAGCGCGGGTGCTCGCTCCTGCCGCTCCGGATCGCGCCCGGCAGGGCCTGGCGGTTTCCATACTCCGCGTGGCGCCCGGAGGTTGCGTGAAAAAAAGGTTTCCGCGGACTTTTTCCCGGGGACCATCCGGGGCCGCCGCCGCTTCTTCGTGGTATCCTTGGTGCAGACATGAAGGACGACGACCTCGAAGACCTGCGGACCATCCGTCTCGTTCTCTCCGGCGATTCGCGGGCTTTCCGTTCCATCGTGGACAGGCATGGTCCGGCCATCCGCAGGTACTGCGCGGCGAAGACCGGCAACGACGATGACGCCTTCGACCTGGCGCAGGAGACGCTGTTCCGGGCTTTCAAGTCGCTGGCAACCTTCAAGCTAGGCAAATCCTTTCCGGCATGGCTGTTCACGATCGCGGCGAACGCCGTGCGGACGCGGATCAAGCGCGCCGCCGCCGATCGCCGCCGCATCGAACGAGTGGCGGCCGAACTGGCGGGCTCGGACCGGGAAACTCGGGACTCCACGAGCGGGGAATCCCGGCTCGTCGGTGAAAGCGTGCGGAAGGCCGTGGCATCCCTGCCGGATGAGTACCGCGTCGCCGTGGAACTCCATTATTTCGGCGGCCTCGGCGCGGCTGAAATCGGCGAGGCGCTGGGGCTCGGTGAGGAGGGGGTCAAGACGAGGCTGTTCCGGGCCAGGAAAATGCTCCGCGCGCTGCTCGATCCGCAACCCGGGGGGCGGCAGGGAGGTACTACATCGTGATGACCTGCAAACAGACCGCCGATCTCGTCGACGAATGGATGGCGACCGGGTCGGCACCGGAACGGGAGGCAAGGGCCGCGTCGGAACACGTGAACGCATGCCCGTACTGCTTGAAACGGTTCGGCGCCCTGATGACCCTCGTCGAATTCGACGCGGGGTTGGCCGTCGCGGAAGAGAAACCCGGGCTGTCGGATGCCGTCATGGCGCGGATAGCCCGCGAAGGGCACGCCAGGCGGTCCCCGACGTTCCGCACGGCCATGGCCCTCGCCGCGTCGCTGATCGTCCTCCTCGGAGGCACGGTCGCGATCGGGCGGAAGGCCGCGGTCGACCGGGAGACGGTGGTGATCCGCTTCGAACTGGCCGCTCCGGACGCGTACAGTGTCGCGCTCGCCGGTGATTTCACGGGATGGTCGACCGACGGCTTCGGGCTCAAGCGAAAGCGGGCCGACGGGCCGTGGGAGATCACCGTGAGGCTCAGGAGGGCAGGATCCTACGCCTACAGCTTCGTGGTGGACGGCGAGCTCTGGATCCCTGATCCGGCCGCGCCGATTCGCGCGGATGACGGCTTCGGCGGTCAGAATTCGGTCATCAATCTATAGGAGGAATGAATGCGTATCCTTGTCGTCCTTGTCATCGCGGCGATCCTGGTACTGCCCGTCGCCGCCCAGGTCGAAGAGTCGACGGCTCCCTACGTCGTGGAATTCCGCGCCCGCGTCGCCGGAAGCGGCATTCCGGCGCTCGCCGCGAACCTGGCGCTCCGCGCGGTCGATGGCCTCGTGGAAGGCCTGCCTCCGGAGGAAGCCGCGGCTTTCGCTTTCGAAGCGGCCCTGCGCATCCGCGATCGCCTGCGCTTCGGCGACGGCTCCGCGCTCGAAGCCTGCGCGGCGGAGCGGCAGCGGCTCCGGATCCGGCTTGAAACCCGCGACGGGACCGGGACCGGAAGTGGCTTGGCCTACGAGCGCCGGGTACGGAGCGAGGCGATGGGCACGGGGACGGGAAGACCGGAAGCCGCGGGGCCTGCCATGTTCGGCGGCGGATCCGGCGGACGCGGGAAATAGTTGGAATGACGCGCGCCGCGCTCGTCATCGCGATCCTTTCGCTGATGGTGTCAGGGGGCCGAGCCGACGACGCCATCGGGGAATGGTTCGCGACGGATCCCGCGCTTCAGTACGCGGGAGTGCGGGCCGCGGTGGCGGAAGCCGCCGCGCCGGCCGTCGCGGCCGGGGTGCCGTCCGTGCTGTTCGTCGAACGGCTGCGCGAAGCTGCCGCGAAACGCATCAAGCCGGATCTCCTCCCGGCGGCGATCGCGGCCGAAGCGGCCCGGCTCCTGTCCGTCAACGCCGCGGCGAGGGAATCCGGCTTCATCCTGGACGGCCCGGTACGCTTGGCTGCCTTGCGCCGCGCGAGTCTCCTCCTCCGTGCGGGGACGGGTATCGCGTCCATCAAGGGCGCATATCGCGCGGCGCAGCTGGCGAACCGGGGCGCCGAGGCCGCGCTGGAAGCCGTCGCGGTCGCCGCGGACATCCGGGCGCGGACGGGGATCGGCGTCGAGGGCGCCGACCTCCTGGCTTCCTCGCTCATAAGATCATCGATCGATTGGCCCAAATACCGCTCGCTCGAGGCGATCTTCGTCAAGGGCCGGGCTTCGGGCCTTTCCGGATCGACCTTGGTGGAGATCGCATGCGGCGCCCTCGACTCAGGCGGAACCTTCGTCCGCATCGAGCAGGAAATCGAAAGGAGAACCGGGAAATGAACGACGGAACCATGCTTCCGACGGCGGTATTCAGGCGCGCCTTCGTGGCCGCTTTAGCGGCGTTCGCGCTGTCCGATGTGTTCGCGGATGACCTGTACGTGTCGACGCGCGTCCTTGCCGACCCGACGGCAGATCAACCCGCGCCGGCCGCCGAGTTGTCCGCGGGCGGGGTCTTCTGCAATTCGCCCGAAGCGATGCTCGGCGTGCGGCTCGAGCTGGAAGGGACCGGCGGGTACGACATGGCGGCAAACGGCGCGTATACCTCGGGCGGGGCGGAGCTGGACGCATCGTTCGGCGGGGATACGGCGAGATTCGTCATGCTGGCAGGCATCTCGGGAGGAATCCAGCCGGACGTGCCGGCATGGACGACGCCGGGACTCCGCGCCAGGTTCATCGTCGATGGGCCGAATTCGTCCATCATGATCCAGCCCGGCGTCTTCGTGCAGTACGGCGGCGACGAACCCCGCTTCGGCGTTGACGGCCTGGCGCGTCTCTCCGTAGCTGCCGGGGATTTCATCCTCAAGCCCGAATGCGAAGTCTCATGGACGGAATATGACTCGGGGACGCGTGAATTCGTCCTGATGCCGAAGGTCGCTGCCTCGTGGTATCCCGGCTTCCCGATGACTGTCTCGATGGATTCGGGCTGGAAACGGACCTTCGACGAGGATGGCGCGGCCACCGACACCCTGCTGGGGGGATTCTGGGCCATAACGTCGATCGGGAGCGTATCGCTCGCTTCCGTGGACGTCTCCTTCGAAATCGGAGCGGACACGTGGGCAGCGGATGCGGAAGCCGAGCTCGCCTTCGTCGTGCTCGCTGACGGGGACGTGGTTCTGTCGCTGCCCGTTGGGTTCGCGTACAGCCGGCTGATCGACGGAACGTCGATGGTTTCGCTGTCAGCCGGGGTGAAACTGGAATTCTGAGCCGATTATAAATCGCTTACTTTCGAAATTGGCTGAGATTATCGCCAGAATACTGGCGCTGGCGGTTCTCGCCGACATCCAGGCTCACTGCGCCCTCTATCGGGACATACGCGGCTGGCAGTGGAGGCTGTTCAGTACGACGGGCCGGTTCCGGGGCGACTGCGGACGACGACCGTGGTGATGATGGCCTTTTACCGCGCCGCCGGGATCGCACCGCTCTCGCTGCAGTACATCGATGCCGCGGAGCCGGCGATCTACACCCACAACTTTCCCGCCTATTGCGATCCCGACTTCCAACGCTGGCTGTCCGAGCAAGAGCCGGTGGCCGTCGTCGCTCCCGGTACGGTTGTCGATTCGACGAAGCAGGTCTATCTCCATTTCATGAAGCCGACGTGGAATTTCAGGAATCCCGTCGACCGATACGACGAACCCTCCCGTCCCGGCCGGATTTTCGCCACCCGCTACCAGGGAGACGCGGCGGACATCGCGCGCATCGCCGACTTCCTCGCGACGGGATGGGCGCGGGATCGTTTCGAATCCGTCTTCATGTCGAACCGAACGCTGGAGCCGGGCCTGTTTTTCACCGATGAAACCGCGTCCGCCATGCTCGTGGATTCCGATTCCGACGGCCTGAACGATCCCCTGGACGCGCGGAGTCCTGGCGTCCGTGCCTTCATCCAGCGGCCCATGCTCGAAACGACTGAGCTGCTGTCCGAGCTCGGCATCGAACCTGGGCCCGTCGCAGCGGGGGTCGATACGGTCGCGAACGAAATCCTTTTCACCGTGCGCGTGCGCCCCGGCACGACCTTCACGCACAACGTCAGCGGACCCGACGGGCTCCGGATCGACAACCTGTCGTACGAGATCGTCACCGGTGGAACCGTCGAGGTTCATTTACGTCCGCCGTGACGGCGATGTCTGGACCATGGTCGCCTGGCCGCCAGGGGCCGGCGCATGGTACGTCAATTTCGGCATCGCGGTGCCGGACGGCAAGGGAGGCGAAAAGGCCGTGTACTGCGGCCGGTTCGATTTCGAGACGCTGGAGACGCCGGACGGCGCCACCGTGATAGACGAGCAGGCCTCCGCGACGCGGCGCGGCGACCGAGGGGTCGTCTCGGTGAATCCCCGCAAACGCGGGGAATACCGCATGAGCCTGTTCGCCGTCCGGAACGGGGAATGGACATGGATCTGCATGCTGAAGGTCGAGTACCGACGATGCGCCCGCCCCGCTGATCCTCGCTGCGGACGCCAGGCGGTCGTGCTACCGCGGAAGCGGGATTCCTGGGTAATAGCGCCCGTAGATTTTCATGAAACTGCCGTCTTTTTTCATCGCGTCGAGCGCGGTCTGCCAGCGGGCGACGAGTTCGTCGGGTATATCCTTCGAAAAAGCCAGGTAGAGCTTGGCTGTCTGGATGACAAAGACGCTTTCGACGTCGTCGGGCCTGGCGCCCGCGGACAGGAGTGTGCCGCCGATGCCGAGATTGGTGCTGATAAAGAGATCGATCCGGCCTGCCAGCAGTTTTCTGACGTTTTGAATATTGTCCGTGGCCGAATCCAGGTTCGTGAATCCGTTTTTGATCAGGAAAGCTTCCCGCACGTCGTCCTTGTAGGTTCCGATGGATTTTACCTTCCTGGCATCCTCCAGGGAATTTATCCTGATGCCGGAACCCTTTTGGGCGAAGAATGACCAATCAGCGACCTGTATCGGACCGACCCACTTGAACAGGGGTTCCCGTTCCGGGGTCCGCGTCGTAGAAAACAGCATGGTGCCGGATCCGGTTTCCAGCATGTTGTAGGCGCGCGCCCAGGGCATCACTTCGATGGGATTCCTGTCGCCGAGCCTTTTCTGCATGGCCCGGACAATCTCGTAGTTGGAGCCTTTCATCGTGCCGTCCGCGTCCAGGAATTGGGAACTGCCTGAAATTTCGGTGAGGATGGTGAGCTTCTGTGCGGTTGCGGACCCGGTCAAGAGGAACAAGGCGGCAAGCACGGTGCAGGTACTTTTCATGGTGAAATCCTCGCTTCAATACGGCCGGGATCGGTCGATCCGGCCACGGCGGTCATTCTCCGGACCGGACGCACACACGGTTTCGTCCGCCTTGCTTCGCCTCGTAGAGGGCCTGGTCGCTGTGAACCAGAAGGGTCTCAAGATCGGGGCAGCCGGAATCCATCATCGCGGTGCCCATGCTCGCGGTGACTTTCAAGGTCCGGCCATCGCACGGCATGGACTGCTTTCCAGCCTCCGGCGGATTCGCTCCGCCGGAGGCCAAGGAGGTGGTAGTCTTCCAGCACGGCGATCGCCAGGTTCGGGCTGCCGCGTGCGGTCGCCGCAGCGCCCAGCTGCAGCGCGTCCATGAACTCCTCGCACTGGCGACCGCTCATATAGACCTGCGAAAGCGCGATGCGTCCCTCTTCCCAGGCAAGGCCGATCCGCTCGAGCGCCGGTACGATCATGGCCTCGGCTTCGGCATGAGGCAGGGTGCGGCCGGATGGTTCCTGCAGCAACTTCCTGGCTTCGTCGGTGTCCAGCGAAAGAAGAGCCCGTTCGACCCGGAGGATGCGATCTTCGGTCTCCTGTTCCAAGGCATCTCCTGTCGCCGTGGGTATCGGAAGGCTCCAGACGACCTCAACCGCCCGTCCCCTGGATCAAGTATCGTGCATCGTTCCCCTGTTTTCAAGGACACGGGGATCTTGACCCCCCGCAGCTTGGTGCGCTTCGCGGTACGGGGAAACCGGAAGTCCTGGGATGGATACACCGTCCAGCTCCCATATCGTCTCCAGCGGGCCAAGGAACCGGCTCCCGCATGCCGCCACCCGGGGGGAGCAGTTGCTCTCGGCCACGAGGGTGCGCTCGCCCAACCTGCGCTCGGATACCAGCACGCAGCCTTCGGCGCGCAGCGATGGCTTCTGCGCGAACAGCCCGGGTTCGCGGTTCCGCAATCCCATCAGGCTCGAGAGGGCCGCGAGGACCCTTCCGGGCGCGCTCGCCGGATCCCGGAGCGCCATGGCGGCGCGCTCTTCGTCGAAAGGACCGCGATGGAGGAAGCGGGAATCCGGGAATCCCGTTTTCCGCGCCATCATGTCCATGAATGCGTCGTTGTTCGACATCGCGATCTCGTCGCCGTAATACACGACGGGCGTTCCCGGCAGGGAAAACAGGAGGGAGTACGCGAGGATGACCTTGTCCGGGTTCCCGTCGAGGAGCCCGAAGAGCCGACCCGATACGGCCTGGCCGTCCCGGAAGAGCCAGGAGGGATGTTTCGCGTAGGCGGCCACGAGGCGTTTCCGTTCCCCCGCGGGCATGGTGGCCAGGGTCATTTCGTCATGTATCCGGAGGAAGGTGAACCAGGAGCAACCCATGGGCAGGTCCGGGAAGACGACCCCGGGGAGCCTGCCCGGATTCCCGTCGAGCAGGGCCAGGAAGAGTTCCGGCATGAGGGGGAAGTGATAGGCTGCGCGGCACTCGTCCCCGTCGCCGAAATATTCGCGGGTCTCGTCCGAGGAAAGGTTGGCCTCGGCGAGGAGGAGGGTTCCCGGGGCGATCGAGTCGAGGCAGGCGCGGATGAGTTTCAGCAGGAGGTGCGTTTCCGGAAGGTTCTCGCACGAGGTTCCTTCCCGTTTCCAGAGAAGGGCGGCCGCGTCCATGCGGAATCCGGCCACTCCCTTGCGCCTCCAGGCCGCGAGCACGCGCACCATCTCGAAAGCCACCCTCGGATTCGCGAAGTTGAGGTCCGGCTGGAAGGGGTAAAAGCGGTGGAGATACCATGCCCCTGCCCTTTCGTGCCAGGTCCAGTTCGACTGCACCATTCCCTTGAAAATGGGTTCGGCGCCCGCGTAGCCCGAGTCGTTGTCCGCCCAGTGGTAGTAGTCGCGGTATGGGGAGAGCGGTGAGCACGCCGCTTCGACGAACCATGGGTGTCGGTCCGAAGTATGGTTGATGGCGATATCGAAGATGATCTGTATTCCTGCCTCGCGGGCAGCCCCGAGGAGCCGCGCGAAGGCATCGTTCCCGCCGTAGCGGGACCCTACGGACCGGTAGTCGGAAATGTCGAATCCCTGATCCAGGCCGGGCGATTCGAGGGGCGGGAGGAGCCAGAGGGTCCGGACGCCCAGGTTCCGGAAGTACTCCATCCGTTCCTGGATGCCGTCCAGTCCCCCATGGAAGGAATCCGGATAGAGGCAATAGACCGCTCCCGAAGCGTCGACGGGCAGGGACGGGACCTGTTCCCCATCCGCTTCCTCCAGACAGGAGAGGAGTTCTTTCAAGACCGTTTCCTCGTCTCCGTAGAGCGCTTCCCAAAGATGAGTTATTTCCTCATGTTCCAGCATGTGACTCTCCCGTTCGAGTAGCCTGTCCCCATCCTGCCAAGTCCACTTTTTTCAAAAAAACCATTGACAGATTATAACACTGGTCCTAGACTATGAAAGTACTTTCATGAAAGTACTTTCAACGGGGAGAATAACATGGATTCCAAGGCTCCGTCAACGATTTACGACGTCGCGGACAAAGTCGGAGTCAGCATATCGACGATCTCGCGGTATTTGAACTCTCCCGAGAAGGTGAACACCGGGACGGCGGAGCGTATCAAGACCGCGATGGATGAACTTGGGTACATCCCGCAGGGTAACACCGGCTCGCGACAGCAGAGGCAGATCGGCCGCATCGGCGTGCTCTCGCCGTTTTTCCCCGCACCCTCCTTCATGTCGAGGCTCCAGGGCGTGTCCGCCGCCCTCCACCAGAGCCGGTACGAGATGATCGTCTACGCCGTGGACTCGCCCGAACAGCTCGACGAGTACCTCCACTCGGTCCCGTTCACGAAGCGTCTCGACGGCCTCATCGTCATGTCCATGCGCATATCGCACGAGGCGGCGGGCCGGCTGCTCAAGACCGGGCTCCCCGTGGTGGGGATCGAATACCACAATGAAGCCTTCGACTGCATCGAAGCCGACAACGTCCGTGGCGGGGAGCTCGCGGCCATGCACCTGCTCGAACTCGGCTACGCGCGGTGCGGCTTCATCGGGGAGGCGAACATGCAGGCCTTTTCGCTCCAGCCGAGCCAGAGCCGGTTCGAGGGGTTCAGCCGCGCGCTCGCGGAAGCGGGACACCCCATAGCGGACGTTCACGTGCGGCTCGGAGACTTCGACGTGGAGGACGCGCGGGCTCTGGCGGGAGAGCTCCTGGACCTGTCCGATCGGCCGCGGTCGATCTTCGCCATGTCGGACCTCCAGGCCATCGGGGCCCTCAAGGCGGCCAGGGACCGGAAGCTGCGGGTTCCCGAGGACGTGGCGATCCTCGGTTTCGACGATATCGAGGCGGCCGGCTATATCGACCTTTCCACGGTGAGCCAATCGCTCCGCGATTCGGGACTCCTGGCGGGGCGGCTCGTGATGGAGAGGATCGCCGAGCCCGGCAGGCCGATCAAGACGGTCAGGCTCGAAGTGAAGATCGTGCGCAGGAGCACTACCTAGGTTTCGACGGGGGCGCCGCGTCCCCTGGAGAGATGCAGAGGAAACGGTCCGCGGCGGGCTGTTTCCGGACCCTTCGCGTAGGGCGAAGGGAGAGACAGAGCAGGAGGAGAGACGATGAGGACAACGACGAAAATTATCGTGGCGCTGATCGCGATCGCCCTCGTGGCGGTACCGGTCTTCGCCGACCCGCTTTCCGACGCGATGGCGGGCAAGTACAAGGGAACGACCATCAGCATGGCCGGACCGTTCACGGACAACGACGCGGTCAAGTTCAACGCATCCATGCAGGCCTTCATGAACAGGACGGGCATCAAGGTCGAGTACGAGGGTTCCAAGGAATTCGAGGCGTCCATCGCCATCCGGATCGACGGAGGCAATCCTCCCGACATCGTCGACTTCCCCCAGCCCGGGCTTCTAGAGAATTTCGTGAAGAAGGGCAAGGTCATCGACCTCAACAAGGTCCTCGACATGAAGAAGGTCAAGGCCAATTACATCCAGAGCTGGCTCGACATGGCGACCATGACGGGCCCCAAGGGCAAGATCATGGCCGGCGTATGGGGCCGGGTCAACGCGAAGTCCCTGGTGTGGTATCCCAAGAAGGAATTCGACGCCGCTGGCTACAAGGTGCCCAAGACCTGGGACGAGATGCTGAAGCTCATGGCCCAGATCAAGAAGGACGGCGACACGCCCTGGGCCATCGGCATCGAGTCCGGCGCGGCCACCGGCTGGGCAGCCACCGACTGGATCGAGGAGATGATGCTCCGCACGACCTCCCTCGAGAACTACGATAAGTGGGTCACGGGCAAGCTCAAGTTCGACTCCCCCGAGGTGCGCAAGGCCATCGCCGCGATGGAGACCATCTGGTTCGCGGATGGCATGGTCTACGGCGGACGCAAGGCCATCGCCACGACGAGCTTCGGCGACGCCCCGAAGGTCATGTTCGATACCCCCCCGAAGGCCTGGCTCCACAAGCAGGGCAACTTCATCACGAGCTTCTTCCCGAACAACCTCGTGGCCGGCGTCGACTACGACTTCTTCTACCTCCCTGGCCTCGATCCCAAGTACGGGAAGCCCGCCCTCGTGGCCGGAGACATCTACGCCATGTTCAACGACAGACCCGAAGTCCGTGCCCTGATGCAGTACTTCGCCACCGGCGCCTCGGTCGAAGGCTGGGTGCGCGCAGGCGGCGCGATCTCCCCGCACAAGGACTCCAGGCTCGAGTGGTACGCGAACGACGTCGAGCGCAAGGTCGCGGAAGTCATCCAGAACGCCACGGCCGTCCGTTTCGACGGATCCGACCTCATGCCGGGCGCCGTCGGCGCCGGATCGTTCTGGAAAGAGATGACCGCCTATGTTTCCGGCAGCAAGACCCTGGACCAGGCGCTGAAGGCCATCGACGCTTCCTGGCCGAAGTGAGGAATCCGGATCCTAAGGCCGGAACGGAAAAAGGCAACCACGGAGTCACGGAGATGGACGATAGAAAGGGGAGAAGGGATGAAACATTCATTCTTCTTGATTTTTCTCCGTTTTCCTCTGTGACTCCGTGCCTCCGTGGCATATATTGATTTTCATTTTCCTGTATGCAATCACTTTGCCGGTCGTACCGCGATCATGGCATTCGGAAGGAGGACGACGTGAACGACGGCAAGAACCGCGCATGGACGCTCGCGAGGCTGGCCCTGACCCTGGCCCTGGCTGTGGGGTTCCTGTGGGGAGGCTACGCGCTCCTGCGCTCGTACCAGGGCTCGAAGCTCCTTCTCACGCTCATCGCGGTGTGCTGGGGGGTCGGTTCGGTGGCCCTCCTGTATTTCGTCCTCAACGAGGCGGCCGAAGCCCTCCCGAGGAAAGCCAAGGCGCTCGTCCTGCCCCTCGTTTTCGCCGGGCCGGCCCTCGTGCTCCTCTTCTGGTTCCTCGTGTTCCCCACCCTTCGCACGCTTGTCCTCAGTTTCATGGACGCGACGGGTACGGGCTTTGCGGGCCTCGACAACTTCAAATTCGCGTTCACCGATCCCGTCATGCGCGAAGGCTTCCTCAACAACCTCCTCTGGCTGGTCGCGGGGACCGGAGCCACCGTGGGGCTCGGCCTTCTCATCGCCGTGCTCGCCGACCGATCTCCGTTCGAAAACGTCTTCAAGGCGCTCATCTTCATGCCGATGGCGATCTCGTTCGTGGGCGCGAGCGTCATCTGGAAATTCATGTACGCCTACAAGGGCGAGGGCACGAACGTCACGGACATCGGACTCCTCAACGCCGTCGTCGTCGCCTTCGGGGGCCAGGCACAGGCGTGGCTCCTGCTTCCCTTCTGGAACAATTTCCTCCTGATCCTGATCATGGTGTGGCTCCAGACTGGCTACGCGATGGTCATCCTTTCCTCCGCCATCAAGGGCATCCCGTCGGAGCTCCTCGAGGCGGCCCGCGTCGACGGTGCGAACGAGATCCAGATCTTCTCCAAGGTGATCGTCCCGTCCATCGTCGGGAGCATCGTGACCGTCTCCACGACCATCATGATCTTTTCACTGAAGCTCTTCGACATCGTGCGCGTCATGACGGGCGGCAACTACGGGACGAACGTCATAGCCAACGAGTTCTACATGCAGCAGTTCACCTACGGCAATTCCGGACGGGCCTCGGCCATCGCCATCGTCCTGCTCCTCGCCATATTCCCCGTTCTCGCGTACAACCTGAAGCAGTTCTCCGAAAGGAAGGCGTTCCGATGAAGGCAATCAGGCAGGGCGGCGGGCCGGGAACGGCCGCCACGGTACTCGTCACGGTCATACTCGCGTTCATCGCGCTCGCGTGGACGCTTCCTTCCTTCGGGGTCCTCGTCACCTCGTTCCGCGACTCGAAGGATATCTTTACCTCGGGCTGGTGGACCGTGTTCCCGCACGAAGCGTGGATGAAGACGGGCGAGATCGCCGTCGACCCGTCCCTCGACCTCGACGGTGAGTTCGAGATGGAAGGTTCCAGGGCCGATTTTCCAACCTGGCGGACAGGTGTCGAGACGAAGCCCGGCCGGCTGCTCAAGTGGTACGGCAACAAGCGCACCCGCAAGGTTGAAATCTTCGAGAAGCGGTGGAAAGGTTTCGCCGCCAACCTGACGCTGGAAAACTACGCGAACGTGCTGGCCGCCGGAGAGATCAAGTACAAGGACGCGAACGGCGACGTCATCTCCCGCCAGGGCAACAACTTCGCGGACGCCGTGCTCAACTCCCTGGCCGTGGCCATCCCGGCCACGGTCATACCGATACTCATCGCCGCGTTCGCGGCGTACGCCTTCGCGTGGATGGAATTCCCGGGCAGGAAGATCACCTTCATCATCGTGGTGGGGCTGCTCGTCGTGCCCCTCCAGATCGCCCTCATCCCCGTGCTGAGGGATTTCATGAAACTCAATCTCAATGGAACCTACCTCGCGATGTGGCTCGCGCACACCGGATTCGGCCTGCCGCTCGCGATCTACCTGCTCTTCAACTACATCAGCCAGATTCCCAGGGAACTGCTCGAATCGGCGTTCCTCGACGGGGCCACGCCATTCGTGATCTTCACGCGGCTCATCCTGCGGCTTTCGGTTCCCGCCCTCGCGTCGTTCGCGATCTTCCAGTTCCTGTGGGTGTGGAACGATTACCTCGTGGCGCTCATATTCCTCGGGGACAAGAACCGCGTCGTGACGAGCGCGCTCGCCGCGATGGTCGGGGAAAAAGGCCAGGACTGGCACCTGCTCACGTCCGGGGCCTTCCTCTCCATGATACTGCCCCTCGCGGTGTTCTTCGCGCTGCAGCGCTTCTTCGTGCGGGGGCTCATGGCCGGATCGGTCAAGGGATGACGGAGGAGGGGCAGGGACGAAGGACGGGATGACGGGGGATCAATGAAGGGCGACAGGATAGTGATCGAGGGGCACCACCGGAAGGCCGCCGAACGCATTTCGGCGGTTCTCCTCGAAAGGATCGGGAACCGGGAAGGGCGTTTCGCGATAAGCGTGGCGGGAGAATCCGGATCGGGCAAATCCGAGATGGCCGCGGCACTCTCCGAGGCGTTCATGAAGGCCCGGGTAGCCTCCGCGGTGCTGGGGCAGGACGATTACTTCGTGCTTCCGCCCGGGTCAAATGACGCGCGCCGGCGCAAGGACGACGAATGGCTCGGGCCGCACTGCGAAGTGCGTTTCGACATCCTCCAGAAGAATCTCGACGACGCGCTTGCAGGGGCCCAGGCCATCGAGAAACCGGTCGTCGACTACGATGCCGACGCTATTTCCACGGAGCGGATGGAACTCGGGGAGGCGAAGGTCGTCATAGCGGAGGGAACCTATGTCTCCCTCCTCAAGCGCATCGACGCGAGGGTTTTCATCAGCCGGAGCAGGCACGAGACGCTCGAGCACCGCGCGAAGCGGAACCGCGGCGGCGAGGCGGGCGATCCCTTCATCGAACGCATCCTGGGCATCGAACACATGATCATTGCCGGGCACAGGCAGCTCGCGGATTTCGTGATAACCCGCGACTACGACGTGATTACCGTCGCCTGAAGGGGAACCGGATGCCGGTGAAGAACAAGGTCCAGCTCATCACCTACCCGGATTCGATGGGCGGCAACCTCGCGAACCTCGACGCCATACTCGGGGAGTGCTTTCCCGGACTCTTCGAGGGTGGCATTCACGTCCTGCCGCCTTATCCCTCCTCGGGAGACAGGGGCTTCGCCCCGCTCACCTACAGCGAGATCGATCCCGCGTTCGGCGGGTGGGAAGACCTGCGCCGTCTCGGGAAGCGGTACGATATCATCCTCGATCTCATGGTGAATCATGTCTCGAAGCAGTCCCCCTGGTTCAGGGATTTCCTCGAAAAGGGGCGGGAATCGGACTGGGCCGACCTGTTCCTGACCTTGGACAAGGTATGGCCGGGAGCCGTCCCTGACGAAGGCGATATTGCCCGCATGTTCCTTCGCCGTCCGCGCCCGTATTCGGTCTTCCGCGTCGCCGCGGACGGCAGGGAGGAGAAACTCTGGACCACCTTCGGGAAGCAGGATCCTTCGGAGCAGGTGGACATGGACTGGCGTTCGCCCCTCTTCCGCCGCCTCATCACGGAGTTCTTCGGGAACTTCAGGGATAACGGGGTCAAGATCGTCCGCCTCGACGCGGTGGGCTATCTCGTGAAGAAACCCGGCACGAGCTGCTTCTTCGTGGAGCCGGAAATCTTCGAGTTCATGGCGTGGATCGCGGACATGGCCGGTTCGCTGGGCATCGAGCTCCTGCCCGAAGTCCACGCCCCCAGGGCGATACAGTACAGACTCTCCGGGAAAGGATACTGGATCTACGATTTCATCCTGCCCTACGCGGTGCTGGACTCGATCTTCAACGCCACGGCACGACGGCTCAAGGCGTATCTCTCCGACCGACCGTCCAGGCAGTTCACGATGCTCGACTGCCACGACGGCGTGCCCGTGAAACCCGACATGGAAGGGCTCTACCGGCCGGAAGACGCTCAGGCTCTCGTCCGCACCTGCCTCGAGCGAGGCGGCAACCTCAGCCTCGTGCACTCGCCCGGGCACAAGGACCCCGACGGGTTCGACGTGCACCAGGTACGGGGCAGCTACTATTCCCTCCTGGACCGGAACGACGACGCCTACCTGGCCGCCCGCGCCATGCAGTTTTTCGTTCCGGGCGTGCCGCAGGTCTACTACGTGGGGCTCCTCGCGGGGGAACATGATGTCGAAGCCGTCGCGCGAACGGGAGAAGGCCGGGAGATCAACCGGCACAACTACGGAATGGACGAGATACGTGAAGCGGCGGGCAAGGACGTCGTGAAGCGGCTCGTGCGGCTCATACAGTTCAGGAATTCGCATCCGGCTTTCGACGGGACGTTCAGGCTCAGCGATGTGCCGGACCACGCGATCGAACTGGAATGGTCGGGGAGCGGGGAACGATGTCTCCTTTCCGTGGATCTTTTGACCATGAAGTCCAGGATTCAAACCGTCTCGCGCGACGGGACCGTCGGGGAATTCGCGGTCTAGATTTCGCCGTCGACTCCCGCGACGGCTTCGCCTGAATGGATGCCGATGCGCATGCGCCACGCGGTGGAGGAGCGGCCGTTCCGTTCGGCAAGCCAGTCGCGCATTTCGATGGGCGCCCGCACCAGGCACAGTGCGTACTCCGGGTTCGGCTCCGGGATGCCGGCTGCGGCCTCGACGACGGAGAATCCTGCACGGTCGAGCATTTCCTTGAGCACGAGGCGGTTCGCTTCCTGGTCGTCTGCGACCAGGACCGTCACCTTGCGCCTCTGATCGATGATGATCTCCAGCTCCCCCGGACCCACCGCCTCGGGCGCCGGCAGACAGTTTGGCGTCCCGGGGCGAGGCCGAGGGTCGATGCATGGTCAGGTCTTGCGACCCCGTCCCGGTCAGAACGTTACGGTGACGATCCGTTGGTACGGGAAGAAGACCGTGTGACCCACGAAGGATTCGTCATCGGAGTCTTTCAGGAAAATTCCGGCCGCGCCGAACACGATGGTTCCGTCCGAGGCATACTCGCTGCCGTTGTCCCAGACGTACTTGACCGTCCCCTTCTTTCCGCTGAAGTCCTTTTCCATAACCTGCCTCCGAAAATGAAGATGAGCCTAAGTCTAGTGCCGCGGAAGTGGGCGGGCAAGCTTCGGTTTTAAGTTCTTCGTCAAAAGTGACATGAACGAAATGAATGCCGCAACAAGGCCTTTGAACGAAACCTCGGAGCGAGAAGGTACGGATGCCGACGAACGGAACAGCGTATGGAAACCCCATGACGCTCCGCACTGCTCGTGTCCTGCCCTCTTGAGCTACAGTATTCATCCAATCGCGCTGACTCCCGGCGCATGAATCAAGATACCTTTGCAGTGGAGTAAGCCGAGGGGGTGGGCCCGGGTGAACCGCCCCGGGATTGCCGGAGACCGGATTCCTTGAGAGGATAAGGTCATGGGAAAGGCAAGTAGGTTTTCACCCGAGGTGCGGGAGCGGGCGGTGCGGCTGGTCGGGGAGCAGACGGAAGAACCGGGGACCCAGTGGG
>JAPLSN010000036.1 GCA_026398615.1 Spirochaetota bacterium | reverse complement strand
GGGGCTTCAGGCTTTCGTGTGGCTCAGTAGCCCGATGCTCCTGAAGGCAACATGGACAGCCCGCCCTTTTGAAACAGGATGGCAGTCCTGAACCGGGCCCTGTTCCGGAATCCGCAAGCCCTCGCCTTGATCTTCTGAATGACCGCGTTGATGGATTCGGCGATGGCGTTCGTAGCCTTGTGCATGATGGCGTTCAGGATGCCCCACAGGTTGCGGCGTATCATATTCCCGACTTTGATCACCGATTCGAGTCGGCATCGGGCTATCCAGCCCAAGAGCGCCTTCCAGTTCCGTTCGGCAGCCCCTCGATAGGTGTATGACCATAATCCGCTTGCCGCCTCCTTGATGCGCCATGCACGTGCCGTCTTCAGGTTCTGTCTCGTCAGTCGAAGAAATGCCCGCTTGTCTTTGTACCCGCCGTTGGCTTTGGTCCGGAGCCAGTCATGTTTCGTCTTCGTCAGCGGGCTGTCGCCCTCGCGGCCCAGAGTCCGATGCTCGGTCGCGCGAACCTTGTCGAGAGCCTTGCCGAAGTGGGCGGCGACATGGAATCGGTCAAAGCAAATCTTGCTGTCCGCTCCCTCAATGCTTTCCTGTACCGCCGTGATGAACGGTTCCCACATGTCCATGGATACCGACCGAACCTCGCGCAGCTGATCCTTGTTGGCTGCCAGCCACTTTTTCAGCGTGACTTTCTTGCGATCGTCGAGGATGTCGACGATCACGCCGTTTTTTCGATCAACCAGCACCGTGACGTATTCATGTCGTTTCTGGAATGATGTCTCGTCTATTGCAAGTTCTTCGATTGGAGCGGCATCCCGTCGTGCGAGCCCGCGACGAACCGCCCGCTCCATGATCCCCCATGTCTCATCCCAGCTGATCTTCATCCGATCGGAGACGGCTTTGGTCGACGCAACCTTGAGCCACGATATTGCCAACGCCTCAAACAGGGCGGTAAACCCGCTTCCTGGTTCAGCCCAAGGCACCTTTGCCTGGCGAACCCCGTGAGAAGGGCAGTCAACTCGCGGAATATCCGCTTCGACCATGGTGACAAAGCCACAGGTATCGAGATGCCGCCATTGGCGATGCCGATGATCGTGCGTCGGGCTCTCCAGTCCGCACTCCGGGCAGGGGAATCGAATCAATGGGTCATGGGTAAGTGACACGCTGACCTTTGATTCGGCCATCTGAAGATCAACCGCACTGACCCGCCACGGGGCTTTCAGCCCAAGAAGTTGCTCGTAAAGTTCTTTGTCTTGCATGAGCTCAGGGTGGCACAATTTACGATTTTGATCACCCTACCCACACGAAGGTCCGAAGCCCCACTTTTTTTACCGTGCGCCTGCAATAAAAGAGCTGTCAATTTTTGTAGACCAAGAAGGATCCCGACTTTTTCCTCATTTTCCAGTACCCTTCCCCATCCTGTCTCACTCGCCTTCCCAGAGTTCAATAAAGACAGGATAACAGGATTGAAAATGATCAACATGATAAAGCAAAAGTAATCATATTTATAAGATGAATGCTCTACGAAAGAACATCCTTGACAGCCGACGCATAGGACCGGAATATATCCAGCGATTCCAGAAATGTATAAAGCCGCGCCGTATCGAGATGAATATACTCGTGGATCAACAGGTTTCGAAGTCCAATTACCGATAAGAGCTCGTCCGCAAGACCGCGTTTCAGATAGCCGAATTGTGCAATGAGGCGAATGCAATCGCCGTAGTTTTTGGGAGTTCCGAGATTCCGGCTCGTGCAGATATGGCAAGCCGTGTCAATGACAATCTGGATGGATTCGATGAGTCCGTAGCGAAGCGCCCACTGAAGCGATTTTGTGCCCTCTACCTCAACGAGGGAGTGCTCGAATTTGAACCGCTCGAGCGAGGCTATGTTTTCTTCGAGCGCCTGAAGGCGTTCAAGCATGGACCGGCCTCCCAAAGTCTCCAGATTCCAGGCGAACTCGTAGGGCTGTGGCAGCCGACTCCAGAAGGGGTTGTGCATCGAAATAAGCCAGAAAGGCTCTCGTTCTGAAATCCGCGGCTGCGGTGCTCGAGCGCTCCAGGATAACCTTGGAATTCGAGGCAATTTCGTATGCGCGCCGCGGGTCTTCGGCTTCAAGTCCCCTCAGCTCCACGAAGTCTATCTTCTTGCCGACAAGTTCGCTGATCGCCTGGATAAGTGAGCCCAAAACCAGAATATGCGGCTGCTCCGTGAAAAGTACGGCTATATCGACATCGCTGAAGTCCCCGGCCGTGCCTCGGGAATATGAACCGAAAAGAAGGACGAGTTCCACATTGCCATGCTTGTCGAAAAAACATCGAAGTTTATCACGGATCTCTGTCATGGAAAGTGATTCTGATGCTGTCATGCGTCTTGTCCTTATCCTTGCTTCATCATCCAGCTTTGAACGAGACCTTCCTTGAACTTCCAACGTGTGGAGCATGTCGTCTTGCCATCGCAGGTATTAGTATCCTGTCATTCTCTCTTTTCCTGGTTTCAATAAGGACAGGATAACAGGATTGAAAAGGATCAACATGATAAAGCAAGAGTAATAATCCTGTTTATAGGATGGATGCTCTACGAAAGAATGGTCATGCCAGTTGCCGCACATTAATACTCGCTACCTTTTCTTTTGTTTTCACACATTCTTCCCATCCTGTTAATCCTGTAAATCCTGTCATCCTGTCTTACTCTATTTTCCTGGTTTCAATGAGGACAGGATAACAGGATTGAGAATGATCAACATGATAAAGCAAGAGGGATAATTTTGTTTTTAGCAGGAATTCCCCGCAAAAGAATGGCCATGACAGTTGCTGCATATTATTTCCACTTCTGACGGAACGGTGATGCTTTCGGCCTTAAAATCCTATTACATCCTTTTCATTCCTGCCAGAGCGCCTTTGAAAAATCCTCGATACCTTAGTATCTCTTCGTGGAGAACGAAGAAATTCTCTTTTTTATAAACATGACTCAATGAATTCCGGATATCGAGTGCTCTAAGTAGCCGATCACAATCATCATAACCGACAAATCCGAGCTCGAAGAATTTCTTCACGACGCTCTTGGGACTCGCAAGATCGAAGCCATGCTGTTCCAGGAGAAAAATCCTCACCGACTTCCAGAAAAGCTCGACGGTGAATTCGAACTTCTGTGCCTGCCCGTTGCGCACCACGTCGGCTACGGTTGCATCGAGAACTCCCTCATCGATTGTCAGCGAACGCTCAAAATCCACGACGGCAGAGACAAGTTGTTCCAGAACGTATGCTAAACGCTCTTCCATACCACCCGCTCCTCTTGCGCCACGGACCGGAAAGGCTCAAGCATCCTGTCGAAGTCGACAACATCCACCTCGTGTGGAATATGGCTCTCCTCTACAGCGTCCACGATCCGTGCCTTCACCATGTCGAACTCCTTCGCGGGGAGTCCCCGTATGCCGACATCGAAGTCCGAAGAGCGCCGCGTTCGCTTCTGTGCCCTTGAACCGAACAGGAATACTTCGCAGACCCTGTCACCGACGATGGAGAGCACGAGTCTATGGAGTTGTTGTTCAAAGCGCTCCTCGCATACCGCATCCACCTCGCTGTTGTTTCGCTCTTCCATCGCTTACCCCACTTGGTTGATAGAAACTGACAATAATCCTGCAAATCCTGTCATCCTTTCCTACTCGTTCTTCCCAATTCCAATGGGGACAGGATAACAGGATTAAGACTGATCAACAAAGTAAAATCAAGAAATAATTCTTATCATCATTCTAACTCTCTGCGAAAGAGCATCCTTGACCCCCGCAGCGTAGGATCGAAAAGTATCAAGCGAATCCAAGATGCTCATATCCATTTCTCGGTATTCATGGATGGCGATATTCCTGAATCCGGTCATGGCAACCATGGATCTCGCGCTTGATTCCCGGATCTTTCCGCTGCGGTGCGGTTGGAAAGTCGCTGTATCCAGCGTACGCCGGGATTCTCCTCCATTCCATTTCCTCACGGTCCGATCTCGCCGAGCGCCCCGATAAGCCTGTCGTTCTCTTCAGCGGTTCTCACCGCCAGGCGCACGTATTGCCCCGCGGTGAACCCTGATTTTCCCGACAGGTCCTTTATGAAAATCATGTGTTCCCGCAGGAGCCGTTCCGCCAGTTCACGGGATCCCGTCGATCCTGCGATCCGGCAGAGCAGGTAATTCGCCTGCGACGGGTAGGGCTCCAGGACCCCGGTCGCCGCCAGCAGTCCCGAGAACCGCGAGCGTTCGACGGCGAGGGCGTCGCACGCCGATCGGTAGTCGGACCTGTATTTGTCGACGATCTGCAGGAAAAACTCGCCGAACGAATTGACGTTCCATACGGGC
Source organism: Spirochaetota bacterium (assembly GCA_026398615.1). Taxonomy (GTDB): domain Bacteria; phylum Spirochaetota; class Spirochaetia; order Treponematales; family UBA12059; genus JAPLSN01. The sequence goes on along the minus strand of JAPLSN010000036.1, from coordinate 188,701 downwards.
GGCGCCTTGCGGACGGCCGCGGCGAGCGGCAGGTCCCCGGTCGCCAGGATACCGAGCCGGAAGCCGGGAACGCCGTAACTCTTGGAGACGCTCTTGATCACGATGAGGCCGGGCCGATCCGTGAGCCATGCATCGTCGAGCAGCGTATAGCGCCGCCCCGGATCGGCGAAATCGGCGAAGGATTCGTCAACGATGACGCGCTTCCCGCGCGCCAGCAGGCGGTCGATCAGGCCACGCGCTTCCGCGGCGTCCAGGAAATGACCGCTCGGATTGTCCGGGTTCACGAGGACGAGGATGTCGGCGCCGTCCATTGCCTTTTCGAGATCGGCGGCCTTGTAGGAGAAGGCATGCTTCCACGTCGGAATTTCTACCACCCGTTTCGCGCCGAACCTCGCGGGATACTCGTTGAAGGAAGGCGACGGTATGGCGACTTTCCCGGGCATCTGCCGTGCCAGGACGTCGATGAGTTCTGCAGCGCCGTTCCCGACGACGATGCGCTCGGGGTCGACGTTGAATACCTTTCCCGCGAGCGCGCTCTGGACGCGTGCGCCCGAGGGGTACTGGGTCGCGAGGTCGCGGAAGCTCGACTTCATCTCGTCCAGGAGCCGTTCCGGCGGGAAGTGCGGATTCACGAGGTAGCAGAAGTCGAGCATCCCCGGGAAGCGCCAGTAGCCGCCGTACCGACCCTGCATGAAATCGAGGCGTTGGCCGCCCTCGGAAAAGATCGCTTCCGCGACGGCCAGGTCGTTCGCGTCGTCGATCTCGTACCAGCGCCGTCCGCTCACCGGGTGGGCTTTCAGGCGGACGTCCTCGAGGAAGGCCAATACCTTCAGGACCTGCTCGTAGTACTGGTTCTCGCCGAAAGCCGCGAGGTATGCGTCGAGGAACGGGAGGTAGTAGCGCTTCGAAAATTCGGCGGAGAATTTGTAGATGTTGACCGTCTTGTAGTAGTCGTCGACGCGGGCCCATGTGAAGTCGCGCTTGTCGATCACGCCGACTATGTCGCGGGCCTCGTCGACCAGGGTCACCGTCCCGTCCATCCAGGCCTCGAACTTCGAAACGACCGCGAGATTCGGCTCCGGATCGTCGACGAGCTCGGCGAGCATCTCCTTTTCAAAGACGAGGTCGCTCTCCAGGAGCAGCGTGTCCTCCGCCGCCAGGAAGTCCCTCGCCAGCCAGAGCGAGTAGATGTTGTTCGTCGTGGCGTAGACTTCGTTGGTCACATACACGAGCTCCAGGTCCGGGTACTTGCCGCCGAGGAAGGCGCGAAGCCGTTCGGCCCGGTACCCCACGACGAGCACGACGCGGCGGATGCCCGCGTCGTGGAGCGAGTCCAGTGCGCGCTCTATCAACGAAACGCCGTTGACCCGCACCATGCACTTTGTGCCATCCTGCGTGTACTTGCCCAGCCGCTTCCCCATGCCCGCGGCCAGGATGATTGCCTGCTTGATCATGGTCGGTCCTTGCTCCAGGCCGCGGGATCGTTCATGTCGCCCCGTACCCTGTAAAACGTGAATCCCGAATCGGTCTTGCCGAGAAAATCGGCCCAGTCCCCCCGAAGACGGGCAAATGAGAGTTCCCTGTCCACCGGGGCCATACCGACAACCGGGTTCGGCCCGTAGCTCGTCGCGTCCCCGAGGTCATTATAGAGGATCGCTGGCGCATCGGCCGTGCTCAGGAACCGGTCATCACGCAAGAAGGGTGCGCGCGTTCCGAGCGGCTTGCAGAGAAGCAGGGCATGGGCTCGCGAGATATCATGCCGCTCCAGCGGATTGTCGAGTATGTCCGGGACGGGAAAACCCTGGTCGCTCGCATTGTTGCCGTGGTCGGACAGGACGACGATGATGGTGTTGTCGTACACGCCCTCGCGCTTCATCCAGTCCGTCCACCGGAGCAGGGCGTCCACGAAGGCCCGCGCGGTATATCGGGCGCTCGTGGCGTCGATGAAGCTCTTCGTCGTGGAATCGGGATAGCCGTCGCTGATGATCGAACCATTCGCATCGACACCGAAGGGTTCGTGGGTGAATTGAGTATGGATGAAAAGCAGTCGCGGCTTCCCGTCGGCTGCTGACGTCGAAAGTTCAGGAAGGAGATCGAGGTACGCGAAGTTACCGACGGTCTTCCTGGCAATATAGGCAAACTGGTAATTCTTCCTGAAGACAATCCAGCCGCTTTGGTCGTAGATCCACGCCTTGAGCATGAACGGAGAAGCGTCGAAAACCGTCAGCATCGACAGGAGCGCGTTCTTGGGATTCTGCCGCGCCGCTTCCATGCTGCCCCGCACCACCCTCCAGTGGCCGACATAGGAAGCAGATCGCGATTCGGTCAGCTTGCCCTTGATCAAGGCGAAGGCGGGATAATCGGCATACAGCAGATCCACCACGCCGACGGAAAAACCCTTGTCCTGGAGGCCTCCGAAAAATCTCACCGCGGCGCGCCCGAGCTTTTCACCGCCCGTGCCGGGCATGTCACCGAGGCGGGAGGGCTCGAAGTCGAAGCCGCCGTAGACCGAGGGGAGGGACGTGGCCGTGTGCGATGCCGCGGCGAGGACATTGGGATACCAGGTGAACCCGTCAAGTAGCTCTTTTCGCTTCGGCGACGCTTCCAGTGCATCGCCGAGGTAGTTGCCGTTGAACATGTCGGCGATCACGAAAACGACGTTCGGTCCCCTGCGACTGAAACGGTGGATTTCGGCGCTTTCCGGCGGAAGATTCCCGTCATGTACGGCGTTCGCCGATGCCTCGGCAAGAGAGCCCGGTTCCGACTTCGAAGCCGCGACCGAGACCTGTACGGCCCCTGCCAGCAGAAGGATCGCGAGGGCGGGAATGACCGCTCCATGTTTTTTATGGCATGACCAGCGGGCGGCCGCGAAGGAAGCGCCGAGCACCGCGATATCGATGATGAAAAGCCAGGCCGACGGGTGATCGAGGAGAAAAGCCCGTTCGAGCGCGAACTCGTCAAGCATTCCATACCCGGCGCCCGTCAACGCCGTGAACGCGATGGCCGCGATGACCAGCCCGAGCGGGAGGGATTCCGGCGGACGCCGGTCCGGGCGACGCTTCGTCGGAATCGAAACGAGCAGGGGGAAACAGCCGGCCATGAGAAAAGCCGCCAAAGCCGGCAGGTTCCCTGCCACGAGGGTGTAGGGACTCATGCCGATGTCGGTCGGCGAGGAGAAATAGACCTTGAGGGGCGAGATGATGAAAAGGTCGAGCGCGAGGTACGCAAGCCCGGCGGCGTAGATTCCCGGTCCGAACGGAACAGGACGAGTCACGGAAGGCCGGAGCTTCGTCGCGGCCGTCCACGCGGCGAGGTCGAGGATCGCTGATGCCAGCATTTTGATGTTGCGATTCGAAATGAGCGCGTTCTGCCTCCGGTCGAACAGGAGGAAATACGCACTCACGACGAAGAGTATCCAGGTGAGGACCAGCGGCGCGAGATCAGCCGCGGCGCGCCGTATCCCGAGTGCCTTGATCGCCTTCACGCAGACAAGCATCGAGAGACATACGGCGAGAATCCCCGTCGCGATGACGCAGTACTCGAAGGACGCCGCGAAGTATATGAGCCACCAGCTCTGCGCCGCGAGCAGGGCGAACGCAGCGATGCCGATCGCCGGGCGATACAGGCTTCCGCCGTACAGTTCGCGCAGCCAAGCGATCCCTGCCGCAATCGCACCCGGTTCCGCTTCCCCCCCGGCGGGCTGGACGGCCCGGCGTGCCGGGAAGAAAAGGTTCTTCGCCAGGGAAAAGACATTGTTCATCGTCCAGTAGACGAGAAGCGCCGACGGACGGTCATACAGGAGCACGAGGAACGCGGCGGACAGCGCGAAAAGGGAACCGTTCTCCCGGAGGGAAACGCTCCGCGTGTAGGCCAAGGCCGAGGCGAGGTTGATGAACGTCATGACGAAGGGAAGGATGTGGATACCGCCCAGGAGCCCGTCCGGTTTCCCGAGGTCGCCGATAAAAAGGAAAGTCTGACCGTGTAAGCCTGCGTGATGGCTCAGGAGTTGATACGCGGCGAAAAAGAACGGTATCTGCACGAAAAGACCGAAGGATGCCCGCAGGGCAAGAAGGGGGTTGTATCCGTACAGGCGGTGCACGTTCTGCGTCAGGTAGAATCGTTTCTGGCCCGAGTAATATCGCTTGACGCCGGAAAGCTCGCGCCGCATCCGGAATTTGATCTCCTCTTCGGCGCGCTTCCAGCGTTCCGCGAGGTAGTACAGCGGCGCGGTCAGCAGCGTGACCGAAAGGCTCAGGAGGACCAGTGAAATCCCGTAGTGTCCGGAAAGGGCGAAGTATCGTCCGAAGAGGAATCCGAGCAGAAGTTCGATCGGCCTCACGAAACAGAGATATAAAATGTTCACGCTATCCCCCGGGCCAGGGAGACGATGTTCCGCGCCGCGGCTTCTCCGGCCGTGCCGAAGTTGTAGAACGAGGTGTCCCGGAATCCCGCGACCTTCCGCGCGTGCTCCTCGCGTCCGGCAAGGGCTCCGCGAAGGAGGCCTGGAAGTTCGCCGGGATCATCGCCGAGGCAGGCGCCGGCAAGCTCGCGGCTCGCAGAGACATCCCAGAGGGGCCGGGGAAGATCCTCGCCTTCCTGCCCCCCCGCATCGGCTTCCGCGTTGGCGAGAACGATGGGCTTTCCGAACAGGCAGGCATAGTCGAAGAGTATGCCGGAGAGGTCGGTGACCATGGCGTCTGACCTGGCCATGGAGGCGATGCCCGTTCGGTTCCGGTCGATTTCGACGAGACCCTTTCCTGCAAGCCGCTTTTCCACATCCGCGATGAGATCCCTGTGCGAAACGTAGAACTGGGGGTGGGGCCGGAAGATCACGCGGAACCCGTCGCCGACGAGGGCGTCGATGATGCCGGTTCCATATTTGAGCGCCGAACTGCGCACGCCCCAGGCCGGGGCGTAGAGCACGGTAGGCGGTCCCCCGTCGCGGCGTGGCTGAAGGGCGATTTCATCGAGCATGTAATCGAAGTACGTGCAGCCCGTGGGGAGCAGATCCTTTACGGGCGTCCCCCGCCGCTCCTCCAGCGCCCTGACGCTCGAGTCCTGGAAGGGACCGACCGTCAGCAGGCAATCGTACCAGTCGAACGCGTACTTTTCGTAGAAAGCCAGGTCCGTCGGCGCGTGGAACAGGTGCGCGTAGCGGCGAACGCCGCGAGATCGCCTGAGCATGTACACGTCGAGATGGGGCGTCGTCGAAACCACCAGGGCGGCCCTGGCGGCGTTCATCCACGCGATGGTCGCCGTCTCCCCGCCCGGCCGGATGCCCTGCAGGCCGGGCGAAACGAACGAGAGCCCCGGATCGGAGGAATCGGGCGTCACGTACGCGCAGGAAACCCCCTCCCGGCCGAGGGCTTCGATGACGGGCTTGAAAACCTGCCAGTACTTGCCGCCCTCTGAGTGGAACACCACGTCCGGCAGGTGGCTCGACACCGCGATCTTGCCTGCCAGGAAGATCCTGCCCCTGATGCCGTACCAGAGATTCCGCAGCGCGAAGAGTATGGTCGTGGCCACTCCCGCTATCGCGTAGAGCAGCAGGCTGCCCGTTCCCGGATCCAGGTAGGCGAATGCGGGCGCGGGCGCGGCTAGGAAAAGAAGGAAATACCAGGCGCGCATGGCCGGCTGCCCGCGGGAACGGTTCCTCACTGCCCTACCCCGAAATACCGGAATCCGGCCGCCTCCACATCGGGCCGCTTGTACACGTTGCGGAGGTCGAAGAAGACGGGAGCTTTCAGGAGCCCCTTCACGCGACCGAAATCCAGGGTGCGGAACTGGTTCCATTCCGTCACGAGCACGAGGGCGTCGGCGCCGGTCATGGCGTCGTACTCGTCCTTCGCGAACTCCAGGTTCGCCTTGATATCGGCAAGCCGCCACGCGGCTTCCTTCATCGCCTCGGGATCCCAGGCCCTGATCCCGGCTCCCCGGGCGGCGAGCCCCTCGCAGATCGCGATGGCTGGGGCGTCGCGCATGTCGTCCGTGTTGGGCTTGAACGCCAGCCCGAGGACGGCGATCGTCTTTCCCTTCAGGGATCCCTTGCCGCCGAGGCCGTTTTCGATCTTGTCCACCATGCGGGCCTTCTGGCGCTCGTTCGCCTCGATCGTCGTCTCGACGATGGAGAGGGCTTCGCCGTGATCGCGGCCCGTGCGCGCCATGGCCTGCGTGTCCTTCGGGAAGCAGGAACCGCCGTAGCCGGGGCCCGGATGCAGGAACTTGGCGCCGATGCGTCCGTCCTTGCCCATGGCACGGGCCACGTCCTGGACGTTCGCGCCGACGCGCTCGCAGAGGTTCGCCACCTCGTTGATGAAGGTGATCTTGACCGCCAGGAATGCGTTCGACGCGTACTTGATCATCTCGGCGGTCTCGAGCTCCGTCTCGATGAAGGGAGTCTCGCCGAGGTAGAGCGCCCGGTAGACGTCCTTCATGGCGCTCCTGGCCCGTTCCGATTCCGCTCCGATCACGACCCGGTCCGGGTGGGTGAAGTCCAGGACGGCGGATCCCTCACGCAGGAATTCCGGGTTGGACACGACGTCGAACCCGATGCCGGCGCCGCGCCTTGCCAGTTCCTCGGCGATCCATCCGCGTACCTTGCGGGCCGTGCCGACGGGGACGGTGCTCTTGTCGACGATGACCCGGTACCCGTCCATGGCCCCGGCGACGGCGCGCGCGACGGCCTCGACGTAGCGCAGGTCGGCGCTCCCGTCGTCGGCGGGCGGCGTGCCCACCGCGATGAACACGACCTCGCTGCCGCGGACGGCGGCGCCGAGATCCGTGGAGAAGGAAAGGCGTCCGGCCGAAGCGTTGCGCGCCACCACATCGTCGAGGCCCGGTTCGAAGATGGGGATGATACCCTTCTTCAACGCCTCGATCTTGCCCTCGTTGTTGTCCACGCACATGACATGGTTCCCGAAATCGGCGAGGCACGCCCCGCTGACCAACCCGACGTATCCCGACCCGATCACCGCTATCCTGCTCATGTCGATCCATCCCTTTCCTGCACGAAAAACTTGAATTATCGCGCCCGTGAAGCTGGTTTCTTCTCAATGCGCATGCCGTGAACCGCGACAGATTCCGGTCGCCGCTCTCCACATCGACGGTTACCGCATGTTTCTGCGGACACACGCCCAACTGCAGTAGGTTCAGCCAGGACGGCGTGTTCCAGATCGATACCGGCCTCGCGCGCTGAACCCGGATCACGCCCGCTCGACAATCGACAGTACGACGTTCCCGACATTCGCGATCGTGCAAGGCGTTCCGGTGGAATCGGGAAGCTCCATGCCCGTTCCACAGCGTGTGGCGATGCCGCCTGCATTGATCTCCGCTTCGCCGCGAATCACGAACCAGCGCTCCTTGGCCTGCGTTATGACGGACAGTCGCCTGCCCGGCGCGATGTCCAGCCTCGTCGACGCGTCGCTGCCGGGAGCGGCTTCCTCGGTCAACTCCGGCCGTCCGGCTTTCAGGCGGTCGACGACATCCTTGACCTTCTGGGTCGAGCCCCTTTTGGAGATGAGCAACGCGTCCGCCGTCCCGACGACAACGAGGTCCTCGACATCGATGAGGGCGACGAACCTGTCCCGCTCGATGACGAGATTACCGCGGCTGCCTATCTCGAGAACTTCCGGCGAACCGCCGCGAGCCTTGTCGTCCGCGCCAGGAAGCGCGTCATACAAGACATCGAAACCGCCGACATCGCTCCATCCTATGTCGCAGGGGACGCAAGCCATCCGTTTCGATTTCTCCATGACGGCGTAATCGACGCTTATCGAGGGTATGGCTTCCATGTCCGCACGCGCGACGCGAAGCTGCATGCCGACCGGGGCGCGTCCATGGGCTGCCGTCGCCGCCGCGTGGACGTCAGGCGCGTGGAGCCGCAGCTCATCGAGGAAGACACCGGCCTTGAAGCAGAACATCCCTGCGTTCCAGGCGTAGTTGCCCTCCTCGCAATATCGCTTCGCCGTCGCCAGGTCCGGTTTCTCCTTGAAGCTCGCGACACGCTCGCCGTCGAGCTCGATATAGCCGAAACCGGTTTCAGGATATCGAGGCTCGATCCCGAAGACGACAAGAACGCCTGTCTCCGCCAGTTCGACGGCGCGGGCCACCGCGACCCGGTACGCGTCCTCGTCCAGGATCACGTGGTCGCTTGGCGTCACGAGCACCGTTTCCCCCGGGTCGAGCGCCAGGCAGGCCAGGGCGATGGCAGGCGCGGTATTCCTGCCGACGGGTTCGATCACGGCATCGACCGACTCGATACCCTGCGTGGCCAGTTGGGCAGCCGCGAGCGGATATTGTGCTTCGTTGATCGCCACGAAGATGCCACAACCGAGGACACGGTTGCGTCGCACCGTCCGCTCGAAGAGGGTTTCCCCGGGCAGGATGCGCGCGAACTGCTTGGGCATGTGCGTACGGCTCAGGGGCCAGAGCCGGCTCCCCACGCCGCCGCAGAGGATCACGTTGGTCATGGTTCCTTCCGTTTCCCGACCGGGCCTTTCACGCGAGAACCATGCCTTTTCCCGGGATACGCGCACGGACATGATCCGGAAGCCGTTTCAGATCGACGATGTCGACATCCCACGGCAGCCCATCGGCGGCATCCATCGCGCGCCAGGAATCGCCGCCGTCCAAGGCTGCATGATACCCGGATTCGATCCCCGCGCGTTCGGCTTCGTTCGCTGCCCGAAGGCCCTCCGCGTACGGCTTGGATATGCGCAGGAAATAATTCTCGATGATGCCGTATTCCGCGTGGAGCGTGAACCCGAGCGCGCCCCAGTCTATGACCGAAAGCAGGTTTTCCGGATCGACGGCATGGTCCCGATTGAGCATCGAAACGAGTACCGCTTCCCCCGTCTTCGACAGCTCTTTCATGGATTCCCCTTTGGGCGCCATCCGCTCATATCCCGAGCGCCTCGATCACGCATTCCAGCTCGGCGACGTGGATGGGTACCGCCGCGGCATCACCGCGCGTTTCGAGCGTAAGGCGGAGCACGGGCTCGGTGTTGGAAGACCGCGCGTTGAAGCGCCAGTCGGGGAACTCCACGGAAAGCCCGTCCTCGCGGTCGATTTTCGCGCCCTCGGCTCCCGCGTAGGCGTCGTAGAGGCGGGAAACGGCGGCAAGGGGGTCCGGTACATGGTAGGTTCTGTCGCCCGAACAAGGGTAGGCGGCCATGGCGTCGTCCACGAGTTGGGCGAGGGTTTTCCCGCTTTTCGACATGAGTTCGGCGACGAGGAGCCAGGGTATCATTCCGCTGTCGCAGAAGTAGAAATCCCTGAAAAAGTGGTGCGAACTCATCTCGCCACCGTATGCGGCATCCTCGGCGCGCATCCGTTGCTTCATGAACACGTGGCCGGTGCGCTCCTTGATGGGCACGCCGCCGACCGCTTTCACCCGTTCTACCGTATTCCAGACAAGGCGATGGTCATGGACGATCTTCGTGCCAGGCCGCTTGGATGCCATGGCCTCGCCGAGCAGCCCGACGAGGTAGTACCCGTCCACGAAGCGGCCCGCGGCGTCGAAGAGAAAACAGCGGTCGCAATCCCCGTCCCACGCGACGCCGAAATCGGCTCCGGTCCGGACGACGGCTTCCGCGGTCCGTTTCTGGTTGGCGGCCTTGAGAGGGTCGGGCACCCCGTTCGGGAAGTTGCCGTCGGGTTCTTCCCCGACGAACGCGAATTTCATGGGCAGACGCCGTTCCAGGAGGCGGACGATGGGGCCGGCCATGCCGTTCCCGGGATCCGCGAGGACGGACATGGATTTCAGGGTCGTCGTATCGACGAAAGCGAGCAGGCGATCGATGTACGGCGTTTTATCGAAATCCTCGCGCACGGCCCCGGTTCGGACCGCGGCGCGGAACTGGCCCCTGACGGCTCGTTCGCCTATCGCCCGCAGGCCGCTTTCGCTACCGACGGGTATCGAGCCTTCGCGAACCAGCTTCATCCCGTTGTAGCCCTTGGGATTATGGCTGGCCGTGACCATGATCCCGCCGGCAGCGCGCTTGAACGAGGTATGGAAATAGACTTCCTCGGTGCCGCAGGTCCCGATGTCGACGACGTCCATCCCGCTCTCGACGAGGCCCCGAATGACGGCAGTTGCCAGCCCCGGGCTCTCCAGCCGGGCATCCCGCCCCACGACGACCATGCCGCCGGAAATCATTTCCTCGGCGAAGGAGCGTGCGACGCGCAGCGCCAGGTCCGCGTTGAAGTCCCCGGGCACGAGGCCACGGATATCGTTGGCTTTAAACGATGCGGGCAGTTTCATCATGTTGGTCTCCATTTTCGTCCAGCATGCTCGATGCTTTCAATTATGCCTTTCCGGTGACGACTGCCCTCAGCGAAACGCGGCCGTCCCCATCGGGCGGTTGTTCGATGCCTTCCGAAAAGACCAGCAGGGGTTTTACCGTCAAGTCCAGGGAAAGGGCGCGTTCGGGATCGGCGCATTTCATGAACATGATGCCAAAGCGTTCGCAGGCGAATTCGAGGATGAAATCGAGGTCGCTCGATCCTACGAGGAGGATCGCCGTGTACCCTTCCCGTTTCTTCCCGGTCACGAAACTTTCGATGAGTTCGCGGTAGACGTGGACGTTCGTGGCCGTCCGCTTGAAGTACCGGAACGTGCGCCTCGCGATCTCGTTGATGCCGTCCGGGGTCAGCGCATAGCTGATATTCCTCGCGTTCGCCCTGCGCACCAGGAGCCATCCCTTTTCGCTGAAGCGCTTGAGGAGAACATTGGTCATCCCGAGGGAAACCCCCGCGTGCTTCGCGAGCTCGCGCTGGGTTACCTGGACGCCCGCATCCCGCTGAGACAGGTAGATATTTTCGAGTATGGCCAGTTCTGCGTCGTTTTCCATGCTGTAGTGTGGGTGTATGCTCACGGACCGGGGTTGATGCCGCGATGGGGGATCTTCGCGGTATCCTGAAGGCAAGGCGAAGCCGACCATCCCGAAGGGACGGTTCCGGCTTGAATGGACCCGAAACCTTCACGGAGGCGGCCGAAACTCGCTCCCCGGTCGGAATCGGTGATGTATGGCTTGTTCAATACCTGAACAACTGTATCATCTCTTTTCTTTTAAATCAACAAATGAGGCTGTCTCAGGACATCGGACCGATCGTTGAATCGAGCGTCGGCGCGTCCCGCAGGCGTATCCTGTTTTCGACATGTTCGATCCATCCCGATGCTCGATCGCCTCGCGCGGACTTTCACGCTATACTCGCCCGATGCATCCCGCACCGATCGACATCCTCCGGGACACCTTCGGCTACGACTCGTACCGGCCTCTCCAGGAAGAGATCATCGCCTCGGTGCTGGAAAAGCGCGACGTGCTCGCCGTGCTCCCGACCGGCGGGGGAAAATCGCTCTGCTACCAGGTGCCCGCGCTCGTACAGCCGGGCATCGCCGTCATCGTATCGCCCCTCATCGCCCTCATGCGCGACCAAGTGGCCTTTCTCCGCGAACTCGGCATCGAGGCGGCCGTCCTCAACAGCTCCCTTCCACCGGAGGAGTACGCGGCGAACGCGGAAGCCGTGCGCTCGGGCAGGGCGCGGCTCCTCTACGCGGCGCCTGAAACCCTCGTCGGCGGAAGGGCGGCCGGCATCCTCGCCGCGGCGACAGTCTCCCTGCTGGCCGTGGACGAAGCCCATTGCATTTCCCAGTGGGGGCATGATTTCCGGCCTGAATACCGCATGCTCGGGGAAATCCGGAAACGGCTCGGCTCCCCTCCCTGCCTGGCGCTCACGGCGACGGCTACCGACCATGTACGTTCGGACATCCGGACTTCCCTCGGCCTCGTCGCTCCAACCGAGTTCATCGGTAGTTTTGACCGTCCCAACATCGCTCTCGAAGTCCGCCCGAAACGCCGCGCCATCGAGGAGATCGTCGCATTCGCCCTCGAGCGCCCCGACGAGTCGGGGATCATCTACTGTCTTTCCCGGGCACGCACCGAGGACATGGCGATTGCGCTCCGCGCCAGGGGCATCGCGGCGGCCGCCTACCACGCGGGCTTGCCCGACGCCGAGCGATCCCGGGTCCAGGACGCCTTCATTTCCGACGACATCCCCGTGGTGGCGGCCACGACCGCCTTCGGCATGGGGATCGACAAGCCGGATGTCCGCTACGTCATCCATGCCGATCTTCCCCGCTCGGTGGAACAGTATTACCAGGAACTCGGTCGCGCGGGCCGCGACGGGCTCCCCGCGAAGGCCGTGCTCTTCTACTCCTGGGGCGACGTACGAAAACTGGAAAGCATGTTTGCCGACCTCCAGGGGGAAGAGCTTGAAGCTTCACGCGCCAGGCTCAAGGCGCTGGTCCGCGTCGTGGATGCGGATACCTGCCGCCGGGCAGGCATACTCTCCTACTTCGGCCAATCCTATCCCGCCGCCAATTGCGCATCCTGCGACGTTTGCCTTTCCGCCGGCGGCCATGACGACCTGACCGTACCCGCCCAGAAGTTCATGTCCTGCGTCGTCCGAACCGGTCAGCGTTTCGGCGCGGGTCATGTCGCGGATGTCCTTGTCGGATCCAAAGCTTCACGCCTCGTCGAGCTTGGCCATGACGCTCTTTCCACCTGGGGTATCGGGAAGGACTGGACGAAGGACCAATGGTTCGCCCTCTCTCGCACACTCACCCGGGCCGGTCTCCTCGAAAACGTCGAACCATTCGGAACCCTTCGGCTTACCGGGCATGGGGTCGATGTCCTCAGGGATCGGACTCAGGTATGCGGGGCGCTGCCCGTGATCCGTACCAAATCCCGGGAAAAGGGCAGGCGGGGACTGGATCCGGAACTGCTCCGCGCCATCGCGGGCGAGGGCGGCGTCGACGAAGATCTCGTCCTGCGGCTTCGCACCCTCCGGAAAAAATTATCGACGGCGGCGGGCGTCCCCCCCTATGTCATCTTTTCCGACCGGACCCTGCTCGAACTGGCGGTCAGGAAACCCGCGGACCGGAAGGCCCTGCTCCTCGTATTCGGGTTCGGCTCCGCCAAAGCCGACCGCTACGGCGATGTCGTCCTTGCGGCGCTGCGGTTGTAGATCACCGGGAAATACCGACCACGGAGTCACGGAGGAAAGAGGGGCATTCGGGCAATGGCCGACCACGAAGTACACGAAGAGCGCGAAGGCTAGAGCGATCGGGAAGGAATGATTTCCCTGAAGCCTCTTCACTCTTCTCCGATCCTTCGTGTCCTTCCTCTCCCCTTCGCGACCTTCGTGGTCCCGTTTCCCAAATAAAGGGCGCCCCTCACGGAGCGCCTTCATCGTCGCGGTTGCCCGGGAACATCAGCGGGCGGCGCCCTTGAAAAGGACACGAACCTGCTTGTAGAGGCCTTCACCCTCGCTCTTCGTTTCCACGTCGACAATGTCATTGAGCGTCGTGTGGATGATGCGCCGCTCGAAGGGATTCATGGGCTCGAGAAGGGACGACTGCTTCGTCCTGCGGACTTTTTCCGCCGTCTCGTACGCAAGGCGAACGAGGGATTCTTCACGCCTGATGCGGTAATTCTCGGAATCGAGCACGATGCGGATATCCTCACGGCCGAGCTTGCTGACGTACACGTTGGCGAGCAGCTGGATGGCGTCAAGGTTCTTGCCCTTTTTCCCGATCAGGATCGACGCGTTGTCGCTTTCGAGCCGGAGGCCGAGTTTCTTCTCCTCCCTGAAAAGCACCGACACCTTGCCGGAGTACCCCATCTTCTCGACGATGTCCCGTGTGAAATCGATGACCTGGCGTTCGAACTCGTCGGTCGCCTCGGGGTTTGCCGGAGCGCGGACCGGCTCGCGCGCAGCTTCCCCCGGCGTGTCGTGGTCGGGTTCCCGCTCCACCTTCCGTTCGGGCTTCCGGGCGTTCGCCGCGGCGTTTCCGTGCAAGTGGATCCGTATCTTGACCTTGCCTTTCTTGAACAGGCCGCCCGACACCGATTCCACGATCTCGACGTCGAATTCGTCCCTGGCCAGCCCGAGCTCGGCCGCTGCGGCATCGATGGCTTCCATCTCGGTCTTGCCCTCAAATTCGTATTCCATGCAGGATCTCCTGGTAAAGATTTTACTTTTTCTTCGATTTCTTGCTTCCGACGAACCTGGCTGCGTCGGAGATATCGGCGGCCGCGACCGCCTGCTTCGCGGCCTTGCGCTTCTTCATGATGTCGGTTATGAGCACCTGCTGGCCGATCGTCAGCACGTTGGACGCGATCCAGTACACGAGAAGGCCCGACGGGACGTCGTACAGGATGAAGAAGAACATGAGCGGCATGCCGTACATCATGAACTTCATCTGGGACGCGTTCTGCCCGGTTTGGGGTGTCTGGGTGAACATTCCGTAGAGCAGCTGGCTCCCGAGGTACATCATCGGCAGGAGGCGGATCGCGCTCACCTTCCAGATGACCAGGCTGATCATGGGAAAGTTGAAAACCGACTCCGGCTGGGAAAGGTCGGGAATCCAGCCGGGGATGAACATCGCGCCCCGAAGATCGAAATGCGTGTTGAACAGGCTGTACATCGCGATGAAGAGCGGGAACTGGATGAGCAGGGGAAGGCAGCCGGCCAGAGGATTGTAGCCTTCCTTCTGGTAGAAGGCGGCCATCTCCGCGTTGAGCTTCTGCGGGTTGCTCTTGTACTTCGCCTGGAGCTCCTGCATCTTGGGCTGGAGTTCCTGCATGCGCGCCGAAGCCTCGCTGCCCTTGTGGGTGAGGGGGAAGGTGAGCACCTTGACGAGGAGGGTGACCAGGATGATCGCCACGCCGTAGTTGGGAATGATGCCATAGAAGAATTTCAGCGCGACCTTGAGGATCTGCTCGAGCCAACCCAGCGGGCTTCCGCCCAGAAGGGATTCCTCGAGCTTGTCGGCCGAGCGGCCGAAGCCGTTCTTGCGTGCATCGTCGTAGCGGGCCAGTTCCGCACTGGTCCTCGGTCCTGCATAGAAAAGGAAGGAATCGGTCTGGCGACCGGCTTTGATGACGGGACGGGTGAAGTACAGCACGTTCTTCGTGGCTCGCTGGTTGACCATCGCCGACTCGAAGCCGATCGCATATGGCGTGGCGTCAGGGATGGCGATCAACTCGAAATACTTGCCGACGATGCTCGTCCACGACACGCGGCGCCCGATCGTCTCCCTGCCGCCCTTTGGCTTGAATTCCTTGGGTTTGCCGTTTTCCAGATTGATGAATTTCCGGAAATCGGACCTGGCCGACACGTCGTCGTAGCTCGGGCCTATCCCCGGACCGAAGGAGAGGGTGTAGGCCATCCCGTTTTTGTTGAAGGGGACAACCTCGTTCGCGGCGTTCTCGAGTACGATCTCCAGCCGGAACATGTATTCGTCCGACATGAAGGTGTAGCGCTTGCGCAAGGTGACCATCGAAGGAACGGCCTTCCCCGGGGTCGGGACGAGCATCGCGCGGTGGAACTCCACGGTCCTGTCATCGATCCGCTTGAAGTTCATCAACTCGCGGTAGGGGGGCGCTTCGGCGTCGCCGAACGCAATCGCGAATCCGCGGGTGCCGCCCTCGTCGGGAAGCATGATGTCGACGAAACCGCCCTTGTCGGAATGCTTCCTGAGCTTGAGCGAAACGAGTTCGCCGCCCTCGTTCGTGAAGCGCGCCGTGAAAACATCGGTATTCAGCTCATGGGTGGTCTTGACCGACGGTTTTTCGATGGAAGCCTCAAGTGCATCCACCGTCGCCGGCACTTCCGCGGCCCGCGGGCCGGCAGCGATCGTGGGCGCGGCTGTAAACGAGGTTCCCGGCGTCTCGGCCGGGGCCTGCTGGGTGGTCGGCTCGGCGGGCAAGGGTTCCCGCTTGGGCGGGAAAAAGTAGGTTTGGATCGCGAAGCTCGCGGCGATCACCGCGACGGAGAGTACCACGGCGAGCATGGTCTTTCCGTCGAAGGCATTGGGTTTCTGGTATGGGTTATCACTCATGGTACCGGATCATAGCCTCCCGGATGGTATGGATGACAGCGAAGGATTCGTGAAAGGGCTTTTTTCACTCCGATAAATGGTCCGTACTTCCGCACTGCTTCCGCGGCATACGCCGAGCAGGTAGGGTAGTAGCGGCAGGCAGAAGGCAACAGCGGAGAAACGACTGCGGAATACGTCCTGATGAGCCCGAGAATGACGAGGGCAAGCAGCTTTTTCATGGCTTTCGGGGTAAGGCTCCGGCCATGGCCAGAACCGTTTCCACCTGCTTCCGGCGCTCTTCGAACGAATCCGATCCGGGATAGATGACAAACACGAAGTCCCATCCTGTCGTCAGGCGCGCCTTCACGAGCCTGAACGCCTCGGAGATGATCCGCCGCGCGCGTTGGCGCGCCACAGAACCGCCGAATTTCCTGACAGGAATGAAAATTACCCTGTTCGCTCCCGGTTCTCTCCGCCTGGCATGCAGGCGCATGCCCTTGACGGAATGCCGGGATCCCCCGGAAAAGACCGCGTCGATGTCGGCCCGCGTCCGTATGCGTTCCCGTTTCCGGAACCTGGCATCAGGCCGCGCGCTCCCGGCGTCGGTCACCGGCCTCAGTACTTCTTCTTCTCGTCGGAGACCGAAAGCTTGACCCGGCCCTTGGCCCGACGGCGTTTGAGAACGAGACGACCGCCCCGGGTGGCCATCCGGGCGCGGAAGCCGAATTTGCGGACGCGGCGCGTCCTGCTCGGCTGATAGGTGCGTTTCATGGCGAGGTGCTCCTTGCTATGTTGTACCGGACGACTTGAAGGACATTTGCCTCTCAAGCCGCCGACAGTATCGACGGATTCGGAGAATGAGTATAGAATTCAAGATCGGTCTTGGTCAATGGAGTCATCCGGCTTCCCGCCGCCCTTTTCATCTTCGAACGCGGCTGCCAGGCTCGTCAATGCGGATTTCAAGGCATCGTCGCGGACCGCTTCGACAGTAAACCCTTCCGCTTTGTCGGGATTCTCCGGACGTTCGTCGCCATCGGACCGGAACACGGGCTTGACCGGCACCGCCATGGATTCCCCGCCATCCGCGGGTTTGGGGTCTGCGGCCAGGCGGAACGCAATCGCCTTCAGTCCAAGGTCGGGGAAGCGCCGCGCCAGCTTGTCGAGAATAGCCGATTGCTTCATTTGCAGGAGCTGGATCCAGCCCGGATGCTCCACCTCGACGACGAGAATCCCGTTCCGGGCGTCCACGACATGCGAATGGGCTCCCTCCCGCTCACCCGCTGCCCGTTTCCACGCAGTGCCAAATTCGAACCAGCGTTCGGCCGCCTGAGCCGTCTGCGGTGAAATGAGCGACGAAATGAGTTCAGCAGCCGTTTTTACTCGTGAATCGTCCATGGTCGACCCAGTATACCAAGGCATCGTCGGTGAGATAAGTCTCGTAGGGTTCTCCGGGCAGGAACGTGAAGATCGCCTGTTCATGGTCGGGCAGGGTTTCCATGAACCTGCTCCGCTTGTCCGGATCCAGCTCAAGAAGCACGTCGTCAAGGAGGAGGACTGGGGCCCTCCCCGTGACGCGGGTGCAGTAATCGGCCTGGGCGGTCCGAAGCAGCAGCGAAAGCAGACGTAGCTGTCCGGTCGACGCCGTTGTCGTGAAATCCCGGGCCGCCTCGATAAAGCTGAAGCGGTCGCGGTGAGGTCCCGAGAGCGTCGTCCCCAGCGCCAGCTCGTCCGGGCGCCTGCGGCGTAATTCGTCGAGAGCCTTTCCCCGGTCTCCCACGAATTTCCAGGATGGCCTGTACTCGATCGAAACGCGGCTGCCGATACGGGATACCTTCTCATGGTTATCTGAAAAAACGCCTGAAAATTCCGTCGTGATCGACTGACGGCGCTCGGAAAGCGAAATTCCGTACGTAACGAGCTGTTCGTCGAGAACGTCCAGGATATTCACCCTTTTCCCCTTGAGCGCGAGATTCCGGGTTTTCAATACCCGCCGGAAATCCCTGAAGGAATCGATATACCCGGGATGAGCCAGGCTCGCTGTCTGGTCGAAAAAAAACCGCCGCCGTTCGGGTTCCCCGTGTGCGAACTCGAAATCGGAATGGCAGAATACGATCGTCGGATAGCGCGCAACGAGATCTTTGCGGTCCCTGACCGGTTTGTCGCCGCTCCGGATGGTTTTCTTTCCGTTTTCAAAACGTATGCACACGCTTTCCTTCATTCCGTCCCGCGCGAAATTACCGATAAGCGAAAAAATTGACCCGCCTTTCCGCACCGCCTCCGAATCCCTGGTACCGCGAAACGAAGAGCCGAAACAGAGCAAGTAGATGGCATCGAGGAAATTGGACTTGCCCTGGCCGTTTTCCCCGACAAGGAATACGCGCCGGGACGACAGGGCCACCTCGCCATCGGCGATATTCCGGTACGAGAGAAAACGGAGGTTTTCGATCATTCTGGACCCTTCGCCGGGCAACCGAAAAAAGTATCAAAAATTTGCCACGGAGGCACTGAGGTACTGAGAAAGAGAAACCACGAAGGGCGCGAAGGAGCGCGAAGTACACGAAGGGAAGGGAGAGAGAAACGGCCATCCAGGACATGGATTCGGCATCGTCGACAAGAGCGTTTCCGTTGCTTGTCTTCAACCCTTATTCCCTTTCTTCCCTTCGTACCCTTCGCTTTCTCCGTGATCTTCGCGGTTCGTATCCTCCGGCATCCCCTCCGCGTCTCGATGCCTCCGGGGCAAGGTTTTTTCAGGCCAGGACTACTCGAGCTGCATCGGCATGACGATGTGAAAGTAGAACGATTCGGGGTCCGGTTTGACGGTGATCGCCCGGTTCGGCTCCGTGAACTCTATCGTCACGTCCTGAGTGCTGCAGGCGCGAAGAGGATCCTCGAGATACTTGTAGTTCAGGGCTATCGTCGCTTCGGGTCCCGAGTAGCGGCAGGGGATTTCCTCGCGTGCCGTCCCCAATTCGCTTTCCTCGGACGAAAGCGTGATGACGCCCTCGGACAGCGCAAGGAAAGTGCGCCTGGATTTCTGTTCCACGAAGATGGCGACGCGTTTCAGGGCGTCCATGAGATCCTGTCTATTGACGACGAGCCTGTTCACCTGGTGCTCGGGTATCACTTTCTGGTAGTTCGGGAACTGCCCTTCGATCAACACCGTGCTGAAACTGTAGTTGCCGAATTTCACGAACAGGTTCTTGTCGCCAACGGCCACTTCGATGGGACCTTCGTCAGGCGCGTGCTTGAGAACCAGGGAAAGGATCTTGGGCGGAACGATGATACCCTTGAAGTCCGGTATGGACGTTTCGAGCTGTTTCCTGACGTAAGCCAGTCTGCGTCCGTCCGTCGCTACCATTGCCAAACCGCCTTCGACCTTTTCCATGAACACGCCATTCATGAAAAAACGCGTTTCGTCGTCCGAAACCGCGAAGAAAGTTTGTCCGATCATATCCTTGAAATCACGTGATGGAAGTGCGAAAAACCTGCTTTCCTCGATCTCCGGAAGTTCGGGGAATTTTTCGCTCGATATGGTCTTGAGCTGGAATCGCACTTTCTTGAAGCTGGGTTTGACCGTCACACGCGAATCCGATTCGGTGAATTCGAGAGACCCTTCGGGAATATTGGCGAGTATGACCGTAAGTTTGTCGCAAAACACCGTCATGCTTCCGGGTTCGACGGTTTCTACGGGCAGGCGGGTTTCAAAACCCGTTTTTATATCGGTGGCACGGACCAGAAGTCCGTCGTCGGAGGCTTCAAGATAGACATTGGACATGATCGACAATGCGTTTCTGGAAGCGATGATTTCCTGGGCAAGGGAAATCTCCCTTGCAAATGCGTTTTTTTCGCACGTAAATTTCATGGTTCGCTCCTCCGGTTTCCGATCGCGGCTCTTGGATAATGCCGTCTACGGGAAAGGCTTACTCTATCAAAAAAAACAGGCCTACAACGGTACGGTATTATTATCAATAGTATAACTATATATCAATCATCATAATAATAAGGGCATTCCGAATGTGCGCAAGGCATAAAGCTCCCATCCAGGCAAGCACATAGGCTTGTTGATAGAACGATGATCCGGCGACAGGCTTGTCCACATATTCACCGAGCGGGAAAAAGGTGCACAAAAAACGGTCACTTGTACACAGGTACGGTCACTTGATGCTCATCTCCTTGATGGTTGTTTTCAGTCGTTTGATTGTGGTCTCGAGGCTAGGATCCAACTTGAGGCGTTCCTCCGTCCGTGAACACGCATGCATCACCGTCGTATGATCCCGTCCGCCGAATTCCAGACCGAGTTCCGTGGTCGAATACTCGGTCATTTCCCGCGCTATGTACATGGCGACTTGGCGGGGCAAGGCGATATTTTTGGTTCGTTTCTTGCCTTTGAGGTCACCCGAAGAAACGTTGAAATACTCAGCGACGACGCGGATGATATGGTCGATCGTGATATTGCCGTGTTTTGTCTGGCTGAATACATCCTTGAGCTGCTGCTGGGCGATCTCCAGAGTGATTTCCTTTCCGACGAGGTCGGCATAGGCGGCAAGCTTCATGAGTGCGGCTTCGAGGTCGCGCACGTTCGTGGAAATATTCTTTGAAATAATTTCGAGTACCGCGTTCGGGACATTGATTTTCGCATTTTCTATCTTTTTTTTCAGGATTGCGAAGCGCGTTTCATAGTTCGGGGGTTGAAGGTCGACGTTGAGACCCCGTTCGAAACGATTCCTGAGCCTGTCGGAAAATCCCTTGATCTCCGAAACGGGGCGATCGCAGGTGAAGACCATCTGCTTGTTTCCGTTATACAGGGCGTTGAAGGTATGGAACAATTCTTCCTGACTCTGCGGCTTGTCCTGGAGGAAATGGATATCATCGATGAGCAGGATGTCGACATATCGGTACTTGTTCTTGAAGAGCTGGGGTTTGCCCGAGTGGATGGATTCGATGAACTCGTTGGTAAAATCCTCGGCGGTTATGCAGATGATCTTCGTCTTTTCGTTGGTTTCCCATACGCGATTGCCGATCGACTGCATGAGATGGGTCTTGCCGAGCCCGACGCCGCCATAGATCAGGAAGGGATTATAAGCCGTACCCGGGTTCTTGGTGATGGCCAGGGCGGCGTTGGCAGCGAAATTGTTGTTTTCCCCGATGATGAAGTTTTCAAAGGTATAATCGGTGCGGAGCTGTGTATGTCTCGAACGTGTCGGTTCCGGTCGACGGTCACCGCTTCCGGCGGTCGAATTCGTTCCGACAGGGGACATGGTCCCTGTACGTGAGTCATCCCTCCCGGCTGGGGGCTGCCCGGAATTCCCTGTACCGGTTGGATTCGGCTCATCGCTTCCCAGGCGCTTTTCAATTACAAATTCCATGGCTCTCGGTTGCCCCGAAAGCTCAAGGAGTTTCCGTTCGATGGCGGGCTGGTAGTTCTTCACCAGCTGGTCCCGGTAGAAGGTGGATGGGACGCCGACCATGATGGATGTCTCGGAAGCGGACTTGTAAGAGATGTTGAACCATAGCGTGAAAACGTTCTCGCCGAGTTCGGCGCGAAGTTGGTTCATCGCTTCGTTCCAAAAAACACCGAAATCCATATTGTCCATGATATTGCCTCAATGTACACAAGTTATCCACAACGTGGCAAGAACCAGTTTTTCATATATATTTCATCAAATGATGATAAAAATGGTGATGTTACAGAAAAATATCTATAATTCTGTTATGTAGCATGGGATAACTATATGCATCATATGAAATTATTGATGTATTGTACCATCGGAATGTTTTCCGCATCTTTTCATCCAGTGATACTATTCCTTGTTTGATAACGGATTAACCATATATCAACACCTTATCCACAGGCTGTTGCAGGAATCTGCTCTCTTCCATATGATGGGCAGCTCGCTTTACTAAAGAACGTCGAAAGTGTATACTCGCATCTTCCGAAAACGCAAGATCGTCAGGCGACTTTCGGCATTTTAAAAGAATACCTGGCGTCGACAGTTCGAACGACTGCCCGATATCCGATTAGTGGGTTCGCAATGGATTCATCATACTCCGCGCAAAATATTACGGTTCTCAAGGGGCTGGAGGCTGTCCGAAAACGCCCGGGCATGTATATCGGCACGACCGGCATTGACGGCCTTCACCACATTGTGTACGAAGTCGTCGACAACTCCGTCGACGAAGCTCTTGCCGGGCACTGCGATCGCGTCGACGTCGTTCTCGAAAAAAACGATATCGTCCGCGTGACCGACAATGGCCGTGGCATACCGGTAGGCATTCACCAGATTGAAAAGGTGAGCGCCCTCGAGCTCGTCATGACCAAGCTGCATGCGGGTGGCAAGTTCGACAAGGATTCCTACAGGATCTCGGGCGGTCTCCATGGCGTCGGCGTTTCCGTCGTCAACGCCCTTTCGTCCTTCTGCGAAGCCTTCGTCCACCGTGACGGCAAGGTTCATTACCAGAAATACAAGTGCGGCATACCGGAAGAGGACGTGAAGGTCATCGGCGAATCGGACAAACGGGGCACCGTCATCCGGTTCCAGGCCGATCCTACGATCTTCGAAACGACCATGTACAGTTTCGACATCCTCGCCAACCGTCTCCGCGAACTTGCCTTCCTGAACAAAGGTATCACGATCACCCTGACCGATGATCGGCTTTCCGTACCCAAGACACACGAATTCAAATTCGAAGGCGGGCTCAGGGAATTCGTGGAGCACCTCAACAAGAACAAGATCGTGCTCCATGATGATCCGATCTACTTCCTCGGCCAGCGTGACGACGTCGAGATCGAAGTTGGCATCCAGTACAACGATACATTCAACGAATCCATGTTCTCCTTCGTGAACGGGATCAACACGAGGGAGGGCGGAAACCACCTCATCGGCTTCAAGGCGGCCCTTACCCGGATCATCAATGAGTACTTCAAGAAGTCCAAGTTCGCCAAGAAGCTCGACGAAACCCTTTCCGGGGATGATATCCGCGAGGGACTTTCCGCCGTACTGTCCGTCAAGGTGCCTGAGCCGCAGTTCGAAGGGCAGACGAAAACCAAGCTCGGTAATCCCGAAGTCAAGGCGATCGTCGATTCGTACTGCGCCGACCAGTTGACGTTGTTCTTCGAAACGCGTCCTGACGTCATCCAGGCCATTCTCGAGAAAACCGTACTCGCAGCCAGAGCCCGCATCGCTGCGCGCCAGGCGCGGGAGCTGACAAGGCGGAAGTCCTTCCTCGAGAGCGCTGGCCTTCCCGGCAAGCTCGCCGACTGTTCCGAAAAAGATCCTTCCAAATGCGAAATCTTCATCGTGGAGGGCGATTCGGCGGGCGGATCGGCCAAGATGGGCCGCGACCGTACCTTCCAGGCCATTCTCCCGCTTTGGGGTAAAATGCTCAATGTCGAGAAGACGCGCATCGACAAGGTCATCGGGAACGACAAGCTCCAGCCCATCATCGCCTCGCTCGGCGCGGGAATCGGCGCCGAATTCGACGTGAGCAAGCTGCGCTACCACAAGGTCATCATCATGGCCGATGCCGACGTCGATGGCTCGCACATCCGCACCCTGCTCCTGACTTTCTTCTATCGCTACATGACTACGATGCTTGAAGGCGGTTTCGTCTATCTGGCCATGCCGCCACTCTACAAGATCGCGTACGAGAAGAAGGTCTTCTACGCTTACGACGACGACGAAAAGGACAAGGTCCTGGCGGAGAGCGGCAAGGACCCGGAGAAAGTGGCTATCCAGCGCTACAAGGGCTTGGGCGAGATGAATCCCGACCAGCTGTGGGAGACCACCATGGATCCATTCCGCCGCAACATCGTCCAGATCAAGCTCGATGACGCTGTGGAGGCGGAAGAGATTTTCACGACTCTCATGGGCGAACAGGTAGAGCCTCGCCGCCTGTTCATCGAGGAGAATGCCCTCTCCGTCTCGAATCTCGACGTATAGCGCCTTTCCCGTCCGCTGAGGCGGCGGCGCGGAGGATCCAAGGAGAATTCTACCCATGGCCGAAATGACCGGAAAGATAATCCCGATTCCTGTCGAGGAAGAGGTCAAGACCGCATATCTCAACTACGCCATGAGCGTCATCGTAGCTCGCGCCCTGCCGGATGTCCGCGATGGCCTCAAACCCGTGCATCGACGCCTGCTCTACGCGATGGACGAACTGGGACTCAAGCCGAACTCGGCTACCAAGAAAAGCGCACGCATCACCGGCGATGCCATGGGAAAGTACCATCCGCACGGCGATCTTTCCCTCTACGACGCTCTCGTGCGCATGGCCCAGGACTTCAGCCTCCGGTACCCTCTCGTCCACGGCCAGGGAAACTTCGGGTCGGTGGACGGGGATCCGCCCGCGGCCAGCCGTTATACCGAGGCCAAGCTCTCCAAGGTCGGGGACGAGATGCTCGCCGATCTCGACAAGGAGACGGTAGATTTCGTCCCCAACTACGACGAGTCCCTGAAGGAACCGTCGGTGCTTCCCGCTGCTTTCCCGAATCTTCTCGTCAATGGATCTTCGGGGATCGCGGTCGGCATGGCCACGAGCATGGCGCCCCACAACCTCGTCGAAGTCTGCGAAGCGATAGCGGCCTACATCGAAGATCCGGAGATCTCCATCGACGCCCTCATGTTCCATGTGAAAGGTCCGGACTTCCCCACGGGAGGCGTCATCTTCGGCAGGAAGGGCATACATGAAGCCTATGTGACCGGCAAGGGCAAGATCCTGGTCCGCGGCCGGTTCCAGATCGAAACCATGAAGGGCGGACGGGAGCAGATCGTCTTCAACGAGATTCCATACGCCGTCAACAAGGCCTCACTTGTAGCGAAGATCGCCGAGCTTGTCAGGGACAAGGTCATCGATGGCATCGGGGACGTCCGGGACGAATCCGATCGCGACGGCCTGCGCGTGGTCATCGAGCTCAAGAAGGGCGCGGTTGCCAAGCTCATCCTGAACCAGCTGTTCGCACATACGCAGCTGCAGTCGACCTTCGGCATCATAAACCTGGCTCTCGTGGACGGCCGGCCGAAACAACTTTCGCTCAAGGATCTCGTTTCCAAGTTCGTTGCGCACCGCGTCGACGTGGTCACGAAGAGGACCCGCTTCGATCTCCGGAAGGCCAGGGAGCGCGAGCACATTCTGCAGGGTCTCGTCATCGCCCTCGGGAACATCGACGAAGTCGTCCAGATCATCAGGAGCTCCCGGAATACGGACATGGCCAAGCTCAGGCTTGGGGAGCGCTTCGGGCTTTCCGAGATCCAGACCCAGGCCATCGTCGACATGAGGCTCGGCCGCCTCACCACCCTGGAAACCGACAAGATCGAAGCCGAGCTCAAGGAAGTACAAGTCCTGATCGCCTATCTCGAGGACCTGCTCGGCCACGAAAAAAAGATACTCGGTGTGGTCAAGGAAGAGACGCTCAGGATTTCCGGAAAGTACGGTGACAAGCGAAGGACGGAAATCGTGCTGGACGAAATCGAGGCCATCAATATTGAAGACCTCATCAGGCGCGAGGAGATGGTCATCCTTCTCTCCAACAAGGGCTTCATCAAGCGGGTGCCCGTCAGCGCGTACAGGAGCCAGGGACGCGGCGGCAAAGGTTCCAACTCGGCCGCGCTCATGGAAGACGATTTTCTCGAACAACTTTTCGTGGCCACGACCCACGACTATCTCCTCTTTGCGACGACGGCGGGGAAAGCGTACTGGCTCAAGGTTCATGAAATTCCCGAGGCGACACGGCAAGCCAGGGGTGCCCATATCAAGAGTCTCCTGGCGATTTCCCCCAACGAGGACATTTCCACCGTCGTGGACCTCAAGGATTTTCGCGACGACGAATTCCTGTTCATGGGTACCCTGCGCGGCGTTGTCAAAAAGGTCGCCACGAGTGATTTCGTTCACGCCAAAACACGCGGAATCATCGCCATCAACCTGGACGAAGGCGACCGCATGGTTTCTTCCTGCAAGACTCGGGGTAAGGACGAGGTCGTCCTCATCACCCGAAAGGGCAAGGCGCTTCGCGTAACGGAGCGCGAAGTTCGCGTAATGGGACGGCAATCGCGCGGCGTCGCCGGTATCCACCTGGCAGACAATGACGAGCTCACCGCCATGCTTCGCGTCGATCCGAGCGAAACCATGCTGATACTCAGCGAGTACGGCTATGGCAAACGGGTGGAATTCGACGAGTACGCATCCCATGGTCGAGGCACACAGGGGCAGAAGATCTACGATTCGGATTCCGACAAGACGGGGGAAATCGTTGGGGCCATCACGGTCAACGAGTCGGATGATGTCGTCGTCATCACGAGCCAGGGAAAGACGCTTAAGCTCAAGGCAAGCGACGTGGGAACCATGGGACGGGGTGCCCGGGGTGTCCGAATCGTGAATATCGACCGACCGGATTTTGTTATCGGGCTGGATCGAGTAGAACCCGAGGATATCGCAGAGGAAAATACGATAAACGCTCCGGTGATTCCTGTCACACCGGAAACCGACAAGCCTGCAGGCCCTGCGGACACGCCGTCCCTTTTTGGAAACGATTTCGAGGATTCCGATGACCGGGGAAATGATGTGGAGAATAATCCCGAGAACGACGAAACGGAAAACCCAGGGTGATGAATCTCGCCTTACTTTCACGGCCATCCTGATAGGGTGGCTTTTTTGTTTCATGTGAAACAGCATTGGAAATGGAACCAGTTTCAAAGGGCGGTTACTTTCAGAAACAGCCTTGTGATTTCTCGCGGGTGGCAGATGAACCGCTTCGCACGGCGCGTGCTGTATGGCAGTTCTTTCCAGGTGCGTCTGATCTTGGAAAGAGCCCGGGAGAAAAAATTTGGATCGGTTCTTAATAAGTGAAGAATTGGTGTAAGAGAAAACCCTAATGTTTCACGTGAAACATTAGGGTTAGAAAGGAAACGATTTACTGGCCAATGGCTTTCTTCATCTCCTCCAGAAGCTTGTTTACTTCCTGTTTCCCCTGGCTGGAAGCTTTCTTCAGCAATTCCTCGAGCTTTTTCTGGACTTCCTGCAGGTTCTTTTTAATACCGGCCTTGGTCGGTTCATCGACGGCTTTTTTGAGATCTTGCGTCAGTGTCGATACTTGGTGTTGAAGTTCGTCGATCTCCTTTTTATATCCGTTGCCTTTCAGGAAATCGCAGCCAAGCAACAAGCCTCCCGCCAGTACCGCCGCCAAGATGATATATCCTGTCTTTCTCTTCATCGTTTCCTCCATGTTGGAATTGCGACAGAAATTCATCCACCATCGCAACCACTCTCATTGTACCGCATCGGTACCAAAGGACAAGGTCTCGAACTCAGACCGGAGTTTCAGGGTCGTGTAGTCGAAGATTTTTCCTCGATCGGAATATCATGTATCATCCATTTTTCATTCCCGCGAGGGGTAACTACTGACGATTCATGGTTCCTCTCCACTAAAATGAGTAGTAAGCGACATGGTGAAGACAGCCCCGGAGGAGCGTTCGCTCTTTACCCTGATATCCAGCGAAAGTCTCATTCGGCATGTGGTGGTGGATCCCGATGCGGCCGGGGGGGTTGTCGTGTAGCTGCAGGGTGTGTGGTTTTGACGGGTCGGAGACGGCGAAGAATGTTCTCTGACGGGAGTGTTCCGGATGCATGCGGCGCTTGAGCCCGGATGCCTGAATATCGAGCGGCGACTGCTTTGTGAGAAGCGCACTCCGGCTTTCCGGTACCCGTACAGCAGGACGGACCCGGACAGTCACAGTTCGGGTCCGTGCCCCGGAGCATGCCGTTGATGACGGCGGCGGCGCAACCAACTCCCCGGCGCACGGTGATGGCGGCTACGGGGCAGTTTTCGACGCAGGCGCCGCATTCCATGCACCGTTCCGGATGGCGAATCGTGATGCCGCTCTCCGCTTCCGAGGATTCGAATACCTGATGCGGACAAACTTCCAGACAACGACCGCACGCAATGCATGCCCGAACATCGAAACGAAGCGATTTTCCGTTTTCGGGATAGGAGTAGTCGTACATGGAGAATTCCTTCTGGCGAATGGTGGCGTTTACGCTCATGACACGACTCCCAGGATGGCGAAAGCGACGGCGGCCGCCAAGGAAGCGATGCCGAAAGGAAGCATTGTCCGGAGTTCCCGTTCGACGCCGGAAAGGCTGGTAAAGGTAGTGGATCCGGTGAAGTCGAATGCGAATTTTCCCGAGATCGTTGCACTTGATACAACCGATGCCGCGATCAGCCATGGAGTGGCGCCGAATGCCATCGAGGCGATGATCCCGTAAACTCCGCCTGCAAGTGCGCCCTTGACCGTAAACCACGACGATGGAATGAATGGCAGGAAGGCTGGAACGAGAGCGACGCCGGAGAGCCACGCGCCGACAAGGATGGTTCCCATGGCGAGTCCTTTCGACAACGGGTTTCCGCGCATGCCGAAGCGCGCGGCGATCCAGGCTGCGAGGATCGAAAGTCCGAAAGTTGCGAGCGCGAACGGGATCCCCGCGATCAGCTCGCGGGGGATCAGCACAAGCCGGTCGGCCAGGTTGAACCGCACCCGACGCATCGCGGTGCTGGCGGTACGGCCATTTTCCAGGAAGGCGGGAATGTCTCGTGCACGTACCGGGCCGAACCTGGTCTTCCAACCGGTCACGCGCTGGATTTGGTTCGCGTTGACACCGGGTGCCGAGAGCTGGGGAAGGATAAGCTCCCGGGCTGTGACATGGCGCGCGATGTCTGTTTTCCCCATCCTCCGGATGACTTCCTTGGCCGAGAACGTTCCCTTGCCCGCGGAGCACCACACATTGACGCCCTTCGTGTCCGCGACGAGTATCCATGTATCCAGTCCGGCCAATTCACGGCGCAACGAATCCACCGTGAATTTGTAGTTGGCCGTGACCAGGACCGGCGATCCTGGACCGGGCTTGCCCGTCCGGTAGAGTCCCGGTTGGATGCTGTACGAACTCCGGCGGAGGCCGAGCCGCACGCGCAAGGTTCCCAGCCAATCCGACAGGCGCAGCACGGTCGATAATTCCGGGACCGGCGCGATATCGCCGGGCGGGTTCATGCTTCGGCCTCCATGCGTTCGTTGACCTTCCGCAACGAGCGGACGAAATCCGGAATGATCCGCAGGATGGCACTCCGGGACTCCTCGGTGAGACCCGACAAGGCAGATGAAAAATATTCGTTCCAG
This sequence comes from Spirochaetota bacterium, assembly GCA_026398615.1. Taxonomy (GTDB): domain Bacteria; phylum Spirochaetota; class Spirochaetia; order Treponematales; family UBA12059; genus JAPLSN01. The sequence continues at coordinate 159,655 of JAPLSN010000036.1, read as the reverse complement.
GCAGCATCGATGTTTTCCGCCTTGGTTTTCCCCGCTTGGGTGAGGACGACGCGGACGGCCCTCCTGTCCGCGTCGGTTCGGGAGCGGTCCGCCAAGCCCGCCTTGACCAGCTCGTCGATGAAGCGGGTGGCCGTGCTTCGATCCACGTCGAGCGCAGATGCCAGATCACCCATCGCGGTACCATTGCATCGATCCACTTCGAGGAGCGCGTGGCATTGTGCAACGGTGATGTCGCAACATGCGGGACCGAAGATATGGCCGTGTTCGAGCACGCGTTCGAGTGCCCGAAGCGATTTCCTGAAACTGGAAATACCATTAAGTTGCATTTTGCAATCATTGCAATAAACAACTTGTTTGTCAAGAGCGGAGCATGTTGCTGGCGAGTTGTCTATTCAGCGATCTCCGGGAGGGGTTCCGGTTGTGTCACCGCATCATGATCCGGTAAGTCCGTTTCAACGCGATAGATGGTCGAGACGACACGCGCGCCCATGGCCGCCGTTGCCGTGAGCAGTCCGCCCACGGCGCACAACATCCCCATGCCCGCCCCGGGGCCGGTGCCGAATGCCCAGGCGAGGAAGGCCGGCGGTGCGGGACTCCGCATGAGCGGTTCTGCCCAGAAGTCCGCAGCGAGTCCTCCAATGAGGGGCGCTATCGGGGTGGTAAACCAGGAGATGAGCCTTCGGGAACTGAATACCCGGCCCTGCAAGCCGAGCGGCACCTTGGATTGCCAGATGGTCTGGCTCGACGAGTTCGCGACGGGTCCGAAAAATGCGCCGATGATGCTCGCGGCCGTCCAGACAGCGATTCCCCGGCCGAGACCGAAGGCGAAGCCACCGACCAGGCCGATGCCGATGCAGCCTAAAATCACCCCGTTGATCTGGCGCTTGAAGCCGCCCCATACGCTCATGGCGATACCGCCTGTCACCGCGCCGATGGCTGCCGCCGTCTGGACGATGCCGAGGGCGGCTGCATCCTGGCCGGTGCGCGCGAGGACAAGGGGTGCGATGAGAATGAAGACGGACGAGGAGAAGAGGTTGATGGCGAGAAACACGCATTGGAGGCCAAGGAGGCCGGGGCGGTCGAAAATGAAGCCGGGCGTTCCAGACGGTGATCGGCCTCGAAGCCATGGCGCAGATGAAAAAGGCGGGCGAGAAAATGCCTGACCGGGTCATCGCCTGCGGGGGAACTTGCGGATTACCAGCATCCGGAATCCGAGATCGAGCGATCCCTGGCTGCCATCTCCACCCAACCGAAGGCGGTGCCTGCCGGGTCCGGTCGCAGTTACGCTCGAACCTGAAAAGGACCGATACCGGGACGGGTGAAAGCTTCCCTGCATCGAGGCGCCTGAAAATCAACGGCGAAGGTTCCAGATGTCCGTGCCGAATTTTTCGGCTGCGATTTCGTTTCCCGTCCGGAGTTCATCCATGCTCAATTCTCCCGGTTCCAGTTCGGCGCTCCACGCGGATGAAAATCCGGCCTTGAGAGCGGCCGCCGTTTCGGCGTAGCCGATCTCAAGGCCGAGCAGGGATTTCAAACCGGTGACCCGTTCCTTCACGTCGTCGATGAGCTTGCCGCGGAGTTTTTCCTGGGGGACGAGCAGGAGTGAAAACATGCGGTCCACGTCGACGTCGAGCAGGATGGTGCCGTGCTGGAGCATGCAGCCGAGTTTTCTGGTCTGGGCGTTGCCTGAAATCTTGCGTCCCTGCGCGACGATGTCGTTGATGGGCGCGAAAGCGGCATCGATGCCGAGTACCGTCATACCCGCGATGACGCCCGAGCAGACGAGGCGGTAGGATTCGAGGATGTCGTGCGGGGCCAATGGCGAACCTTCGGGTACGACGACCGAGTACGTGATCTCCGCGTCGTGGAACACGGCCCCTCCGCCGGTGATGCGCCGGACGGCGTCGACGCCCGAACGCCGGCACGCCTCGAGATTGACTTCTTCGGTCATGCCCTGGAAATAGCCGATGGTGACGGCGGAGGGTTCCCAGCGGTAGAGGCGCAGCGTCGGCGGCGACCGACGCCCGGAAACCGCCCGGAGCAGGGCTTCGTCGATGCCCATGTTGAGGGCGGCGGGCATCGCGCCGGTATCAAGGTACCTGAATTTCATCGATCGCCCTCCCGAGCGCCGTGGCGATATCGGCTGCTGTCGCGCCAATGATGCTCAGGCCGGGCCTGGAAAATGCCCGTGTCGCCAGTTCGACAATCCGGTTCGAAGGTATTCCCGACAGCTCGGCTTCCGCTGCCTCGAAGTCTTCCTCGGGATGGGCGAAGAAGTCCCCGCGAACCAAGGTATGGAGCAGTATCCCATCCTCCACGTCCAGTTCTATCCTGAGCAGTTTGCCCGCCGGGATCTTTTCGATGTGTCGAAGTATCATGTCACCTGCCTCCGCGTTTCCGCGCCAGGCGAAAGGGCGAAACCGTCGCGCGCGTGGTAACTCGTGCGAGCCAGGGGCGCCGAAACGATCGATACGAAACCTTTCGCCCTGGCAGCCGCGGCATAGGCTCCGAAGCATTCGGGCGTGACGTACTCGGCCACATCGATCTGGGCGGGCGTCGGGCGGAGATATTGTCCGAGCACGAGGCTCGAACAGCCGGCTGCTCTGAGGTCGTCCATCGTCGCCAGGACCTCGTTTTCGGTCTCTCCCAGGCCCAGGATAATGCTGGACTTCACGACACAGGCGCCGAGTGAAGCGGCCAGTTCGAGGGTCCTGAGGCTCTTCCGGTAGCTTGCCCTGGAATCCCTGATGCGTTCGAGCCGTTCGACGGTCTCGACGTTGTGTGCAAAAACGTCGGGTTTCGACTCAAGGACTACATCGATCTCGCCAGCCTGGAAATCTGGGGTCAGGACTTCGAACCGGACGCCCGGGTTTGATTCTCGGACGGTCGCCACGCAGGCCGCGAAGTGGCTTGCGCCGCGGTCGGGGAGATCGTCGCGGTCGACGCTCGTGATGACGGCGTAGCGAAGCCCGAGTTCGGCCACGGCCGCGGCGAGTTCTGCGGGTTCGTCAGGGCGGACGGGATCCCCGGTCCTGCCGGTGGCGACGGCGCAGAAGCGGCAGTTCCGGGTGCAGGTTTCGCCGAGGATCATGAAAGTGGCCGTGGCCTGACCCCAGCATTCGGCCTTGTTCGGGCAGTGGGCGGAGTCGCAGACCGAATGGAGGCCGTGCCGCTTTATGAGCTCGGTCATCATCCGCCAGTTGTCCCCGGAGGGGATGGGAACCTTGAGCCATTCGGGTTTCCGGGTTCCTGCATTCATGCTGCATCCCCTCCGTCGCGCGTTCCTGCGGTGACCATATTGTCCGGGATGCTCACTCGAGTGTGGCGAGCAGGGCGGCTGCCTTGTCGGTCTTTTCCCAGGGGAATTCCTCGCGGCCGAAATGGCCATACGACGCGGTCTTCCGGTAAATCGGCCGTTTGAGATTCAACGAGGCGACGATGCCTCCCGGGGACAGGTCGAATACCTTGCTTACGGCGTCGGCGATGACGCGTTCGGGCAGTGTTCCCGTTTCGAAGGTATCGATCATGACCGACACGGGGAAGGGAACCCCGATGGCGTACGCGAGCTCCACTTCGCAGCGTTCGGCAAGACTGGCCGCGACGATGTTCTTGGCGACATAGCGGGCCATGTAAGCAGCGGAGCGGTCGACTTTCGAAGGATCCTTGCCGGAGAAGCAGCCGCCGCCATGGCGGCCCATGCCGCCGTAGCTGTCGACGATGATCTTGCGGCCGGTGAGGCCGGTATCTCCGGCGGGGCCGCCGATGACGAAGCGGCCGGTCGGGTTGATGTAGTATTTGACGTCCTTCCCGAGGAGACCGGTGGGTTCGAGAACCGGTTTGATGATCCGCTCGATGACGGTTTCCCTGATCGTCTCGTAGGGGATGCCGTCATCGTGTTGGTGCGAGACGACGACGGTATCGATCCTGACCGGCTTGTGGCCATCGTACTCGATCGTCACCTGGCTCTTGGAGTCTGGGCGGAGCCACTTGATGCCGCCGGATTTCCGGAGCTCGGTGGCGCGGTGCAGGAGCCTGTGGGCGTACATGATCGGGGCAGGCATGAGCTCCGGCGTTTCCCTGCAGGCGAAGCCGAACATCATCCCCTGGTCGCCGGCTCCCTGTTTGCCCTCGAACTCCTTGAGACCATGGCCAGCAACGCCCTGGTTGATGTCGGGCGACTGGGAGTGGATCGTGTTGAGTATCGCCATCGACTCGTAGTCGAGACCGTAATCTGGATTGACGTAGCCGATTTCCTTCACGATGTCGCGTATGAGGGTCTGGATGTCCACATAGGTCGTCGTCGTGATCTCGCCGCCGACCAGGATCATGCCCGTTGTCGCAAAGCACTCGCAGGCCACATGGCTCTCGGGGTCTTCCGCGAGGCATGCGTCGAGGACGCCGTCGGAAACCTGGTCGCAAATCTTGTCGGGGTGTCCTTCACCGACCGATTCGGAAGTGAAAAGGTAATTCCTGTCGCGCATGGTAGTCTCCCCGGCGTATCGCCGATCGTTGCCTGTTTGGCAACCCTGAGTCCGCTCCGGCGGTTTCAGTACCTATAATGTTCCGTCTTGTATGGCCCCGTTTCCGGTATCCCGAGATATTCGGCCTGTTCCGCCGTCAGGCGGGAAAGCCTGACGCCGATGCGATCCAGGTGCAAGCGCGCCACTTCCTCGTCCAGGAGCCTGGGCAGAACGTAGACCCCGGGCTTGTACTCGTCCCGCTTCGCCCACAAGTCCAGCTGCGCGAGCACCTGGTTCGTGAAACTGTTGGACATCACAAAGGAAGGATGACCCATGGCGCAGCCGAGATTCACGAGCCTTCCTTCGGCGAGAAGGATGATGGAATGTCCATCGGGGAAGACGTATTTGTCGACCTGGGGTTTTACGTTGATCCGCTTGATTCCGTGAGCCGAGACGAGCGCCGCGACGTCGATCTCGTGGTCGAAGTGGCCGATATTGCAGACGATGGCCTGGTCGCGCATCTTCAACATGTGTTCGAGGGTGATGACACGGACGCAGCCCGAGGCGGTGACGTAGATGTCCGCCTTTCCGAGAGTGTCTTCCACGGTCATGACCTCATAGCCTTCCATGGCCGCCTGGAGCGCGCAAATCGGATCCACCTCGGTGACGATGACCCTGGAGCCTTGGCCCCTGAGGCTCTGGGCGCAGCCCTTCCCCACGTCGCCGTAGCCGCACACGACCGCGACCTTGCCCGCGAGCATGACGTCGGTGGCCCGTTTGATGCCATCGATGAGGGATTCGCGGTTGCCGTAGAGGTTGTCGAACTTGCTTTTCGTCACCGAATCGTTGACATTGATCGCCGGAACGAGGAGCTTTCCCTCTCGGGCCATGCGTTCGAGACGGTGAACCCCGGTCGTCGTCTCCTCGGAGACGCCGCGGAGTTCTTTCATGGTCTCGTGCCAGCGCTGCGGGTTTTCCGCGAAGATCAGTCTGAGCCGGGCCAGGAGGGCGGCTTCATCATCCGAGCCGGGTTTCCGGTCAAGGATGGACGGATCGTCCTCGACGTGGTATCCGAGGTGGACCATGAGCGTGGCGTCGCCGCCGTCGTCCACGATGAGTTGAGGCCCCTTGCCTTCGGGGAATCGCAGGGTCAAGTCGAGCAGTTCCCAGTATTCCCCGAGCGTCTCGCCTTTCCACGCGAAGACTGGTATCCCCGACGGTTTCGCGGCATTGCCGCCTCGTCCCGTGACGACCGCCGCTGCGGCATGGTCCTGTGTCGAGAAGATGTTGCAGCTCGACCAGCGGATGTCCGCGCCAAGGTCCGCGAGGGTTTCGATGAGTACCGCCGTCTGGATGGTCATGTGGAGGCTGCCGGCAATCCGGACTCCCGCGAGCGGGCGATCCCGGCCATATTTTTTCCTGCAGGCAATGAGGCCCGGCATCTCCTTTTCGGCAATGTCGAGTTCCTTACGGCCCCATTCCGCGAAGGCGATGTCCTTTATCCTGTATTCCATGGATTGGCTCCTTCATGCGTCAGGTAAACTGGCTGAATGTGATGGTGTGTGGATGCAGGAAACGGATGCGGTTCACGATCCCTCCTTTTTAGCGTGAATTTCTAAACCGCCCGCAATACGGAGCAAATCGGCGGTACCGGGGTCGTTCGACGACGTCTACGACCCCGGCAGGACGACTATCGGCTTTTTTTCAGGTTCAATCAAGTGGGAACGGGCCGTCGGATTTTCTTGCGCGTCCTTGCAGGAATAGGTCTATAATGACCGGATGCGGTCGCCCCGCCGTTTCGCGGACGATCACCGGAAAACCTTGTGCCGGAGGATTCGGATGTCGCAGCAGGATCAGTACGTGCTTGCTCTGGACCAGGGAACCACCTCGTCGCGCGCCATCATCTTCAACGAGTCGGGCAACGTCATCGGGCAGAAGCAGATACCCTTCACCCAGATCTATCCGAAGCCGGGCTGGGTCGAGCACGACCCCATGGAAATCTGGAAAACGCAGTACGACGCCGCGGTCGGCGCCATCGAGAACGCGCAGGTGACACCCGGGCAGATCGCCGCCATCGGCATCACGAACCAGCGTGAAACGACGCTCGTCTGGGAGCGCGCCACCGGAAAACCCGTGCACAACGCGATCGTCTGGCAATGCAGGCGCTCCGCGCAGATCTGCCAGGAACTGCGGGCGATGGGGCTTTCGGACATGATCCATGCCAGGACGGGACTTGTCCTCGATCCCTATTTTTCGGGCACCAAGCTCGTCTGGATGTTCAACGAACTTCCCGGTCTCAAGGCGCGCGCCGAACGCGGCGAACTCATGTTCGGCACCGTGGACTCGTGGCTTGTCTACAACCTCACCGGACGCCATGCCACGGACGCCACCAACGCCTGCCGCACCCTCCTCTTCAACATCCGCAAAGGTTGCTGGGATGATGACATCCTCCGCACCCTCGGCATTCCCGCTTCGATCCTCCCCGAGGTGCTGCCGAGTTCCGCGGATTACGGCATGACGAAAAAAGGTCTGTTCGGCGCCGAGATACCCGTGACAGGCTGCGCCGGCGACCAGCAAGCCGCGCTTTTCGGGCATGCCTGTTTCCGCCCGGGATCGGCCAAGAACACCTACGGCACGGGATGCTTTACCCTGATGAACACGGGAAGCACGCCCGTGGATTCCCGCCACAACCTTCTGACGACGATCGCGTGGGACTTGGGCAAGGGGTATACCTACGCCCTCGAAGGCTCCGTGTTCATCGCGGGGGCCGTCATCCAGTGGCTTCGCGACGAACTCAAGATCATCGACGACTCGGCGGAGAGCGAACGGCTCGCGCGCTCGGTGGAAGACTCGGGCGGCGTGTACCTCGTGCCGGCTTTTGTGGGAATGGGGGCGCCGTACTGGGACGCGGAGGCGCGGGGTACCATCGTCGGGATCACGCGCGGGACCGGTCGGGCCCATATCACCAGGGCCGCGATCGAGGCGATCGCCTACCAATCCTACGACCTGCTGGTTGCCATGGAGAGGGATTTCGGAAAACCCCTGCCCTTCATCAAGGCTGACGGCGGCGCGTCGGGGAACAATTTCCTAATGCAGTTCCAGGCGGATATCCTCGACCGCCCGGTCATCCTGCCCGAGGTCAACGAGGTTACCGCGCTCGGGGCCGCGTACCTGGCGGGGCTCAGGACGGGCTACTGGGCCAGCCTCGAGGAAGTCGAACTGAACTGGCGAAAGCGGCGCGAGTTCACCCCCGATATGCCTTCGGAAAAGCGCGCACGCCTCCTGGAAGGCTGGCGGAAAGCGGTGGACACCGCGCGCGTTTTCAAGTAATCCCGACCGGTTCCCGTTCGTTCCGCATCATTCTTGACGGAGGAATTTCCATGGACATCGAAGCCGTGAGACTCTCGTATTCCGAAAACTGCAACATCATCGTCGGGCAATCCCACTTCATCAAGACGGTGGAAGATATCGCCGAGATCATGGCAGCGTCAGTGCCGGCGGCCAGGTATGGACTGGCGTTCAACGAAGCTTCCGTTCCCTGTCTCGTCAGGACCGCGGGGAATGAGCCGGTTCTCGTCGAGGATGCGACCCGCTGCGCCCGCGCGGCAGGAGCAGGTCATACTTTCTACCTCGTCCTGGGACAGGGCGTCTTCCCCATCAACGTACTGGACAGGATCAAGGCTTGCCCGGAAGTCTGTTCGATCCATTGCGCGACGGGCAACCCGCTCGAGCTGATCGTCGCCCGGACGGAGCAAGGCGCCGGGATCCTCGGTGTCATCGATGGATCCTCCCCCAAGGGCGTCGAAACTGACGCCGACAAGCGCGATCGGGAAGCCATGCTCAGGAAATTCGGCTACAAATTCGGCTTATGCGGCCGGGATTGATCGAGCGGACGATGCGGGGTAGAGTATCCTGCGCCTCGCCGGGCCAACACCCGTCGATCGGGACGGAAGATCGGAGGATCGGACTATGACCGTACAGGGCACGCATATCGCGTTCATCGGCATCGGCGTCATGGGGAAAAGCATGTGTTCCCACCTCATGAGGGCCGGGGCCATCGCGCACGTGCATAATAGAACGAAATCGAAAACCGACGACCTCGTCACGGGGGGCGCAATCTGGCACGATTCGCCCAAGTCCGCCGCATCCGCAGCTGCCGTCATCTTCACCATGGTGGGCTATCCTTCCGACGTGGAAGAGGTATACTTCGGCACCAACGGGATTTTCGCCGGGGCGAAGGCGGGGACGATTCTCGTGGATACGACCACATCCCGGCCGGATCTTGCCGTGCGCATCCACGGGGAAGCCGCGGCGCACGGCTTCGCTGCCCTCGATGCACCGGTGTCGGGCGGGGATATCGGCGCAAAAAACGCCACGCTCACGATCATGGTCGGCGGCGATCAGGCGGTTTTCGACTCGGTGAAACCCTTCTTCGAGATCATGGGCAAGGTCGCCGTATTGCAGGGGCCGGCCGGATCGGGACAGCATACCAAGATGGCCAACCAGATCGCCATCGCCGGGTCGCTTGCCGGGGCGGTGGAAGCCGTCATCTATGCGGAAAAGAACGGGCTCGATCCCCGTCGCGTCCTCACGAGCATTTCGGGCGGATCGGCGGGGAGCTGGCAGCTCCAGAACATGGTGCCCCGGATGCTCGACGGGAATTTCGAACCGGGATTCTTCGTGAAACATTTCCTCAAGGATCTCCGGATCGCGCTCGATGCCGCCAACAGCTCCGGTGCGACGCTTCCCGTGCTCTCGCTGGCCGAGCGTTTTTTCTCCCGGATGAGCGAAACGGGCTACGCCGAACTCGGAACCCATGCCCTGTATCTCCTGTACAAGCGGGGCGAGGTTTAAGTGACCCAGGCGAATTCCCCGACGCGCGGTTACAGCGAAGCTCCGCGATCGATCGTCGAGGACGGGCGCTTCGTGTACGGTCGTTTTTCCGCTCCACCCGGGCAAATCAACATGCTCGACGTCGATCGGCCCTTTCATTACCCGATGCCGAGGATCATCAAGGACTGGCGGCTCAAGGAATGGACGGCCTTCCGGTTCGGGGATGCCCGGCGCTTCATGTTCGCGGCGCTCTACAACGCCAAGGCATTCAGCCTCTCCCTGTTTGCCGGGTACGACAGGGAAACGCGGCGCTCGTTCGGTTTCCAGCGGCTGCTTCCCGGGGGGGGGGCGAAATTTCCCGCCAGCTTTGACGGCGCGGACCTGTCCTGCCATTCGTTCGGGACGACGCTGTCGTTCAAGGTGGACCAGGGCGCGGGCATTGTACGGCTTTCCGTGGAACGGACCGCACACATGAGGGAGAAGCGGATTCGCGGGGCCTTCACCTTCTCCCTGAACCCGAGGCAATGCGCGCCCCAGAGCGTCTGCCTTCCGCTTGGGTTGAACCGGGCCATGTATTCGACCAAGATCCTCATGCCGATGAGCGGCGAACTCGAACTGGCCGACGAACGGATAGGGTTCGACAGTCCGGATTCCATGGGCATCATCGACGATCACAAGGGATTCTACCCGTACAACATGAAGTGCGACTGGGTGACCGGGTTCGGGCTCGACGGCAAGGACCGGCGCGTCGGCTTCAATCTCACCAACAATCAGGTGCGAGACCAGGATGTCTACAACGAGAACTGCGTGTGGATCAACAGCCGCGTGTTCGCGCTGCCGCCCGTGAAGGTCACGCGGCCGCAGGGGGCTTCCGGTGTCTGGCATGTACAGGACACCGAGGGCATGGTCGACCTGGCATTCACGCCGGACTTGCCTCACCGCATCAAGGCGGATCTCGGGATCGCGGGCTGCGATTACGACGGTCCCTTCGGATCGTTCAAAGGCTTCCTGAAGACACCCGACGGAGAGCGGATCGAAGTCGAATGTCTCTATGGAATGGGTGAAAAAAAGCTGCTTAGAATCTGATCGGCGCTCAGCGCTGCCGGCCGTTCGCCAGTTTTTCCTCGAATCGTTCCAGGTCCTTGCCTTCGAGTCCGGGGTGCTCTCCGCGAAGCAAGTTCTGCAGGGCTCCGAATTCGTCCGAGGAAAAACGCACCGCGTTGAGCGAGTGCCGTTCGAAGCTGGCGCATGCGGCCGGGGCCACCGCCCGGGCTATGCCGAAGATGGCGTTCGCATAGGCGCGGATCTCGAGCTGCGCGTGCGCGTCCATCCTGAGGGTCAGGAAGTGAAACAGGTTGTGCAGATCGATCTGCCAGTACCATTCGGTATAGAGGCTCAAGGGCAGACCGATCCTGGCGAGCTCCCGCGCGACGCCTGAGTCGATCAGGTCGAGGTACACGGCGTGGGCCGCCTTCTGGCCCGCGGCGATCCTGCCGATGATGCCGTCGGCTTCGACCGGATCCATCGCTTCGGATGCGCGCCCCTGCTTGTTGTCGGAACTCTGGGCCGCGACGTCTTCCGGCGCCGGAATATAGTATTCATCCTTCATCACCGAATAGCGGCCAGAGATCTCGTTGACCCGAGCGGTGCGGTGGCGGATCCATTGCCGGGCGACGAAAATGGGAAGTTTGACGTGGAAGGTGAGTACGACCTGCTCGAAGGGAGAGGTGTGCTCGTTCCGCAGGAGGTAGTCGATGAGCGCGGCATCTTCGCGAAGGGTTTTCGTTCCCGCGCCGCAGGAAACCCTGGCTGCCTGTACGATCCTGGCGTCGCCTCCCAGGTAGTCCACGAGCCGGACGAAACCCTTGTCGAGAACCGGGAATTCCCTGTCGAGAATGTTGTCCGCCTCGGGAACGACGCAATGTGCCATGATTTCCTCCGGGAATCGGGTAGGACACGATGCGCCGTGCACCCGACGGGATGAGATCGCCGCGAGGGCGACGGGATTTCAATGCGATACGCCGAAATCGGGGAAGCCCGGAAAGTCCCCGGAAAAATCGCCGATGGTGAATTTCCCGGATCCAGGGCCGTGGCAATCGGATCCCCAGGTCGTGAAAAACCCCTTCGACGCGTCCAGCACGAGCTCGTTGATTCCGGCAGCGTCGGGATTCCGGTAGTAGTACATTTCGATCCCGGTCACGCCGGCATCCCGGAAGAAGCCGAGCATGGTTTCGAGGCGCCGCCGTTCCCTGCCCATCGTCCCGAAGGAGTCAGCGAATTCATGCCCGATATGCGGGATGACGAGGAAACCTCCGTCGGCGACGATGGTGGCTGCCACGTCTCTGACATGGGGTTTGGGGAATTTCGCGTCGGATATCAGACCGGAATCGAAGTACGTCTTCTTGAATTCCCGGTAGCCTGCGGATTCAGGCAAGGTTTTCTTTCGTTTCAGGTAGTTGAAGATGTCAACCTTGTTGAAGGAAAAATCCTCGGCATCGAAGGCATCGAACCTGTCCCCGATCTTTGCCGAGCAGAGTTCGCCGAAATCCAGGTCCGGACGGGAAAAAATCGTCCGGCAGCGGTCGACGAACTCTGCCATGCGGGTAAAGCGGGTTGCAGAAATGGCCCGCAGGAAATGCCTCGCGTGATGTGTTTCGCCGTGCGGGAAGTACGCAAGGATTTCGCTCTTGTATCCGATCTCCGGGGCCACGCAGTCGATTTCGCAGCCAATATATGCCCGAACGCCGTACCCTGCGCAGGTGGCAAGAAACTCACCGGTCCCTCCGAGCGTATCGTGATCCGTGAGGGCGGCGGCTTCGAGCCCCGCTTCGGAGGCGAGCTTCGCGATCTCGTTCGGCCACAGGCTGCCGTCGGAATGCCTGGAATGCAGGTGCAGGTTGGCTTTCATGGTTGATTTCCATAGTATTATCGGCAATGGATCAAAGCAAGCGGCCGCCCGGGGGGCACCCGCCGGCGGAATCGGCGCGATCCGGAGGAAGGACATGTTCGATCTCAGCGATGAAATCGTCGATCAGCTGATTTTCTCCATGGAAGACCAGGACAACGACTATTCGATAGACATGGATGACGGGCGCGTGATCAACCTTGACGCGAGCGATACCGACGATTCCATCGAACCCGATGGAGACGAATCCGAGATCCAGGCTCCAATGCCGGCGTGGACGAGCAGGAACGGTTTTTCGTTGATGGAGCGGTTTACCGAATCGATTTCGGATCCCTCGCTGCGCCAGGAGTTGACGGCCGCCCTGTCCCGGGGTCGGGGTGTGTTCCGTGCGTTCAAGGACCTCATAGACAAGGACCGTGCGGTAACGGAACGGTGGTACGACTTCAAGCGAATCGCGATGAAGCGCGTCATTTCGGAATGGTACGATGATCTCCGGGAAGCCCGTGGCCTGGAGCGACTCGGCCCCGAACCCGAGGAAACCTGCGACCTCGTCCTGAGCGACTACACGGTCAGGCGCTACGACGCGGGCGCGTGGCGGGATTTCACCGCGCTTTTCGATGCCAGCCTTTCCGAGGATCTCGACCGTTTTCCCGAACCCGTCGTCGAGTACGCGTACGCGAAGCTTGAAAACGAGCTGCTCGGCGACGATGTCCACGCGATCTGGATCGCTGCCGCCGAGAATGCGGCCGGCAGCGTGGAAGCGGTTGCCGCCGCACACGTGATCGTCATCGGGGAACGATCCTTCTGCCGCCTGTTTTTCCTCTATGTCGCGTCCGAGCGCCGGCGATTCGGCCTGGGGTCGACGCTTGTGGACACCGTGATCAAATGGTGCGGGGACGAAGGCATCGCGCATTTCCTGGTCGACTTGCCCTTCCTGGTCGAGGGCTTCGGATCGCATCTCGAACGGTCGGGCTTCCATGCCTTCGGGTCCAGGTTCCTGAAATCAGAGGGTTGAACGGATACGATTCGTCACCGGGCTCAATGCACGGCGCCGTAGCGCGCGAGATCGACCTTTCCCGACGGATCCACCTCGACTCCCTCGGATTCCAGCAATCCCTTCTGCAGATCGAATCCTTCGCCCTCGGGCAGGGCTATGCGTCCGTCCGCCCTGACGATGCGGTGCCAGGGCAATCCTTCCGACCCGGAGCACGCGTGGAGTATACGGACGACTTGCCGGGCACCGTTGTGGAGTCCGGCCGCTTTCGCGATGGCTCCATATGTGGAAACCCGGCCTGCGGGGATTGCCTTGATGGTCGCGACGACGATTCGCGAAATGCCCGTCATGGCATCCAGTATAATGACTGAAACGGATTTTCCTCCAGTTCTTTCGTGTCGCGGTGAGGGAGAGAACCAGGTATTTGACACAGTTGACATATTTTGTTAGATTGACATAGTTCGCTGCTTTGTCATGTTGTAATGTCCTTTCGGGAGGTTGTCATGAAAACCTGTTTCCTGTTTCCCGGGCAAGGAGCCCAGTACGTCGGCATGGGCAAGGATTTCCATTCCACGAGCACCGCGGTCCGGGAACTTTTCGACGCGGCATCCGAGATTTCCAAGCTCGATCTTTCGAAGATCATTTTCACGGGTACCGAGGACGAACTCAAGCGCACCAATGTGGCCCAGGTCGCGCTGGCCGTCGTCGGTTCGGCGGCGGCGATCTGCCTCAGGGAGCATGGCATCCGGCCTGACGGAGCGGCGGGATTCAGCCTGGGCGAATGGGTCGCGCTCGTCGAAACGGGATTCATCGACGCTCCGACGATGTTCAGGCTGGTATCCGGGCGCGGACGCCTCATGGAAGAAGCGGGCAACCGTTCGGGCGGATCCGGCATGGCTGCGGTCATCGGCATGGCGCCGGAAGCCATCACTGCCGCACTGGCCGCGGCCGGGATCGACGAAGCATGGATCGCCAACCTCAACGCTCCGGGCCAATCGGTCATCTCCGGAACGAACTCGGGTCTCTCGAAAGCCGAAGAAGCCCTCAAGGCGGCGGGAGCCAAGCGCGTCATCCGCCTCAAGGTTTCCGGCGCCTTCCATTCCCCGATCATGAAATACGCGTATGACGGCTTCAGGGAACTGCTTTCCGACGTCGAGTTCGCCAATCCGAAACTGCCGCTCTTCTCCAACGTGACCGGAGGCATCGTGAAAACCGGCGCAGAGGCAAAAAAACTGGCCAGCGACCAGATCGTCAGCCCCGTGCGGTGGCTGGAGGAAGAAAAGGCCATTCTCGCCGAAGGGTACACGTTGTGCCTGGAAGCCGGTCCAGGAACGGTACTCGGAGGTCTTTGGAAGGGCATCAGCGACAAGGTGCCCTGTCTTCCGGCCGGCACGCTGGATGCCGTCGCCTCGATTTCCCTGTGAGGTCATGACATGGACAAGTTGCTGAAGGACAAGATGGCGATCGTTACCGGCGGTTCGAAGGGAATCGGTCGGGCGATCGTGGAGACGTTCGCGCGCGAAGGCGCCACCGTGACCTATCTTTCGCGTTCCCTGGCCGAAGATCATGATTACCTCCAGACGACAGCCGCGGAAAACGGCGGATCGGTCGCCTGGATTTCCTGCGATGTCGCCGACGAAAAATCGGTCGAAAACGCGCTCGAGCAAACAATAAAGGCAAAGGGGCGGATCGATGTCGTCGTCAACAACGCGGGCGTGACCCGCGACGGTCTCGTATTCCGGATGAGCCTCGAGGACTGGAACGCGGTCATTACCACCAACCTGACGAGCGCCTTCCTCGTGTCCCGTATCGCAGCCAGGCACATGATCAAGCAGAGGTCGGGATCCATCATCAACGTGACGAGCGTCGTGGGCATTACCGGTAACGGCGGGCAGACCAACTATTCCTCGTCCAAGGCGGGACTCATCGGATTCACGAAGAGCCTCGCCAGGGAAGTGGCGAGCCGCGGGGTGCGGGTCAATGCCGTCGCTCCGGGTTTCATCGAAACCGCGATGACGGACGGCATACCCGCCGAAGCCAAGGAGAAACTGAAGGCCTCGATTCCCCTGGGACGTACCGGGAAACCGGCCGAGGTGGCCTCCGTTGTCGCATTCCTCGCGTCCGATATGGCTTCGTACATCACCGGGGAGATCATCAAGATCGATGGCGGCATGGCGATGTGAAGATCCCGTGCCGTGACCAGGAGGGTCGGGAAGCGTTCGCGTTTTCCGGCCCTCTTCCTTTTTCACGCGAGGATGGCCCATTCCGGCCCGATGGATGTTCGCCCGGGGTTCCTTTCCCCATTGCCAAATCCTCTCGCCTGTAAACGGTTTCAATGCTATACTTCGGTCGAGGTTCCACCCTATGTCTTCCAGGAACTACACCGTCCGTCCCGGCGCCCCGCGCCCCTTCGGAGCAACCCCGCTCCCCGATGGCGTGAACTTCTGCGTCTTCTCCAGGAACGCCGGTGCGATCACGCTGTGCTTTTTCTCGGCCTCGAACGACGCGAAGCCCTGCTTCGAATTCCGTTTCGACCCCCATCAGAACAGGACCGGGGACGTGTGGCATTGCTTCGTCGAGGGAGCCTCCCCCGGGACCCTGTACGGCTATCGCGCGGACGGTCCCTTCATTCCCGCGAGGGGGCATCGTTTCAATCCCAATCTCCTCCTGATAGATCCGTACGCCAAGGCCGTTTCCGGCGACTTCATCTGGGACCTGACCCGGGCGTGCGGTTGCGATTCGGCCGATCCTCTCAAGGACCTTTCGAAAGCGGAATTCGACGACGCGGCTTTCGTGCCCAAGTCCATCGTCGTCGGGAACGGTTTCGACTGGCGCGGGGATCGGCCGCTCAATTACCCGTTGCGGCACTGCATCCTCTATGAAGCCCACGTCCGCGGGTTCACGCGGCATCCGTCGTCCGGCGTCGAACATCCCGGTACGTACCGCGGCATAATCGAGTCCATCCCGCGGCTCAAGGAGCTGGGGATCACCAGCCTGGAACTGCTTCCCGTGCAAGAGTTCGACGAATTCGAGAACACGCGGATCAATCCGAAGACGGGCAAGAGCCTCACGCAGTATTGGGGTTATTCCACGATAGCTTTTTTCGCGCCGAAGGGGATGTACTCGTCGGCAGGCGCCCTCGGCGGACAGGTGACCGAGTTCAAGGAGATGGTGCGGGAACTCCACGCGGCGGGCATCGAAATCATCCTGGACGTGGTGTTCAACCATACCGGGGAGGGCAGCGAACTGGGTCCCACACTGTCGTTCCGCGGGTTCGACAACGCCATCTGGTACATGCTGGGCGACGATCCCCGGTACTACAAGAACTATTCCGGCTGCGGAAACACGCTCAACTGCAATCATCCGGTGGTGCGCAACTTCATCATGGACTGCCTCCACTACTGGGTTGTCGACATGCACGTCGACGGGTTCCGCTTCGATCTCGGGTCCATTCTCGGCCGCGACCAGAAAGGGCGCCTTCTCGAGAATCCCCCGGTCATAGAGCAGATAGCCGAGGATCCGCTCCTCCGCCATACCAAGATCATAGCCGAAGCCTGGGACGCGGGCGGCGCGTACCAGGTGGGATGGTTCCCGGGGGGCCGCTGGGCGGAATGGAACGACCGGTTCCGCGATGACGTGCGCCGCTTCTGGCGCGGGGACGCGTACGCGCTCAGGAATTTCTGCACGCGCCTGGCTGGGTCCAGCGATCTCTACCTGCGTGACGGGCGCAAGCCCTTCCATTCGATCAACTACCTGACGAGCCACGACGGATTCACACTCAACGATCTCGTGAGCTACAACGGGAAGCACAACGAGGACAACGGCGAGCACAACGACGACGGCCATGATTCAAATTTCAGCTACAACTACGGCCATGAAGGCCCGATTTCCGATCCAAAAATCGAAATGATCCGCGAACGCCAGGTCAAGAACTTCCTGGCTACGCTACTCCTCTCCATCGGCACGCCCATGCTCCTCGCGGGGGACGAATTCCGCCGTACCCAGGGCGGGAACAACAACGCGTACTGCCAGAACAACGAAACATCCTGGCTCGACTGGTCCTGTGCACAACGCAACGAAGGCGTCCACCGCTTCTCCAGGCGGCTCACCGCATTCAGGCTCGCGCATCCCGCTTTCCGCAGGCCCGAATTCTTCACCGGCGGTGACGCCAGCTTCAACGCGCTGCCCGATGTCGCGTGGTTTGCGCCCGACGGAACCACGCCGGACTGGGCCCGGCTCGAACAAACCATCGGGATGCGTATCGACGGTTCCAAGGCGGATATCATCGCGGACCGGGACGACAACGACTTTTTCATCATTTTCAACGCGTCGACCGAGCCTGTTCGCTTCGCAATCTGCCCTCCTCCCGACCATGCCCGGTGGTGCCGCGTCGTGGACACGAACCTGCCGTCGCCCCGCGACATCGTGGAACGCGGCGAAGAGGAAATCCTCATGCACCAGGACTCCTTCATCGCGGCTCCTTTCAGCCTCGTCGTGCTTCTGTCCATGCAGCCGTGACGGATGGCAAATGCCGGGCCCGTGATTTGCTTTCTCGCGGTTCCGTGAGTATTTTCTTACGGATATGAAGCGGCATGACCTTCGTAACCCGACCACACCGGAGATGGATTTCCGATGCGGGAAACGGGCTCTCGCGACCCATGAAACGATGCGCGCGCTCAGGTCCTTCAGGTCTGCGGTCGACGGGACCGCACCCGGGGACAGCCGGCTGACCGCCTACCTGTACTGGTTCTCGGTAAGCTTGATACGGCTCGACAGGATGGAGCTTGCGGCCAGGAGCCTCGCTTCGGCCCAGAAACTTTCCAGGCGCGGTTTTTCGAGAAAGATGTACGCGCGGATCGTGAACGGCTACGGCATGGCACGGACGGGTTGCGTGGAGCATGACGATTTCCGGGCTTTCACCTCGATCCAGGTGGGAAAGTATCTCGGTTCGCGGAACAAAAGGGAGTTTTCCAGTTCTGCCGAGCGCGAAGCCATCGTCCGGGTCCTGGTCGGCGGGTGGCGGTCCCTGTCGGAATCCGGAGCGCTTGAAGGTCTTTCGTGCGCCGACCGGATCGAAGCCTTCCAGTCATATCACGTTCGTTTCCCCGACGTGGTCCTCCCGATGGAATCGTCCGTCATTCGGGCCGATTTCAGGCTGGGCAGGCGCGTCACGGCCGATGATCGCTGTCCCTGTGGCTCAGGCTTGCCGTATCGTATGTGTTGCGGGCGCACAATAACGCCCTTTGAAGCTTTTCATGGCTGAATTTGATACAGAATTCGATACTTCTGTAGTGAGTGTTACCTTTTAACACAGTGAGTGACCCGGATCGTTTTACTGTTCACTTTTTATTCCCTCAACTTTTATATTTGTATTCCTGTAAAGCAATTAGACTCAATCAATTATTCTTGAGACTACTAGGCATTGGCATGAAATATGCATAATATCAATGGGGGGACATGATGAAAACCAATCGAATGATGAATACCGGATCCAGCACGTCGAACGATGAAAACATACTCTCGATCTATCTCAGGGAAATCAACAGGATTCCCCTGCTGACCCGTGAAGAGGAAGATACCTACGCCCGTCTCGCGGCCAAGCATGACAAATACGCGAAAGACATGCTGGTCAAGTCCAACCTGCGCTTCGTGGTGAATGTCGCAAAGAAGTACCAGAACCAGGGTATGCCGCTCGCTGACCTCATCAGCGAGGGGAATATAGGCCTCATGAACGCCATCGAGCGCTACGACGTGGACAAGGGATATCATTTTATTTCCTATGCCGTGTGGTGGATCCGGCAGTCCATCCTGAAGGCGATCTGCGAAAAGAGCCGCATGATCCGCCTTCCCCTGAACCGGGCGAATGAACTGGTGCAGATTGAAAAAGCCCGGAAACTGCTCGAGGGTGGGTATACCGAGCAGGGGGAGATCCGGGAGATCGCCAGGATGCTCGAGATGGATTCCGAACATGTCGCCGATCTCGTGAACATTGCCAGGGAATTGGTTTCGCTGGAAACCCCGGTATTCGACGAGAGGGATTCTTCGGTCGTCGGGGATTTCATCGAAAACGACCTGTATGCCTCACCCGAGGCGATGGCCGTGGACAATAACCTCCGCGACGACATCAACAAGACCCTTAAAACGCTTTCCGAAAAGGAACGGGAAGTAATCCAGTACCGCTTCGGGCTGAACGGCCGCCGAGCCATGTCGCTCAAGGAGATCGGCGACAGGTTCCATCTCACGAAAGAACGCATTCGCCAGATCGAAAAAAACGCGCTCCGCCGTCTTTCACAGCCAGTGCGCTCTGATGCGCTGGAAAGTTACATCGCTTGACGGATAACGGCACGTCCTGCGGGACGCGCTTTCAAATACGCCGCAACCCCGTTCGGAATGGGTTGCGGCTTTTTATTGAAGATCGGTCGGTCCCGCTTTTCGCGGCGCTCAGCCACGAACCCGCTTCACGAGCTTGGCTTCCCGTTCGGGGAAATGGGAAATGCGCTTCGAGCGACCGACGGGAGTCGAACCCGCTTCACGAGCTTGGGAAGCTCGGGTAATACCGGTATACGACGGTCGCTCGAAACGCACCTGACGGACGGAAATATAGCGGCGGGGGGACTGGATTGTCAACGGTGGATCAGAATTCGACGGTGAAGTCGGTGTAGATGCCACGAAAGGGGATGGGCCTGGATTCGACTGAGATGACGCGGGCGCCCGCGGGGCCGCGGTCCAGCCACGAGCGAAAGGCATGAACCGCGGAATCGGGTCCTTCGCATTCGATTTCCACGGAACCATCCGCGGCGTTGCGTACCCAACCGCGAACGCCGAACTTGTGCGCGGCGGATCGTGTCGCGTATCGGAAGCCGACGCCCTGCACCATCCCGAGCACTCTCGCGCGGAATGCGGCGAAGGGTTCAGCGCCCTGCAGCATCCTGCCCGGGCCCCGGAGACAGCGACAGTATTCGGCTGACTTCCGTTTCGAGATCGGAGTAGTCGAATGGTTTGTAGATGACTTCGAAGGGAATGTGGAAATCCGGCTTGAGGAATCCGGAAGTGATGAGTATCTTCTTGTCGGCGCAGAAGCGTTTCAGGAATTTTATCCAGTAATCGCCGCCGAGAACATCCATCCGGTAGTCCGAGATGATGATCCCGAAGTCGTTGTCGAGTATCTGCTTGATGGCTCCGACCCCGTCGGAGGCCACGAGGACATCGTATCCTTTTTTCTTGAGGTAATCGCGAAGCGTCAGCCTGATGGCATCTTCGTCTTCGACGACGAGTATGAGCGGCTTAATCGTTCCCATCGCGGTCCGTCACTTTCTTTGTGAACTCGAGTACTATGTCCCTGGCCAGATCGAAATCGAAGGGCTTGGCCAGGAACGCGTCAGCGCCTTCCCCCAGGATGGTTTTCCGGTCGGTTTCCTCTACCATGCCGCTGATCGCGATGACGAAAGGTTTGCCGAAGGACGATTCATCCTTTATCCGGTTGCAGATCGCGTGGCCGTCGACGCCGGGCAGGGCGATGTGGAGGAAGACGAAACCGGGTTTTTTCTCCGACAGGAGGCGTCCCGCCTCGAACCCGTCGTAGGCTTCCAGTACCTCCTGGTCTGGAAAGAGCCGTTTCATGTATTTCGCGAACAACCCGGCCAGCTCGACATCGTCGTCGATGATGAGGATCACGTTCCAGTCGACATTGTCCCGGATCCCTTCGGCGAACTCTTCGGGAATCCGCATCCCGCGAACGTCCATGAAGGCGGCGAGATCTTCGGCGTATACCCGGTACTGGCCGCCGGGAGTCATGAAAGCCTTGAGGTGCCCGTTCCGGATCCAGTTTATGGCGGTCTGGTTCACCACGCCGCACAAATTCGCCACTTCAAGAGCCGAGAATATCCGGATCTTTCGCTGTCTTCGGGCCATGTTGTTCCTTGGTGATATCAATGACAGGCCGTCGTCATGCGGCGCGGAATTCGACAGACTGGCAAGGGGCTGCTCGTGAGAATGGACAATATTATAATCCATATGTCGGCAAAGTCAACCAAAACGACGGTTGTCCGAATCCAGGTCCATCGGCAAGACGGGGGAAACAAGGGTCCGGAGTGATTTGACCGCGAGTCTTGCATCTCAATCCCCATATCCGTATCGTATCGGACGTCCGGACCCCTCAGCCCGGTTCGAAACACGAGGAGCACAGATGGATCTCAACGAGGAGTTTGTCGGCGGTCTGTCGATCAATGAAGTCGCCATTCTCAACCGCATCGCGGGCGAGCTCACCATCAAGGCGAACCAGGCTTCGGCCGTCGTCACCCTGGTTGGCGAAGGCTGCACTATCCCCTTCATCAGCCGTTACCGGAAGGAGCGCACGGGCAGCCTCGACGAAGTTCAGGTTCGGGACGTAGCGCACCTTTATTCGTCCTACAAGAACCTCGAAGAACGCCGCATCGAAGTCGTCAAGGGAATATTCGCCCAAGGCAAACTCACGGAAGCATTATACGGCTTCATCCGGAAAGCCGCGATGCTCGCGGAGATAGAGGACATCTACGCTCCGTTCAAGAAGAAGAAGAAAACCCGCGGCATGATCGCGCAGGAAAAGGGTCTCGAGCCGCTCGCGGAACTCATCCTCGCCGGGGACGATACGGCGGTCGACGCCGCGGCGCCGGGGTTCATCCGGACTGATGCGGAACATCCCGAGCTGTCGGTCGCCAGCGCGAGGGAAGCCATCGAAGGCGCCAAGGATATCGTCGCCGAAAGGACGGCCCAGTCGCCGGATAACCGGGCGACCGTCAAGGATTTCTACCGCAAGGATGGTCACATCGTCGTGAAGGGCGTAGGGGACGGGGAAAAGAAATCGAAGAGCGTCTACCAGATGTACTGGGATTACCGGGAACCTCTCTCGCAGCTGAAGCCGCATCGCGTCATGGCCGTCAACCGCGGCGAACGCGAGGGTGAACTCGAGGTGACCCTCGATGTGGACCAGGAAACGGCCATCCTCATGCTCCGGAACAAGGCGGACACGCGCGGCGCTTACCACGCCGAAGCCGTCGAGGACGGGCTGATCCGGCTCCTGTCGCCGGCCGTACTCCGGGAAATCCGCTCCGACGCGGGCGAGAACGCGGACGGGCACGCCATCGGGGTGTTCAGCGAAAACCTCAGGAACCTCCTCATGCAGCCGCCGATCAAGGGTACGCGCGTCCTGGGCATCGATCCGGGCATCCGGACGGGAACGAAGTGCGCGGCACTCGACGAGACGGGGAAATTCCTCGACTACTTCGTCATCAACCAGGAGCTCAAGCCGGAAATGGCCAAGGAAGCCATCGTCAAGGCGGTCCGGAAGCACGACATCAGGCTCATCGCGGTCGGGAACGGGACCGCGAGCCACGAGGTGCAGGAGGTCGTGGCCGCTGCCATCGCGGACAACTCGCTCGCGGCCGAGTATACCGTCGTGGACGAGGATGGCGCATCGGTCTATTCGGCGAGCGACGTCGCGCGGGAGGAATTCCCCGAGCTCGACCTCACGATCCGCGGAGCGATATCCATCGGGCGCCGGCTCCAGGATCCGCTGGCCGAGCTCGTCAAGATCGACCCCCAGAGCATCGGAGTCGGGATGTACCAGCACGACGTGAACCAGAAGCGGCTTTCGGACACGCTCGACGAGGTGGTCGGCTCGGTGGTCAACAACGTGGGCGTCAACCTGAACACGGCGAGCCAGTCGCTCCTGCGCTATGTTTCCGGCATCAACTCGGGGCTGGCCAGGAAGATCGTCAAGTTCCGGGAGGAGAACGGCCGAATCGATTCCCGCGGCAAGCTCATGGAGATCCCCGGGATGGGCGCCAAGACCTTCGAGCAGTGTGCCGGATTCCTCAAGATTCCCGAGAGCGTGAATCCGCTCGACAACACCTGGGTGCACCCGGAGCATTACGGACTGGCCGAGGAAATCCTCACGATCGTCCGGTCCGGCGGTGACGTGCGCAAGGACGTACGCGATTCGATCAGGACGAAATACGGAGTCGGAGACTCGACGCTCGACGATATCGTGAACGAGATCAGGAAACCCAACCGAGATCCGCGCGAGAATTTCCCGCCGCCGGTCCTCCAGAAGGGCGTCATCAGGTTCGAGGATCTTTCCGAGGGGATGACCGTGAAGGGCAAGGTGAAGAACGTGGTCGATTTCGGCGCCTTCGTCGATATCGGCATCAAGGAAAACGCCCTGATCCACGTCTCCGAGATGTCGGACCGCTATATCAAGGATCCCATGGAAGCGCTCAAGGTCGGCGAGGTGAAGGATTTCCGCATCATCAGCCTGGACGTCGTGCGCAAGCGCATCGGCCTGTCCCTCAAGAGCGAGCGCGGTGTTTCCCGGCCGGGAAGCTCGGAAGGCAGGCGCGACGCGGAGGAGGGTGGCCGGCCGCTGGACGGGGCGAAGCGCGTGGTCGTCGAGGGCAAACCGGGAACAGGCGACGCGAACACGGCAGAAAGCCGCAGGGAGGCTCCACGGCGCGAAGGGCGCAGATCCAGGTCGGGCAACGCGACCCACGGCGACAGGCCGGACCGGGACGACGATGGAACGACCTACAATCCCTTCGCGGAGCTGTTGAAGAAGAGATAGGCACCAGGACTGGCGCAGTTCGCCGCCGCGGTGCCGAATAAGTCAGGAAATCATGGCGAAGACCAGGTAGACGGCGAAGGCAACCGACGCCACGCCCACGATCGGACCCCAGGCGCGCGTCCAGCGCTCCTTTCCGCCCAGACCCCGGCACAGGAAATACAGGACCGCGAGCCAGGGCAGGTTCATGAAGACCAGGATGCCGGCGGCCTGGGGGATGCTGTCCGCGGACGACGAGTCGAGGAGCGGGAGGATGGGCAGCGCGAACGAAGCGATCCCGAGGATTCCAAGTACGAACCGCCAGAACAGGGGCTGGAGCGTGGGAACGCGGATGACGCGGCCTTCGACGCGGCCGATCTCCGCGAATGCCGCCACCGCGCCTGCGGACGAGAGCCCGAAAACGACCACCCAGCAGAGCGACGCGAGCATGTGGCCGACGCGAGATTCGACCGTGTCCAGGATGAACTGCAGCGAGGGAAAGGCGACAACCACGGTACAGCATGCGGCCGCGAGCAGGGCCGCGCCGCTTCCCAGAAAGCCGTGCAGGTTTGCGCTCGTCCTGATCCTGACGAAGCCGCCGACCGCGAAAACGAGTCCGATGCCGAGGACAAGCGCGTACAGCCAACCGTTGGACCGTGCCATCAGTTCGTACCCGCGATACTCCACGATCTCCTCCGACCCGCAGCTCTTGATGCTCACGAAGGGCAGGAGAAAGCACAACATTCCCGCGATGGACGCGATACTCGCGGCGATGGATTTCGGGTCGCGGCCCGTTGTAGCGACACGACAATTCTCTCCCGTTGGTTCCATGATTTAAAGGATATCGCACCGACGGACACCTGGCCAGCCTTGCCCCGATCCCGACGCGGGAAGCGGTCGAATCCGCCGCTTTTCTGGCGCTCAAGCCCCGTTCATCAACGCGGCCTCCAGCTTTTTGGCGAATCCCGGGGGACTGCATTCCGGTTCGCAGCATTCCACGCGGCTGCAGCCGCAGAAAGCCGCGTAACCCCGGACCTGCTTGCCGAAAGCGCGGATGAAAGGCGTTCGCTCCGGGGCGGGGAGTTCGACGCGCAAACGCAGTATCCTGAAAACGCCGCTCGCGCGATCGGCCTTGGCATCCATGAGGCCGACGAAGCCGCCGTCGCCGTTCCCGGGCAGGTAGAGGACGGGCAGGGCGAAATATCCGAAGACGCGTTTCCCCGCGGGCAGATAGCATTCGAGCGAATAATCGGTCCCGAAGAGGCGCGCAAGGCGCTTCCGCTGGATGATGAGTGGATCGAAGGGAGAGAGGATAAAGGCAGATGGAGCCATCGTCGCCGTTTCGCCCGATCCCGCCGCCGCTTCGAAAATGCCGGGTCTGGCGACATACGGTACCCCGGGGCATCCCTCCAGTTCGACCGGTACCAAGGCACCGGTCGCGAGGGCGTCATCGATGGCATGCCGGATCCCGCCCCGTCCGTCCCGGCGCTGGTAGCCGAATTCGTCCCGGGCCACGATACCATAGACGTCCAAAGACCTTCGGACATACCAAACCGCCAATTCCTCCATGGAGAGAGGCAAGTCGCGAAAGCCGGGCGGCAGGTGACGTGATGCGAGGTCATAGGTCTTCTGGAAACCCTTTCGCGTCACGGACACGAGTTCGCCCGCGTGGAACAGGTACTCGAGCGCTCGCTTGGCCGGTTTCCAGTCCCACCAAGCGCCCTTCGCCCCGTCATGCCGGACGAAATCCCTGGCAAGGACCGGTCCTTCGGCTTCGACGCGTTCCAGCACGGCCCGGGATGCGGCGCGATCCACGCCATACCAGTCGTGGACGTCGCGACGGATCCGGTTCATTCGGGGTACGCAGTAGCGGAGGTCTTCCAGCGGGAGGTAGGCCGCGGAGTGCGCCCAGTATTCGAAGACCCTTCGCGGGCCGGTTTCGAGCCCGGAGATCATGGACGGTTCGTACCCGGGGACCCGGCTCCAGAGGGCGTGGTCGTGTGCGCGCGCGACCGTGGAGTTGGTATCGATCTGGATGAACCCGATGGCACGGATGGCGGCCAGCGTGCCTTCGGATCCGTCGGCGAAATGCGGCGGGAACCCGGCACTCGCTGACAGGAGCGCGCGCCGTGCCGTTGCCCGGTTCAGGATGTCCAGCATGCGGTGATGGTAGCCCGGCGTTGAGGATTCGGCAAGCCGCCCGGCTTGTTCCCCGGAGCGTTCGGTGCTAGGGTTGGGACATGAAGCGAAAGCGTCCGGCGAAGATCAGGAAGCCCATCGCGCCGATTTTCGCGAGCGTGGCCGCCGAAAACGCCGGCAAGCCGGCTGGGTCCCACATCTACATCGGGGAAAGGCAGCCGACGGAGACGACACTTTCGTTGTATGTGTACGATCGGGACGAACTGGATCAACGTGAACGGCCTTTCGGGAGGAATGCTCGAACGGCTCTGCGTCGCGTATGGGGTCAATTCGTTGGTCGTCGAGGATATCCTCAACACCGAACATCGGCCCAAGATCGAATATTATGACAATTTCGCTTTTATCGTGACGAAGATGATCAGGCCCATCGACGAGTACATCATCGAATTCGAGCAGGTAAGCATCATCGTGACGCACGATACGGTCATCACCTTCCAGGAGCAGCCCGGCGATTGCTTCGATCCCATCCGGGAACGGATATCGACGGCTACCGGCCGCGTCAGGCGGGAAAGGGCGGACTTCCTCGCGTACGCCCTCATCGACGTCATCGTGGACACGTATTTTCCCGTCCTCGACCGGCTCGGGACAAGGCTCGAGGTTTTTGAACTCGCGGCGTCCGATCCCAAGGTGTCGCGGGACTTCATGGTCGGGCTCCAGGACATAAAGCGGGAGCTCTTCCACATGCGCCGGGTCGTCTGGCCTACCCGGGAGACGATTTCCACCCTCCTGCGCCGGGAATCCGACTTCTTCGACCGCGGTTTGGAACCCTTCTGGCGGGATGTCTACGAGAACACGGTCCAGGTGGCGGAAGCCCTGGAAACCTATCGCGAAGCCGATACCTCCATCCTCGAAGTCTACCTTTCCTCGGTTTCCAACCGGATGAACGAGATCATGAAGGTGCTGACGATAATTTCCACCATCTTCATCCCCCTGACCTTCATCGCCGGGGTATATGGCATGAACTTCGAGTACATGCCCGAATTGGGCAAGAAATGGGCGTACCCGGCCGTGTGGGGCGTCATGGGAAGCATCGCCATCGGCCTGCTCCTCTATTTCAGGAAGAAAAAGTGGATATGAGACGGGTGCACTGACAGGATGTAGAAAAACGTGAGGTTTTCAACATCCTGCTACGGGCCAACGCCAGTCTCACATCCCGTTGCAGCGGATCCGGAATCAATCAATGCTGAACTTCGAGGTTGCCATGGAAGAACGGGTATTCATAGACAAGGCCAGGATGCCGAACGAAGAATCCTTGCGCGCCGCATTGGCGCGGAGTTTTGCGTTCTTCGAGGCGCTGGTTCGTTACACGGGGGAATTTTCCCAGGAATGGAAATACTACAACCGTAGGTACGGCTGGACCTTGAAGGTCATCAGGAAGAAAAAGGCGTTCTTGTGGATGACACCGTATAACGGATATTTTCACCTTGGTTTTTCGCTCAGGAAGGCCGAAAAGGCTGAATTCGCCGCAGAGGCGCTACCGGAAAAAACCAGGAGGGTGATCGCGGACGCCAAGGAATTTCCGGAAGGTTTCGCCGTCCGGTTCACGGTCACCGACGAAAAATCGTTCAGGGAGGTCTTTGCGCTGGTGGAATTGCTTGTGAGGATAAGGAAATGATCGTGAAACGTTTTTCATGCGATAGTGAATGTCCGCAATACGCTGGAAATGGAATTATACTTGACGTATTCCTACCGTAGAATATATCCTGTGCCGTCCACGCCGGTGTAGATGGTGATCCCGTCACACCTTCGGCGCTCCGCATCAATCCCGTGCTTTCCGGATCGACTCTCTCCGAACTTCGAGGCTCCTGCCCTCGGTCGGATCGTCCTACAAGGAGACTACAACGACCATGAAGAAAAAAACGTTCCGGGGCGGCGCCCATCCGCCCGAGAGAAAGGAACGGACCGAAGGGCTCCCCCTGGAGTACGTACGGTCCGTCAAGCAAGTCGTCATTCCCGTCAACCAGCACTTCGGCGCGCCGATCCATCCCCTGGTCAAGGTCGGGGACGTCGTCAAGCGAGGCCAGAAGATCGCCGACGCCGAGGCCAAGATGACGGTGCCCGTCCACGCCTCCATCGCGGGCGTCGTGAAGAAGATCGAGCCGCGCATGCAACCCAACAACATCGACGGCATGTGCATCGTGATCGAAAGCGACGGTTCCGACGCGACCGACTTCCTGCCGCCGCTCGACGGCTTCGCCTGCACGAAGGAAGAAGCCCTCGCCCGCATCCACGAGGCCGGCATCGTCGGGATGGGTGGCGCCGGTTTCCCGGCCCACGTCAAGTTTTCGCCCCCGCCCGGAAAGACGATCGACGTCGTCATCGCGAACGCCGCCGAGTGCGAACCCTACCTCACGATCGACGAGCGGACGCTCGCAGAGAACGGCGGCGACGTCGTCGAAGGCCTCGCCATCGTCATGAAGGCGCTCGGCGTGAAGAAGGGCGTCGTCGGACTCGAGGACAACAAGGCTCAACTGGTAGCCGGGATCGGGGACGCGATCGCGAAGCGCGGCCACGGGCTCGACATCTCGATCCAGGTGCTGACCACGAAGTATCCCCAGGGCGGCGAGAAGATGCTGATCACCGCCATCACCGGGAAGGAAGTGCCGTCCGGAGGCCTCCCGATGGACGTGGGCTGCGTCGTCTCCAACGTGGGGACGCTCAAGGCCATAGCCGACGCATTCACGAAAGGCATACCCCTCATCGAGCGTGCCTTCACGATCACGGGCGGCGCCTGCGAAACACCGAAGAATCTCGTCGCGCCGATCGGGACGCTTGTCGCCGACCTCGTGCCGGCGATCGTGAAGGTGAACGACGCCTCGCTCCGTTGCATCGTGGCCGGCGGTCCCATGATGGGCGTCTCCGTGCCGAACTACGCCTTCCCGATACAGAAGAACACCTCCGGCGTCCTTCTCATGGACAGGGCCGAAGCGGAAGCTTCCGAGGAAGGAACCTGCATCCGCTGCGGCCGCTGCATGCGCACCTGCTCGTGCCGACTGTCGCCAGCCCTCATCAACGAATCGCTCCTGGCAAACGATCTCGAGGACGCCGAGGCGATCGGGCTCCTCGACTGCATCGAGTGCGGAACCTGCTCGTTCGTCTGCCCTTCCCGCGTCCGGCTGGTGCAGCGCTTCCGCGTCGGGAAGCAGCTCCTGAGAGGCAAAAAGCAGAAGGAGGCCCAGAGTGCCCGCAAATAGCATGCTTCTTTCGTCGAGCCCGCATGTCTTCGCGAACGTGGATGTGCGGAAGATCATGCTCGCCGTCATACTTGCGCTCGCGCCTGCGACGGCGTACGGCGTCCTGCTCTACGGAATCCCCGCGGTCGTCGTGATCGTCTCTTCGATCGCGGCCGCCGTGCTCGGAGAATTCCTCTTCGACCTGGCGATCGGCAAGAAACCCCGGATCGGCGACCTCTCGGCGGTCCTGACCGGGCTCCTTCTCGCACTCATACTGCCGGTTTCCACCTCCTGGTGGATGGCGGCCCTCGGCGGGATCTTCGCCACCGTGTTCGCGAAGGAATTCTTCGGCGGTATCGGCGCAAACCCGTTCAACCCCGCCCTCGTCGGCCGCGCCATCCTCCTCATGAGCTTCCCGGCAGCCATCACCACCTGGCACAAGCCCTTCGGCCCGATAGTCGATGCGACGACGACCGCGACGCCGCTCAACGTGCTCAAGCTCGGCGGAACCCTCCAGGACGTGGCGGCCAGCGTGGGCGCCACCGACATCGGGAGCCTCTACCTGAAACTCTTCATCGGCGCCCGCTCGGGCTGCATAGGAGAGAGCTCCATCATGCTCATCCTGCTAGGCGGTGCCCTTCTCCTGGCGCTCGGCGTCATCCAGTGGATAACCCCCGTCGCGATGATGGCTTCGGCCGTCCTGGTCTCCTGGCTGCTCGGCACGGACCCGGTTTTCGCCTTCCTGTCCGGCGGCCTGGCCTTCGGGGCCATCTTCATGGCCACCGACTACTCCACCTCGCCGATCACCCCAGCGGGTAAGGCGCTGTTCGGCGCTGGCGCCGGCGTGATCACGGCGCTCATCAGGAAGTTCGGCGGGTTCCCGGAGGGCGTCACCTACGGCATCCTCATCATGAACTCCGTCGCGCCCTACATGGACAAGCTCAGGGTGCCCAGGTACGGCAAGGTCCGGCCGCCCGAGCCGGCCGCCGCGAAGGAGGCCGTGAAATGAAGACCCTTCTCAAGGACGTCATCAGGCTGGGCCTCATCCTCACGGCATTCACCGTCGTCGCCTGCGTCGGTCTCGCGTTCGTGAACCAGGTCACGAAGCCGATCATCGACGGCCTCGACGCGCGACGCACCGAACAGTCGCTTAAAAACCTCTTTGCGGGCGCCGAAAGCTTCGAAATGGTGCCGGAATTCCCGGCCGGAGCGGGCGCCGTCAAGTTCGCGTCCGCGTACCTCGTTTCGAAAGGCGGCCAGAGCATCGGTCTGGCGGTCAAGGCCGCTGGTCCCACGTACGGAGGAGATACCGTCCTGCTCGTCGGGGTCGGATCCGACGCGAAAGTCGCGGGCGTCATCGTCCTCGACAACAAGGACACGCCGGGACTCGGCGCCAACGCGAAGAACCCGAACTACTACGTCGACAAGGCTTCGAAAACAACCTTCCCCGGCCAGTTCCGCGGCAAGCCGCTGTCCGATCCTTTCGAGGCCAAAAAGGACGTTATCGCGATCACGGCGTCGACCATCACGAGCCGCGGCATCGCGGTGATCGTGAAGCAGGCGGGCGACGCGGCGACCGCGTACCTCGCGGCTCACGGAGGAAAGCAATGAAGCGTTACCTGAAGATATTCACCGCCGGCCTCATCTCGGACAACCCGCTCCTCATGCTGATGATCGGGCTCTGCTCCGCGCTCGCGGTCACGAACAACATGGCGAACGGCATCGGGATGGGCCTGGCGATGACCTTCGTCCTCCTCTGCTCCGAGGTCATCATATCCATGTTCCGGAAGCTGATCCCGAACTCGATCCGGATCCCGATCTTCATCATCGTCATCGCCGCGTTCACGACGATCGTCGACCTCTCGATGAAGGCGTGGACCCCCGCGCTTTCCGAGGCCATGGGCGTGTTCATCCCGCTCATCGTGGTCAACTGCATCATCATGGGGCGCGTCGAAGCCTTCTCCTCGAAGGAAGGCGTGTTCGCATGCGTGATCGACTCGATCGGCATGGGGCTCGGCTACACCTGGGTCCTCCTCGGCATCGCCGCCATCCGGGAGCTCCTCGGCGACGGGAAGATCCTCGGTTTCCAGATCATGCCGGACAGCTACCAGCCGATCCTGTTCTTCACGCTGCCGCCCGGTGGCTTCCTCGTGTTCGCCCTCTTCATCTCCATGAACATCTGGCTCAAGAAACTCATCGACAACGCCGGCGCCAGGGCCGGCAAGTCCGGCAAGGAGGCCGTCGCATGAACCTCGTCAAGATCTTCCTGACCGCCCTCCTCATCGACAACGTGGTGCTCATGCGCTTCCTGGCGCTGTGCTCCTATGTCGGGATGACGGCGGACGTCGGCCAGTCGGTGGGCATGGGATTCGCCGTCACCTTCGTGACGGTGCTTGCCACGGCCGCGACCTACCCGATCTACCACCTGATCCTGGTGCCGCTCCACATCGAGTTCCTCCAGATCCTCGTGTTCATCATCGTGATCGCGGCGCTTGTACAGCTCGTGGAGTTCTACCTCAAGAAGAACGTGCCCGGACTCTACACCGCGATGGGCATCTATCTTCCCCTCATCACGACGAACTGCGCCATCCTCGCGGTCACCTTCGACAACATCACGAAGGGCTACGATTTTGCCGAGGCGGTCGTGTACTCCGTCGGCGTGGCGGTCGGCTACCTGATCTCGATGGTCCTCCTCGCCGGAGTCCGCGAACGCACGCGGACGAGCCCGATCCCGAAATTCCTGCAGGGCACGCCGATACTGTTCGCGGCGACGAGCCTCCTGGCCGTCGCTTTCATGGGCTTCGCCGGGCTCATAAAGTAAGGGAGGGACGAAATGATCAAGGTCATCCTGATAACCTTCGGGTTTTCGGCCATCCTCGCCTTCACGCTTGGCGGGCTCCTGGCGCTTTTCCAGGAGATATTCAAGGTCGTTCGCGATCCGAAAGTGGGCGCAGTACGGGCCGCCCTCCCGGGCGTGAACTGCGGCGGCTGCGGTTATCCAGGCTGCGACGGGTACGCCGAGGCCGTGGCGGCGGGCAATGCGCCGGTCACGAAGTGCGCACCGGGCGGCAAGGATGCGGCCGAGCGGCTCGCGGCCATCATGGGCGTGAATGCCGCTTCCGAGTCCGTCGTCGCCGTCCTGCTTTGCAGGGGCACGAAGGCCGTCGCGCCCGCGAAAGGCGAGTACGTCGGGATTCCGACCTGCCGGGCTTCGAAGCTTTCCGCGGGGAGCGTGAAGCTTTGCGCCTTCGGCTGCCAGGGTTTCGGCGACTGCGTGAATGTTTGCAAGTTCGATGCGCTCTCCATGGGCGATGACGGCCTGCCGCACGTCGACTATTCGAAATGCAGCGGCTGCGGGATGTGTGCCCAGGAATGCCCGCAGCTCCTGTTCGCCATGACGCCGAAAGCGCGCGTCGGATCGGTCGTGCTCTGCTCCAACCGCGCTGTCGTGAAGGCCACCGTCCTCAAGACCTGCAAGGTCGGATGCATCAAGTGCGATGCCTGCGTGAAGAACTGCCCGGAACAGTGCATAGCCATGGTCAACGGCATACCTGTCACGGATTACGCGAAGTGCACGAACTGCGGAATCTGCGTCCAGAAATGCCCCACGAAGTGTTACAGGCTCCTCGACGGAGTCAAAACCGATGTCGAGGTGGTGGAAACCGCGGCAGCGGTGTAGACCGGGAAATGCGTCCGTGCCGCGCGGCCCATGCGTGCGGGAGGGCGCCTTGGCGGAGTTCCTGGGACCGGCGATGAACCGGCCCCGGGAATTGCCGCTTTCCATAGCGCGGCGGGTCCGGAAGGATCCGCCGTTTTCAATATTCTCCGGGCAGCTGGTCCGACCGCTCGCGGGGAATCCCCCCTTCATGAATCCACGGCATGCTGGTACAATGGTTCTTTCGCGGCCGGTGGCCGCCCGGAGGGATCCATGACGGTTGAAGAAAGACTGAAGCTCGTTTCCGAATTCGAGAACGCGTATGACGCCATCCGCTCCGCGGTGGCCAAGGCTTCCCCGAAAATCCGCAAGTACATACCCCCCATCGAGGGCGCCTGGTCCATCGACGAGCATCTCGTGCACCTTCTGGACGCGGACGCCAACATGGTGTTCAGGCTGCGTGGAGCGACGGCTGAACCTGGGGTCGCGGTTCCGGTATGGAAGGAGGAGGCGTGGCGTTCGCGGCTCCGCTACGACCTCATGGACGGACCCCGTTGTCTCGAAATCGCGGTTTCCCTCAGGTCTTTCCTCGCGGCCGGGCTGAGGGCCATCGCGGAAGAGGATTGGTCCGCATACCATATCCAGCACCCTGTGCGCGGGAAAATGGATATCGTCGCGGTGCTCACGCTATACCGCGACCATGCCGGTTTCCACAAGGCCTACATCGACCGCAACCTCGACGCGGCAGGGAGCGTTTGAACCGTGGACTTCATCGAGATGCTTTCAGGAACCACGATCGACATAGCGTCCGCCTCGGCCAGGCTGGGATTCAGCTTCCTCGCCTGCGGATTGATCGGCCTCGAGCGCGAAGCCAGGCGGCAGGCGGCAGGACTGCGGACGCACATAATCATCGGCCTCGGCGCGACCATGCTCATGCTGCTCTCGGCGTGGGTGCCGCAGCGACTCGCCCCGGGACAGGATCCCGGCCGCATCGCGGCGCAGGTGGTATCCGGGATCGGCTTCCTCGGAGCCGGGGCTTTCATCAAGATCGGGAACAACGTCAAGGGACTCACGACGGCGGCATCCATCTGGTTCGTCGCTGCGCTCGGTCTCACCATCGGGGCGGGCATGTGGGAAATTTCGCTCGTTGGCCTGTTCCTGTCGCTGCTGGCCCTCATCTTCGTCGAGAAGGTCGAACGGCGGATGTTCCCTTCCGAACGCTACAAGCTGCTCCAGCTCTGGTACGAGGGCAGGATGCCTCCGCGATCCTCGCTCGAGGCGGTGCTCAAGCGCTTCGGAATCCCGATGCAGACCTTCGACGCGGAGCTTTCATTCGCCAAGAAAGCCGCCAGGATCAACATGCTCGTAAAAGTTCCCGCGATAGTAGATTACGAGGACCTGTTCACCGAACTGAAGAAGCTCGGCAAGGTGGATAAGGTCCGTCTTCAGGAAAACTATTAGAAGGAACCCGGTAAGGACGGAAGTAGACCCGGCAGCATCCTGATAAACAGGAAGGGCGCCCCAATCGGGGCGCCCGGTTCGGTCACGTTGCGGATGCCGCCTTACTGGAGGAGCTGAAGCACCTGCTGCGTCTTCTGGTTGGCCTGGGCGAGCATCGCGTTTCCGGCCTGGGCGAGGATGCGGTTCTTGGTGAACTCGACCATCTCGTTGGCCATGTCGACATCGCGGATGCGGCTTTCGGCAGCCTGAAGGTTTTCCGCCCCGACGTCTATTCCCTTGATCGCGTACTCGAGGCGGTTCTGGTAGGCGCCGAGATCGGCGCGCTGCTTGCTGACTGCCTTGAGAGCGGAATCGAGGACGCCGATGGAGCGGTTGGCGTTGTCCGGGGACGACAGCGAAAGGAGCGTGTCGTCTCCGATGTTGCGGACCCCGAGGGCTTTCGAGGTCATGGTTCCGATGAAGACGCGTACGCGCTGGTCCATGTTGGCGCCGATGTGGAACCACATCGACCCCGTTATGGTATTTTCACCTGTCTCGCGGGCGAAGCGCCCGGTGAGCAGGCTCAACCCGTTGAACTGCGCGTGGCTCGCCAGCCTGTCCACCTCGTCCACGAGCTGCGAGACCTCGACCTGGACCTGCATCCGGTCTTCGGCCGAGTAGACGCCGTTCGACGCCTGAACCGCGAGTTCGCGGAGGCGCTGGACGATGTCCTGCGTGTTCTGCAGGAAGCCTTCCGCCGTCTGGATGAAGGAAATCCCGTCCTGGGCGTTCTTGGAGGCTCGCTGCAACCCGCGGACCTGCGACCGCATCTTTTCCGAAACCGCGAGTCCGGAAGCATCGTCGCCCGCGCGGTTGATCCGCATGCCGGACGAGAGCTTTTCCATATTCTTGTCTACCGAGTTGTTGGAAACCCTGAGAGAGCGATCTGCGAACATCGCACTGAGGTTGTGATTGATGATCATACCCCGTCACCCCTTTCCTTGAAGTATCCGACGGCCTGAACGGTCCGTCGCGGCATCCTTGCCGGCATCGTGTCGATTTTCGACTTCGCCTCCCCCGAGTCCGGAGGCCCGCGAACGTGATACCGCGAAGATCCAGGCCGCGTCCTGCGGCCACGAACGCCGGAGCGCCCGTTGCACCTTCATCTACAGTTATCGGAACCCCATTTCCCGACTTTACGGAAATGCTGGCGGGTCGGCGATTTCGCGGGAACGATTGATGATGGCGCGCGAGACGCGCTACATGCCGCCACGATATGACCGCACGTGAAATAATCGATATTCCGGATGCCAGGGTGCATTCAGGAGAAGACAACCTCGTGCTTGATGTGACCGCGGCCTGCGGCGCCGACCTCATGAGCGACATCATGGCCTTCGTCAAGGACAGGGTCGTACTCCTGAGCACGCGCCACTCGGTGTTTCTTGCCTGCGGACGACTCTGCGAAGCCGGTCTCAAATCCGGCGGCTCGCGGGAGACCCGCTAGCATTTTCGGACGGGCATGACCTGACCGGTTCTGTCGGAAGGCATTGCGCCGTCCGAGAGGCGGGAAATCGAAAGAAGGGATGCAGGATCGCGGCTGAAACTGTAGAGAAGGCGGTAGCCTTCCCGGATGCGGCGGCTGAATATCTCGCGGATCTTCCTGTCCATCGCCCCGAGGGTCTCGAACGCGTAGAGGCGTTCGCGTTCCCGCCGTTCTCCCATACTCCATGCCGTGGTGAGGGCATAGGGGGCGGTCAGGATGGGCTGTCGGTCGTGGAGCGTAAAATAGTGCAGGGCGCCAATCGGCGTTTTTTTAAACAAGGTTATCAGCATGGTTCTCATGATCATCGGCGCATCCGCAAGTCCGATGGAGACGAATCGGCGCCCAATGTGCCCCGAGCTTGCGAAAAGCGCTTTCGTTGGCGATACTGGTCTTGTGTAGATGGCCAATTGCCATCAAGAAAAGTTTCGGAGTCACCATGCGATTCAACGTCAAGCTGAAGTCATATTCGGTGGTCTGCACCGTAACCGCCGTCGCGATGGCGCTCAGCTTCGCGCTCGATTTTTTCTTCGTCGAGGAGCATTTCCGTTCCGACGCCTTCCTCGTGCGCGTCGCCACCGGGGCTGCGCTCGCGATCGCCTACCTCTTCCTCGTCAGGGGGAAGCTCCGTTGGTTTGTCCTGGATTTCCGGAGTCTGGAACGCGGGAATCCCGCGGCATACCGCCAGGGGATCGCCAAGCTCGGCGAGGCTCCGCTCCAGTGCTTCATCATATTCCTTGTATTTACCGGATCCGTGACGACTTCAGGCGACGCCGACCTGATATCCCTCGTGTTCAGGATCATCCCGTACGGCATCGTGTATCAGGCCGTGGTCATGGCCTTGGTTCTGGTGTGGACGAGGAACAATTCGACGCTCTACAAGCTTGTGCTGGACAGGCTGACGCAGATTTCTTCATCGGAGAAGGACTTGACCGGGCGCATCAACATCGCCTCGGTGGACGAGATCGCGTCCATAACCGGGTACATCAACTCTTTCAGCGACATGCTGGCCGCCAGCTTTACCGAGCTCAAGCGTACATTCGCATCCCTCTCCGGGATCGAGCGCCGTCTGTTTGAAAGCATCGAGGATGCGTCGTCGGGAACGAGCGCCATCGACGGGAACATCGACGGGGTGCGTTCCGCGATCGAGCGGGAAGGCGAAAGCGTCGCGAAGGCACACGAAGCGGGGGAGCGGCTGGCGGGAGACGTTCAGTCCGTCATCGGGACGATCAAGGCTCAGAACGATGCCATCAAGAACACCGTCATGTCCACCGAGATAGCCATCGAGGCGGTGAGCGAGGCCAACGAAAAGGCGGCTACCGTGCACTCGAAGGTCGAAGAGCTGCGGACGACGTTCGAGGACGGCGGCAAGAGCATCCAGGAGACCCTCGATTCCGTACGGACCATCTCGGAACTGTCCCGGAAGATAGGGGGAATCAACGCCATAATCGCGAAGATCGCTTCCCAGACGAACCTCCTGGCCATGAACGCCGCGATCGAAGCCGCCCATGCTGGCGATGCCGGCAAAGGTTTTTCCGTTGTCGCCGACGAGATCCGGAGCCTGGCGGAAAACACCGCGCGCCAGACGAAGGAATCCAAGGAAAGCCTGTCCGCCCTGAAACGAGACGCCAAGACCACCGAGCGCGATTCGGCGGCGATGAGGAAGCAGAACGAATCCGTGCGGACATCCATCGCAGAACTGCAGGACTTGTCGCGGAAAGCCGCCGGACTCAACGTACGGATGGCTTCGTTGATCGAAGAATTCAAGATCTAGCAATACATGACAAGGGGGTCGGTTTCTCATACCGACCCCCGAATGTTTGCGTGAATGGCACGCAAACCCTATGCTTGAAAAAGCATAGAAAAAACAAGGCAAAAAATGTCGTTGTACGCGATGTGATCGTTGTGGCTGCCGGTATTTATTCCGGCTGGTAAGGGAACGGAGGATTGTCCATATATGGCCTCCTCTCGTGTGGAACAAATATCATGGAACGGCAGGGCGCCGTTCTGCTGTAACCTTCTCTTTAAATGTACTGTCTTTCCATTGGAAATCAAGTGTTTCCGCGAGGATCAGAGGAGTGTAGGGATCGCCGTGGAACGAATATTCATTTGACAAATGGATATATTGACACTATATTTTTAATCTGATTTTGCCGGCATTTTGTGTCATAGGCTAGAAAATAGTGCGGTTTTCCGCAGGAAGAATGCATACTTTTCAGGAAAGTTGCTGAAAAAAGCATTTTGCGGCAACGTGCCATGCATCTCTTTCCCGATGTTGTACAAGTGCGGAGCCAAAGAATCGTGAAAAGCGTCAACGGCGTTTTCACCGGTTTGTTGTGAGGAGCACATCCTTTTGACCAAGCGCGATTTTCCCAGAATACATTTTTATGATCAGGATTTCGTTGACATCTATGATAAATCCTGGGTGTGGATCGCCGACTTCTGGGCTTCGGGCGACCAGGCCAAGGGATTCCCCAAGGATAAATTCTTCCATTACCCCGAAAGCAAGATAACGACGCAGCTGGAACAGACTTTCGCCTCGTTCTTTCTCGTGTATTCGAACAGGATTTTCAATGCTTCCAACGGCCTCGACGCATTTTACGGCATGCAGGAGGCTAATGGCGCCATACGGAGCGCGTATTCGATAGAGACCGGCAAGCAGTATCGTCATCATGACAACCCTGAAAACGTCGTCCTGCCGCTTTTCCCCTGGGCAGAGTACAACCTCTATCACAAGACGGCAAACAAGAAACGGGTCAAGGAAGTCATGCCCATTCTCCAGAAGTATTTCGAATGGCTGGAGAAGACCTTCAAGAAGGAAAACGGGCTGTACGGCGTCCCGGTCGCAGCCTCAGGCATGGAGGACCAACCGCGGGACGGCGCTTTCTACCTCGTGGACTTCAACAGCGCCATGGCCGTTTCAGCCCTCTACATGTCGGCGCTCGGGGATATCCTCAACGACAAGGAAATAAGTTTTCAGTACAAGCGCGCGTACTTCGGACTCAAGACCCGCATCAACACGATGATGTGGAATCCCGAGGACGGGTTCTATTACTGCCTGGACAGGTCCGAGCGGCAGGTGCGGATCAAGCACGTCGGCGGTTTCTGGCCCCTGCTCGCGGAGATCCCGAACGAGGAACGCGCTGAGCGCATCATTGCCCACCTGACGGATCCGAATTCCTTCGGCACCGAGCACCCCTTCCCGACGCTTTCGGTGGACAACCCCTGTTACGACAAGCGCGGGATGGGTTACTGCGGTTCGGTCGTCCCCATCTTCACGTACATGATCATAAAAGGCCTGGAAAAATACAACCACTGGGAACTCGCCAGGGATTGCGCGATCCGGCATCTCTACTTCGTGCTGGATTCGATGCACGCGAACGGCGAATCGAAACCGATGGTATGGGAAGCGTATCAACCCCAGAACGAGGGCAAGGCCATCTGGCCCGAAAAACCCGGCTGGCCGCGCGCGCAGTACCTTCCGTATACTGCGCTTTCCACCATCGCGCTCATGATCGAGAATATCGTCGGGCTCGCGGTGAGCCTCCCGCGGAAGACCGTCGACTGGATCATCCCGAATCTCGAGATCATGGGAATCGAGAACCTGAGCCTGAAACGCAACATGGTGACGATCCTCTCCAACAAGAGCGGCCGAGGGTGGGAGATCCACATGGAAAGCGAAAAGCTCTACTATTTCACGATGAACATACTCGGAAAGAAGAAAAAGACCCTGCCGATACCCTCGGGTAAGTGCTCGATGCTGATCGACAAGCTTTGACGCGTTCCGGGGTTCCGGCCGGTGATGGAAACCGCCCTGCCAGCAGGGCGGTTTTTTTTCGCAAGAGGTACGGGAAGGTACGTCAGACTGCCCAGGTCAGACCGTCTTCACGACGAGGGAGCCCATGACG
Source organism: Spirochaetota bacterium (assembly GCA_026398615.1). Classification (GTDB taxonomy): domain Bacteria; phylum Spirochaetota; class Spirochaetia; order Treponematales; family UBA12059; genus JAPLSN01. The sequence goes on along the minus strand of JAPLSN010000036.1, from coordinate 119,975 downwards.
ACCATTCCGCCGACTTCGATCCAGGTGTCGGCATCCCGGGTGTTGCCATTGACGTCGCGGTTCAACCTGGCTTCCGCCATGACGGGCGTGGCCGTCATGCGGACGGGGAGATCGCGCGGAACCATGATCACGGTTTCGCCCATGAGGGTGAAGATGTCGATGCGGGTGGGGCCGGCGGGAAGGCTCACGTCCCGGAGGTCGATCTGGGTGTTCCCCATGAGGGTAAAGGTCGATACGCGGTCGCTCGTCAACCAGTCGCCTGAAAGGGTGCGTTCGCCCATGATGCAGGCCACGGTCTGCTCGGGCCCGCCCCTGCGATCGGAAACGTCCGAAGCCGTGCGGCGCCCCGGGGATGCTACGGGTTTTGGCCGGGACAGGTCGAGGTCCGCCACCAGGAGATCGAGGTCGAGGGTCGTGGAAGCGATGTTGGCCGCCGACGCCCGTCGTTCGTATTCTTCCATGTCGAGCGCGTCGGATGAAAAGGCTTCCGTAAGCCTGTCCATGACGGCCTGTCTCCGTCGATCGATGCTGGCAGGCGCCTCGGCGTCCTGGAACCGGGAGGGAAAATTGCCCATGAGAACCTCCATGTACCGTTCGATGCCGGCCGTTTCCGCGCGAGCTTTCCGAACGTGTGCGATATCGTCCGGCTCCCGGTCGCCCGCGAAAGCGCGTACGGAGGTCGACGGTGTACAATATACTGGCCGGGCTGCGAAAAGCCAATGAGTCGGGGGAGGCGGGACGTGACTGAGACGGATCGTGAATTGACGGGAAACTTGTTCGCGTCGCTCGTGCCTTTCAGGTTCCTTGCCACCGCGTCGATGCTCCGGCTGGTGCGGGAGATTTCCGTCAGGGATTTCCGTGCCGGGGAAACGGTCATCGAGCAGGGTGCTTCAGCCCCCGATTCGGTCTTCGTCCTCCTGGCCGGATCTGCGGAGTCCCTCGACGTGTCGAGGACGCCGGCTTTCCGCGTCAACGTCATCGAGGCCGGGGCGGTATTCGGGGAACGATCCTGCGTGCTCGACATGCCGCAGGCGTTGCGCGTTTCGGCCCTCGATGACGCGCGCTGCATCGAGATTCCCGGGGACAGTTTCCGTCGGCTTTTTTCCGAATCGCCGCCGTTTTCCCAGGCCTTCGCCCAGAAGCTCCGGGAAGGGAGAGGAGCATTCGAAGCCTTCGACGCTTTCAGGAATGAGGTGGTACGCGCGGTCGGGCTCGGACATCTCGAGATCCGGCGGCTCGTGGAACTGTACAAGAAGCTCGAACCGGCCCTGCACCCGCACGGGAACGAGGACTCGGTCATCGATTTCGGAGCGCTGGACTACGCGGCTCGCCGCCTGCCGGACAACGTCGAACGGGTGTTCGTCTTCCTCCTGACGGATGACCTGCCGGTGGTCTACACGAGTCCCGACCTCCTGTTTCCCTTCGTACACTCGGATTCTCGGAACCGTTTCGTCTACGAGATGCTCGAGGGCAAGAATATGGTGCTGATCCGTTCCGGGCTCTCCGACCTCATGGACTTTGTCAGCTGCCTCTGCCTGTTCGCCGTGGAAACGCGGAAGATACGGTACAAGCTGAACCATCCCGACGCGGTGCTCGCGCTCGCCAATCGCGTCCGGCTCGATCCCGCCGCGCGCGGGGACGATGACGCATTCATGGCGACCCTGCCGTTCTCGGAAGAGGAGCGACGGGGCTTGAAGCGCGTGTGGCCGGAAGGGACGGTGGACCGCTTGCGCAACGTCGTTTTCCACCGGCAGGTGTACTCGGTGGATATCCGGAAGCAGACCAACAACTACAACGGGAGGCTTTCCGAGCGTTGGACTGCCCAGGTAGGCGACGCCGCCAGGGTCTTGCTCGGCGTTTCGCCCGCCGATTTCCCCGAGGACTTCGGCGTGCACATCATCTCGTCCAACACCCACTCGGTTTCCAACTGCCTCAATCCCTTTTTCCCGGAGCACGGGGCGGGGATACTCGACTGGGCCGAACACGAAGGAATCAGGACCTCGGGATGGACTGTCGGGGCGGACGAGCTCTATCATCTTTCCCGCGGTTTTTTCAAGGCCTTTCCCGAACAGCGGAGAGTCTTCTACGACACTGAACGGGAATGGGGAATCATGCGCCTGCCGGATACGGTGACGACCGGGATATCGGTGCAGCTCGTGGACGTCAGCAAGGTATGCATGCGGCCGATCGACCCGGGCATCCGCTCCGGGAGCTGCGACGCCAGGTCCCTCATCGTCAATATCGACTATGCCTTCGGCGAGCAGGCCGAGGAGATCATGAAAAACCTCCTGATACTGTTCGGGAGGAACGTGGCATCCATCAACGTCCTGGGAAAGGCGGGAGCGCTGACCGGCCGCCGCGGCGACGTGCTGCTTCCCGGCTCCTTCGTCGAACAGGTATCGGATTCTTTCCTGCCGGTCGCCGGGGTGGAGGACGAGGAACAGGTCGGGCGGATCGAAGCCCTCCTGCCCGGCCGGACGGCGCACCGGGGGCCGATGCTGACCGTGGAGGGAACCCTGCTCCAGAACCGGCCGATGCTCAATTTCTACCGCCGACTCTGGGGATGCATCGGCCTTGAGATGGAAGGCATCTGGTATCTCAGGGCGATCATCGAGTCGGAACAGCTTGGCGTGCTGAAACCGGGAGCGGCACGCCGCTTCCTCTACTACGTTTCGGACTTGCCGCTTGACCGCTCATCCAACCTGAGCGAACCCCTGTCCCCGGCGGAAGGAGTCCCTCCCCTGTATGCGATCACGCGCGAAGTGCTGTCCGGCATCCTGGGAAGCGGGCGATGAACGGGCATGGGATGACCGGAGATCCCTGGATGTCGTTCCGGTTCGATTCGGGCGATGACGCCGCTCGCCTGTGGATGGCGGTATCGACCGACCCGGGCTCCGTCCTGCCCGGCTGGACGGAGGTTCGCATCGTTTCTCCGCTGTTCCGTCCATATCGCCTGGGTCATTTTTCGTACGACTTCCTGGATTCGCTCATGGCCGGGATCGTTCGCGGCGATGTCCGCGCGACGGACGAGGCGGCCTGGCCCGATCCCCTGGGGCGGGACGCGGCGTTCGCGCTCTGGTCGGCCATCGAACTGGATTTGACCAGGTTCGCCAGGGATCCGCTGGTCAGGCGCAGCCTTTCCGCCGCGGCCGGCTCCAGCGCAAGCGTTGCCGTACATGGGGAAGAACGCCGTTTCGCGCGGCTCAACGATCTCCTTCGGGCGGTCGCCCGGGCCATCCTGCCGTCCGGAGCCCCGCCCCGCCGGTGGCGGTCGCGGATGGCGGGGACGAAGCCCCCGCGTTTGCCGCCGTGGGCCGAACGATTCGGCGGACGGCTGTCGGGCACCGCCCGAGGCACCGAGGCTTTCCTCGCTGCCGTCGTCCCGGCCTTCGCGGAGCATGGCTGCGCGGTCTCGCGCGGATGCGGGCCGGCAGGAGTTCCCGTCGGAGGCGCCGCAGCCGATTGAATTTTCGGAGCTTTCAGTCGATAGTAGAAACGCAATGATCCGTTTCCTGACCAACATCGGCGCGGCCGCGATCGAGAAAATACGCAACCTGCTGTACGGCCTCGGGTTCTTCTTCAACGTCCTCAAGGAGACCACGACCTTTTTCAGGAAGCGCCAGGTCGGCTTCAAGGTTCTCGTCATGCAGCTCCTGTTCACGGGCTTCGAGGCGCTCAAGATCTCCGCCGTCATGGCCCTGGCCATCGGCGCGGCCATAAATGTCATCGGGTCGTCCTTCCTGCCGCAGTTCGGCCAGAGCAAGCTGATGTATTCCATACTCATCGTCATCATCACGCGGGAACTCGGTCCCCTGCTGACCGCTTTCATCGTCATAGCCCGTTCCGGGACGGCCATTGCCACGGAACTCGGGACGATGGTGGTCGACCACGAGATCGAGGCATACCTGTCCGTCGGCATCAACCCGATCGCCTACCTCGTGGTGCCGCGCTTCCTCGGCGTGGTGCTTTCCATGGGCATCCTGAGCGTCTACTTCAACCTGTTCGGCCTGCTGGGGTCCTACATCATCGTACAGGTCATCAAGCCGCTCAATTTCCAGGAATATTTCGGGAACCTGCTCACGATACTCAGCGTGGGCGACGTTGTGTCCGGTCTCGTGAAGGCTCTCGTCTTCGGCGTGATCATTTCCGTGGTTTCCACCTTCCAGGGTTTTTCGGTAGCCAGGGCCAGCACGGAAATCCCCGTCGCGGGAATCAAGGCTGTCGGCCAGAGTTTCATCCTCTGCATCATCGCCGACGTGGCGATCACGCTCGTGCAGTACGCGTGAGGCCGGCATGGCGCAGTGGAGCGAACCGATCATAGAACTTTCCCACGTCAGCGCCTCGAGCGGCGGCTTCGAGATCCTCAGGGACGCCGATGCCTCGTTCTATGCGGGCGAGATCACCGTCGTGATGGGAAGCGCAGGTGCGGGCAAGAGCACGCTGCTCAAGGCCGCCGCCGGACTCGTCGTGCCCGACGCCGGAACCGTGAAATTCTTCGGGAAGTCGATCGCATCGTTCAACCGCAAGGAGGAGCTGGAATTCCGCAGGCGGACGAGCTACGTGTTCCAGGACGCGGCGCTCTGGGCGAACACGAGCATCCTGGGTAACCTGACGCTGCCCTTGAGCGTCCACTGCGCGTGGATGAACGCGACCGAGATGGAACGCGCCGCCCGCGTCGTCGCGGAGAAGGTCGGGTACCTGGAGAGCCTTTCCATGCGGCCGGCGGAACTTTCGATCGGCGAGCAGAAGCTCATCTCGCTCGCGAGGGCTTTGGTGACCGACCCCGAGCTCGTTTTCATGGATGATCCCACGTCCCACCTCGACGAGGATGCCGTCGACAGGGTTTTCGGCATCCTCGGCGAACTCAAGATGCGCGACCGGACGGTGATCATGGTGACGAACAATTCCGACATCGCGTTCCGGCACGCGGACCGGCTCGGGATCGTCCGCGACGGCGTGATACCGATCCTCGGGCCGTATGACGAGATCGTGAACAACGAAGCCCACGAGTTCGTCGGGATCGTGAGCCGGCTCAAGATCCGCGGCGAGCGGACACGAGGCGAGAAGACCAGCAAGGAGACGGAACAATGAAGTTCAGGATCCGGTACGCCGACCAGGTGGTGGGCGTTTTCATCGTGATTGCCCTTGTCATCTTCTGCGGGATCATCGTGCTTCTCGGGATGAACCAGCGCTGGTTTGCCAAGAATTACAGCTTCAAGACCCGCTTTGAATCCGGCGCCGGGGTTTCCGCCGGGACAGCCATCGTCATGAAGGGTTTCCCGGTGGGGAAGATCGCCAAGGTGGAACTTGACGACGAAAACAGGGTGGACGTCGAGTTCGTCATTTTCGACACCTATTATCCGAAGGTCCGCGAATACTCCCTCATCGAACTCTCCGTTTCACCCATCGGCCTCGGGACGCAGATTCTCTTCCATCCGGGCAAGGGTGAAAACCTGATCCAGCCGGGGGAATTCATCCCCGAAGCCTCTTCTCCGGACGGCGCGGCGATCGTCGAGCAGGAGCTGGCGGAGATCCCGCCCAAGGACGATACGGTCACGAGGCTCCTTGCCAACGTGAACCCGCTGCTCGAAGACGTGAACAAGATAGTCGTCACCGCCAACCGGACCCTCACGGAGGTGAACCGAGCGCTGGCCGGGCAGAGTACGGGGCCGCTCGGGCAGTCCATCGTTGAACTGCCGAAGACCATGCGCGGCGTGAACGAGGTCGTCGGGAACGTCAATGACGTCGTGGTGAACGTGAACGGGACGGTGACGGATGCGAAAGCCCAGGTGGAGACCGTCGTGAGCCAGGTCAGCGCGCTGATGGCCCAGACTTCCGAGCTCATGGCGTCCGTGCAGGCCATCACGGGCAACCTCGAGGCGACCACCGAGGCGATGCGCGACCCGACCGGGCTCGTGCCGCGGCTCCTGGATCCCCAGGGATCCATCAAGACCTTCCTCGACGACAAGAACGCCATCTACAACAAGGTGACGTCGATGATGACCGAGATCGAGAAGAGCGTGAAAAGCCTTTCGGCGATAGCGTCGTCGCTCAACGACGAGATGCCGAAGATCGCGGCCATTCTCAACGAGAGCAGGACGGCCCTCCGGCAGGCCCAGGACGTGCTCCAGGGCCTCAAGACCAACCCGCTCATATCGGGCGGAATCCCGGAGCGCAGCGAGCAACAGTCGCTGTACCAGAGCATGCGCGGAGGTGAATATTGATGAAACGCATCGCTGCCGCGGCGCTGGTGATCTTGGCGCTGTGCGCCGGCTGCTCTTCGACGCCCAAGAAAAAAGTCGTCATCATCGAGAAGGCCAACCAGGCCGCGGAATACTCCAAGCTCGGCGACGGCTTTTTCGCGAGCGGCGCCTACGACAGCGCCCTCAAGTTCTACGACCAGGCCCTCCAGGCCAACATGTCCATCGACAATCTCGAGGGAATCGCGATCGCATACAACTCCATCGGGCGCGTGTACCTGCAGGCCGGGAGTTTCGACCTCGCGGGGGAATCCTTCCTTGACGCCCTCATGTACGGGAAGCTTTCCGGCAAGGCCGCAGTAAGGGCCGGAGCCCTCATAAACCTCGGCGAGCTGGCATACGCGCGCGGCGATCGGGACGGCGCCACGGGATTTTTCGACGAAGCCGCCCCATTGGCCCAGAATGACCAGCGGGTCCTCGCGATCCTCTTCCACGACCGGGGGGTCCTGATCAGGGACGGCGGTTTGCCCGACGAAGCCATCATCGAGATAAAAAAGGCCGCCCAGATCAACGAGCGGCTGAAAGCCTGGACCGAATTATCCTCCAACTACTACGTGCTGGCCACGATCGAGGCAAAACGGGAAAACTACGCGGGCGCTGTTGAACTCGCCAGGAAAGCGCTCGTCGCCGACAAGACCGCGGAATTTTCGCGGGGTATAGCCGGCGATCTCGAAGCGCTCGCTTCGTACAATCTCAAGTCGGGAAAACCGGAGAGCGCATACCCATTGTACATCCGCAGCTTCAATGTCTGGTTGACGATCAACGAAGTCGCCGGGGTGAAGCGTTGCCTGGAGGCCGTCGTGAAGCTGGCTGCCGAACTCGGGAACGAAGCGGACTTGGCCGAGTATTCGGCCAAACTGGAAAAGCTGAACGCGTCGATGTGAACGACGGCTTCTCCCGGCTTCAGTCCGGGCCGATGGTCGTTCCGGTGAACGGGCGCCCATTGAGGATGGCATCGAGGTTGTCAAGGTCACGTCCCGCCGCGCACACCACCCTGAGCCTGAGAGAGGCCGCTTTTTTCGTGGCGATCGGGTCGAAGGGCAGATTGGCGCCCGGCGACCACTCGTCGCCCACGAGTGCGCGGAAACCGTCCCACCCGATGGCGTCGATCGGTTTGGCCGACGGATCTTTCTTCGGGTCGGCGGTATAGACCTTGGCGATGTTGGACAGGTTGACCACGGTGTCTGCCTGGAAGCGTTCCGCCAGCATCACCGCGTCGTAATCCGTGGAGAATCCGGGCTTCCATCCGGCGGCCACCAGGATGCGGCCCGTGAATACCGTCACGGCGCCGGGATCCATGATCACCTCGTGGGGGCATTCCCGCTCGAAGATGGCACGGACGAGCTGGGCGTTGAGCCGGGTCGCCATGATGCCGACCCAGTCCAGGGCATCCGCAGTCGGCGAGGCGGCGACGGCCCGGCAGGCTCCCTGCCACTCGCGCGCCGGTCCTCCGCCTCCCACGACGAAAATCAGCCTCCGCTCCGGCCCGCCGGCCAGATATACGCGGATTCGTTTCGAAAAATCGCGGAGGAAAGGGACGTCCGGCCTGTCCGGCGCCACGATGGATCCTCCGAGGGAAATAACGGTCGTCATGGGCGGCTCCTTTGGCTATCCTTCAGAAGTCCGAGGATCCGAAGAAATCATCGTCGGAGAGGCCGCCTGAGCCCGGCAAGCCCGCTCCTCCCTGGTTCCGGAGTTCGTACAGTTTTTCAGCGTAGCGGAAGAGCGCCACCTTGCGGGCAAGGGCGTCGCGGTCGGCCCTGAAGCGCTTGAAGAAGTCGGAAACCTTGATGCCGGGGCGCAGTTCCGCCCGCTCGATCGGCGTGCCGGTGACGATGCCGTCGATTTCCTCGAGCCGGTAGTAGATGCGCTCGAAGATGAACAGGTTTTTCCGCAAGTCCATGATCGGCCCGATCATGTCCTTCTTGTCGCGCATGGTCGCGGGATCGTTCGGGTTGATCTTGCGTCCTTCCTTGTCCTCGGACAGCCACTTGCCGAGCACGGAGCTCTTCTGGAGCGCGTCGAATTGCTTGTTGAATTGGGCGTAGAGGTCGATATAGCGCTTCTCATAGTCTTGGACGAGCCTGACGCCGCCCGAGCGGAAAGCCTGGATTTCCTCGGCTATCCACTGCTTTTCGAATTCTTCGGGGGTAGATACGGCCACCGGCATGAGCCTGAGGCGCTCCGAGGGCTGCTTTTCGACGGCCTTGCCGGGCGGGAGCGGAACCGTGTCGGTCCCGTCGGAGCATTCGACCATCCCTTCGGCGCACCATGCCATGATGGACCCGTTGACCGAAGCGGCGACGCCATACTCGGTGCCGCGCACGCCCATGACGGCCGATGCGGTCTGCACCTGCATCGAGGGGCTGCCCGAAAGCTTGGCGACCTTGCTGGCCACCGATCCCGCCACCAGGTCGATCGTCGTTTTCGGGGATGTCGCGTCCTCGGTGAGGCGTATATAGGCGACGGACTTGGCCTTGACGACGAGGGTGCCGCGCATCCCGGTGCGCTTGTCCAGCGCGATGATGAGGGCTCCGTCGTTCCCGGTCTTGATCATGTCGTTGACCGCGATGGAATCGCCGATGTTGAGGTCGTTCATGGTCTTGCCAGAACGGGTGATCGTGACATCGCCCTCGACGTAGTCGACGGTGCCGAAGGGGACGTCGGCCGCGAAGAGAGGAAAAGCCGAGAGCAGCAGGATCATCCCGATTGTCATACGTTTGTTCATTGCGGACTCCTCGTGGATCGGAACGTGAAAGGGCGCCGCAAGCCGTCGCCGGCCCGCGGCACCCTGTTAGTATAGCGCGCGAAAGCGGTTTTTTCGAACCTCAGATCTTGAGACCGAGGAAAAACTTCGGCCAGGCGCGGCAGTCGAGGCCGAGGATGTTTCCGTCCCGCCCTTGCTCGCCCGACGTGCCGTTCCGGAGGAAGACGGGAACGTTGTCCGCGCCCATGAAATCCGCGTCGACCTTCAGGCCACCGAAGATTTCCAGCCTTCCGGCCAAGGGGAATCCGGCCGTGAGCCGGGCGGAGACCCAAGGTTGCCAGTCGGAAGAACAGCGGGGTCCGTCGCTTCCCGCTGCCGCTTCCAGCCCGTCGAGCCGGGGGCCGATGTTGCTTTCGCAACCCACGTCGAGATCAATGTAAGATCCCCGGTCTCCGAAGCGGTGGCCTATGGCCATGCCCGCCACGAAGGATTCGGCACGTTCGAAGAGGTCGTCGCGGAGAGCGCCCGCGTAATAGACGCCGTAGAGGAACGGGGTGCCGGTCTGGATGCCGCCGTAACACATGCGGGAATCGAACTCGTACCAGGCGATGCCGCTGTAGATCCCGTTGCCTACGACGTTGACGAGCCCGAGCACGAGGCCGTCCGCCCGTTCGGCGACGTTGACGAGCCCGATCATCGCTCCCGAGTTCGTTTCGGCGATGTTGACGACGCCGGACACCTGGATGCCGTCGGTCTTCCCGGCGGCGTTGAGGACGCCGGCCACCTGGAAGCCCTGGACGTTTTCGGCGATGTTGAAGACGCCGGCCACCTGAAAGCCGTCGACGTTCGCGCCGATGTTGAATACGCCCGAGCCCTGGAAGCCCTGGACGTAGCCGTCTGCGATGTTGAATACTCCGGTGCCCTGGAAGCCCCGAACGTAACCGTCCGCGATGTTGAAGATGGTCGCGGCCGCGAAGCCGTCCACGTTGCCGGTGATGGTTCCGATGCAGCCGAGCGCGATGCCGACGTTCCGGATGCCGCCGGGTTCGCCGATGCCGGGCACCCATGAAACCTGAAAGGGCGTGAATTCGTATTCAGACGTTTCCCCTTCCCGGGAAGGGGCCGGGGATTCGGGAATGCCGGGTGCTTCGGGAGATTCCGGTTGATCGGGGATTTCGGGTTGGTCGGGAGAATTGTACTCTTCCCGGGCCTTTTCGAGAACCGACTGGGCGTCCGGTTCGCCGGCGGTCTGGGCATGCGCCGAAACGGCGCACATGGCCAATGACACCGCCGCAAGCAGCGATACGATGCGTTTCATGGTAACTCCCTCGGACAGGCGAGTGTATATTGTGCCCCAAAAGGCGCACGAAAAGGATTTTATCGCGTCCAGGGAGTAAAAACAATCCGGCCGGGTTTCAAACGGCTCCAAGGGCTGGTTCCGGGTCCTGATTCCGGGGCGCGGTTTTCCCGGAGTCCCACGTCTCATTGACACCCATCTGCCCCCGGTGTAGGATTGGCCACCTTTCCACCCCACGAGCGAACAGCATGAACTACTCCGATCCCACGAAACTCGGCATTCTGGCCTGTCCCGGTGCGGAAAAATTCGCCGAACAGGTAGTCCGGAGGCTGTCGTCGATATACCGGCGGCGCTTCGAGCGCAAGACCCAGGTGCTGGCGGAGCGGTACAACCTGTCCCGCGAACTCGTCACGCGGAAATTCAATTTCGACAACGACATCCAGACTACACTCCTTTACAACCCCGGGGACGTGGACAGGTTCCGTCCGCCACTGTTCAAGATCGAATCGCGGTTCACGTGGTTCCCGAACGGCGAGGTCAAGAGCGAACTCCTGGACTCCGTTCGCGGCAAGGACCTCTACATTTTCCAGGACGTGGAGAACCACCTCGCGGTCAAGTTCAACGAGGGCTGCGACGAGCGCATCCTCTCGGTGAACGACCACATGTTCAATGTCTTCGTGACTGTGGACGCCGCCGTGCAGGCCGGGGCGGGTCGCATCACGCTCGTGATGCCCACCTACCCGTATTCGCGCCAGCACAAGAAAAAGGGACGCGAAGGCCTCACGGCGGCGCGCGTCGGCCAGACGCTCGAGTTCCTCGGGGTGAATCGCATCATCACCCTGGACGTCCATTCGCGCGAGATCGAGAACAGCTTCCGCCGCCTGAGGCTCGAAAATCTCCACGCGTCGTACCAGATCATCCAGAAACTCGCCGGTATCATCGACGTGCATTCCGACGAACTCGTGGTGCTGTCGCCGGATACCGGGGCGGTCGACCGGAACAAGTTCTACGCGAGCACGCTCCAGAGGCCGCTCGCCCTCCTCTACAAGGAACGCGATTATTCCAAAGTCACAAAGAACGCGAACGAGTCCAACATCACCGAGATGAAGCTGCTCGGCGACGTGCGGGACAAGATCGTCTTCATGGCGGACGACATGCTCGGGACCGGCGGAACCCTCCTCAAGGCCATGCGCTTTCTCAGGGAGCAGGGCGCCAAGAACGTCATCTGCGCGGTTTCGCTGCCGATGTTCTCGGCCACGGCCATCGACGATTTCGATGCCGCTTTCCGCGAAGGCCTGTTCTACCGCATCATCGGGACCAACGCGATCGCCCACGACCGGCTGCTCCAGATGGAATGGTACATACAGGCCGACGTGACCACGCTTTTCGCGCAGATCATCTCGCTCCTGCACCACGACCGTTCCCTGTCGCCCATGCTCGACAACCGCGAGCTCATCGCCAAGCGGATCCGCAAGACGGGGCGCCTGGATTCGGGTCAGCAGGACGCGTAGCGGGTCGTCGGACGACTCGAAGCTGACGGCACCCCGACATGAAGGTCTACCGAATTCCGGTCCATGTTTCCGCGATTCTCTTCGATATCGATTCCACGCTGTATACCGACGAAGCCTATGCGGGGTTCCAGAACGACGTGCTCGTCGGCGAACTCGCGCGCACGCGCGGCATGGATTTCCAGCAAGCCCTGCTGGAGACGGAAAAAGCCCGGGTCCGATGGGCAGAACGGAACGGCGCAGGCAGGACGAGCCTCGGGAATGCCTTCCTCGAGCTCGGGATCCCCATCGCCACGAGCGTGGCATGGCGGGAACGGCTCATCCAGCCGGCTGAATGGCTGGATTCCGACGCGGCGCTGGCGGCGGCGCTCGGGCGACTCGCGGCGAGGTTCCGGCTGGCAGCCGTGACGAACAACCCCCGCTCGGTCGGCCGTGCAGCCCTGGAAGCGCTCGGCGTTTCGGCCGTATTCCGCGTCGTCGTCGGGCTCGACGACACGATGGTTTCCAAGCCCTCACGCGAACCTTTCGAGCTGGCCATAAAGCTCCTGGGAACGGATGCGGGAGCTTGCGTCTCAATCGGCGACCGCTACGACGTGGACCTGGCCGTGCCGCTCGGACTGGGCTGCGGGGCCGTGCTCGTGGACGGAGTCGGGGACGTGTATGCTTTGCCCGGGCTGTTCGGAGTGTAAGGCAGGGTTCCGGGGATATGGGCCACCGCATGAAAACGCCGCGACGCGCGTTATTATCTGACCAGAGCATGTTCGAAAAACTCAAGGCGAACGCCAGGCGCCTCAAGTCCGAGGTTTATGCCCTGTATTTGGCGTGCCGGGATCCCGGCACGCCATGGTGCGCGAAAATCCTGGCCGGACTCGTGGTCGCTTACGCCCTGAGCCCGATCGACCTCATCCCGGATTTCATACCGGTACTCGGGCAGCTGGACGATCTCATCCTCGTGCCTGCCGGGATCGCCTTGGTGCTGCGGATGGTCCCGCCGGGGATCATGGCTTCGTGCAGGGAGCGAGCGGCGATCGAGCTTGTCGGGAAACGGCTCGTCAGCCGGCCGGCGGCCGTCGTGGTCGTACTCCTGTGGCTCGCGGGAGCCGTTGCGGTGATCCGTGCGCTGATCGCCGTATAACCGGGGTTCGGGAAAGGAACATCATGAGAATTCTTCCATTGAACAGCGGCTATCGAGCTGGCATGAACTTGAGTTGGTTCTGTTTGATGACCGTGATCGCGGCGGCGCAGCCCGCGGCCAATTTCGTGCCGGCCGCCCTTCTGGACAGGCTGGCCGCCGGGGAAGACCTCCGGGCGGTGCAAACAGGGAAAATCGGGACGTTCTCGTTCGCGCCGAACCATCCGGAGGTCCGCCTCGTGGCCGACGCGCTGGCCATGGAAAAACCGGACGTCGTCGTCGAAACCCTATTTTTCTGGCGCAAACCTTTCGTGGCCCGGAACGAGCTGCTCGCTGCCTACAACGTGTTCCGCGCCATGGGAACCCTGGAAGGCGTCGAGTACTGGTCCGCGAGCCGCAAGAAAATGCGGCTTTTTTATGAAAAGTCATACAGGATCGCCGGTCCGACCGACCGTACGTCCGTGAAGGACGTACCCGTACTCGAACTCCCCACCGCCGAAACCATCTTCGCATTCCAGAAAGACCTGACCTTCGGCGGGAACGTGTATCGTTACGATTTCCGCACGAGCCGGGACTCGATACTCGTGGAATCGACGAACCTCACCGGCCTGTCCTACGGGCCAGTCCCGATCGCGGGACCCGGAAAGGTCAGGACCCGCATCCTCGTCGTGGCCACGGAGGAAGGCATGCTCTTCTGGGCATGCTCGAGCGCGAGCGCCACGATACTTCCGGGAGTCCGTGGCAGGCTGGAGAGCTCCTTCGGGAACCGCGCGGAAGCGGTATTCGGGTGGTTTTCCGCGAAGGCTCAGGAAGCGTGGAAGGCTGCGGGCAGGGTTGAAATGCGTTGAAGGCCTCCGGGGGGCGTGCTATAGTCCACAGGATATGAATGAATCCCCTGTTTCCGCCTCCGGTCCCCCGGATGACGGGGAGTCGGCGGTTCCCGCCGCGCCGTGCGAGCCCTCCGTGATCGTGTCGCGCCTCGTGGACGGGATGGAAAAGGTCATCAGGGGAAAGCGCGACGCGCTCGAAAAGTTCGCCGCCTGTTTCATCGCCCGCGGGCATCTCCTCGTGGAAGACCTTCCCGGGCTCGGGAAGACGACGATCGCCAAGACCTTCGCCTCCCTCGTCTCGGCCGGCGAGGGGCGCTCCGCTTCCTTCCGCCGCATCCAGTGCACGCCGGACCTCCTGCCCTACGACATCACCGGCGTCGACGTCTTCAATCCCGACCTGCGCAATTTCGAATTCCGGCCCGGTCCCGTTTTCGCCAATCTCGTGCTTGCCGACGAACTGAACCGCACGACGCCGAAAGTCCAGTCGGCCCTGCTCGAAGCCATGGCCGAATCCCAGGTGACCGTCGGCCGCTACACGCGCCGCCTGCCGGATTTTTTCTTCGTCGTAGCCACCCAGAATCCCATCGACGCCGAAGGGACCTACCCGCTTCCCGCCGCCCAGCTCGACCGTTTCCTCATGCGGCTGTCCATCGGGTATCCGGACGCGGAGGCGGAACTCTCCATCGTCATCGACGACCCTTCCAGGCTGGTGCTCGGGACGCTCCGCCCCGTCTGCACGATCGCGGATCTCACCGGCCTCCAGACCGCCGCCGCCGCCGTCGAGGTGGATGTGCGGATATCCCTCGCCGTGGTGGATACCGTCCGCGCGCTCCGTTCACGCCCCGAACTGGCACTGGGGCCGTCGCCCCGCGCCGCCCTCGCGCTCGTTCACGCGGCCCGGGCCTGGGCCCTGATAAAGGGCAGGGAGCGCGTCATCGGGCAGGACCTGGCCGATCTCTGCATCCCGGTCCTCGCGCACAGGCTCAAACCCAGGGACTCCCGCGTCGACGCCGCGCGACTGGTCCGGGAGGAAACGGTTGCCGCGGTCGAAAAGCGCAGGTCGTAGCCTCGAGGGCGGAGGGCATGCCCCTGAACCCGGGCGTTCCCCGGCGTTCGCGGTATCCGCCCGTGGAATCATTTTCTTCCTGCTTGGCGCGGCGATGGCCGCTGCGGGTGCGTTGCGCAACGAATCCGCCTCCCTCCTGGCCGGTTCGGGACTCACCGCATCCTTCCTGCTGTCGGTTGCGGGCGTCATCGTCGAACGCCGACGCCTCCTGAAAGCCAGGTTGCGCATGCCCTCGGCCTTCGACCCTGCCGTCACGAGGCGAACCTCCGGCGACGAACCGTCGGATGTCCTCGTCATCGACAATCCTTCCGGTTACGGGCCGATCATGCCCGGGGTATATGCGCGGGTCAGGATACGCCTCGAAGCCCGATGCGGGAGGATGGCGTCGGCTTCCCTGGTCCTGCCCGATCCGCCCAAGTCCGCCGAAGCTACCCTGGAATCCGGGACAGCGCATCCGGGGCGGGGCGTCTATCGCGCGGATTCGGCCGTCGTCGAAGCGGCGGACGTTTTCGGGTATTGCACGGCCGGGCTCCGGATCGAAGGCCCGTTTTCCTTCCTGGTCCCGCCTGGAGGCGCGGAGAGCGCGTTCGTTCCCGCCCTTTCCCCCGGAGGAGACCGGATTTCCCCGACGCCGCGCCTGTCGAGGAGCGACGAGTTCTACGATTCGCGAAGATACGTGCCAGGCGACGATCCGCGCCGGCTCAACTGGAAGCAGTACGGGCATTACGGGGAACTCTACCTGAGGATCGGCGAACCGGTGCCGCCCCCGCGCTCCCTCGTCGTCGTGCTCCTCGACACGGAACGCCCCGAACGGCTCCCCGCGTCGGCATCGGCTTCGTTGCTCGACGGGATGGTGGCGGCGGCGAGGGCGTTCGCGGACGCCGGGAAACTGGCTGGACATGAAACGGTGTGCGTGATGCCGGGGTTCTCCCCGAATCCCAAGGCGATCGAAGCGGGGGATTACCTGGCTGACGCCGCGTGGGATGACGGTACGTCGGCCGTCGAATTCCCGCCCGATCCGGCTCCCCGCGTCGTGTCCTATGCCGCTGCCGGGTCGAAGCGCTCGATCCGGCTGAAACGGGAATTCGAGGCTCGCGGTATTCCGTTCTCGATCGTGGAAGCCGGGTGGACCCTGTCCCCCCGATCCTTGGCTTCCCGCGCCAGGAACGCTTTCCTGCTTCCCGCGATTCCGGATTCAGGCCGCGGACCGCCTGTCGGTGCCACGCTTCCCGCAGGAAAGGCCGGCCCGTGAAAGCCGGTTTCCCCGAACCGGCCCGCGCGGCGCTTTCCGGGCGGCCATCCGCGTTCACCCGCGTCCTGCGGGCGGTAGCGCTGTTCGCGGTATCGTCGCAAGCGTATCTCTACGCGAGGGAACTTTCGCTCTACCCCGTGTTCGCCGGTTGCTTCGCCGCAGCTACCGTTGCCGGCGCAGTCATCGGGAGGACGCCGCTCCGGGCATGGGTCGCGGTTTCGGCCGCAGTCGCAGCGTCATTCGCGATGAGGGCCGCGGCCTTCGCGGGGATCGCGGCGGCACGCGGGGTCTGGCCATCGCCATCGACGGACGCCTTGTACGCCGTCTTCGATGAAACCTGGCTGCCCTTCCTGCCGCTCTGGGCGTGGGCGGCCGCGTCGGCGGCGATGGCCGGGCGGAAGCGGGCTTTCATCGTCGCGGAAGCGGCGATCGACCTGGTCATCCTGGCTCTGTCCGCGTGGCCCCAGGGCGGCAGGCGCGTCACGATCTACCCGCATCCCAGCATGCTGGCAGGGGCGGGAATCGTCGCGCTGGTATTTTCGCTTCTCCTGCTCTACCGCGCCGCGGGCGAATCGGAACGGTCAACCGTCGGCAAGCGCGCCAGGCGGGCGCTGCCGCTTCTCGTGCCGCTCGCGCTCCTCCTCGTCTGGCTCTTCGGGCGATACACGGAAAACGCCACGGCCTCGGGCGGCGGCCTCCTCAAGCCGACGCTGTTCCGCTTCGACTTTTCGCAATACCTGAAGCTCGAGAGCAAGATCGAACTCGGGGACGGGCTCGTACTCATCGTGCGGAAGGATCCGGGCGACATGAACGTGTACCTTCGCGGCCAGACCCTGTCGCGTTTCGACGAAGCCGGGAACTATTTCGACTCGATCGATTCCGGCCCCGCGAAAGACGAATCGAGGGTTCTCCCGGACCGGCCAAAATCCTTCCCCGACCCGGGATGGGGAAAACGCGTCCCGGTGATGCAGGACTACTACGTGCTGTCGCTCGAACCCGGAGCCCTGGTCGCCATGAACCGGCCGGTGTCGGTCGAGCCGATGAGGCCGTGGAGCGGATCGTCGTTTTCCAGCGTCTACGGCGTCGTATCTTCGGTCAGGGACGCTTCGTGGTACGATGAATCGGTCGATGCACCGGCCGACGGGTACGACCCCCGCGGCAGCGGGGCAGGCAACGCTATTTCAGCCGAAGCCCTGCGCGCGTTCCTCGACTTCGGGCGGGACGGGCGCATCGCAAAACTGGCGAACGACATCACGGCCGGCCGTTCGACCCCATTCGAAAAGGCGCGTGCCGTCGAAACCTACCTGCGCGACAACTATTTCTATTCACTCAATCCCGGCGCGGCGCCGAACGGGGACAAGATCGGGCGGTTCCTCTTCGAGACGAAAAAGGGCTATTGCTCCTATTTCGCCTTTTCGATGGCTCTCCTGCTCCGCGCCTCGGGAATACCGTCGCGCATCGCCGTGGGTTTTTTCGTCGATCCCGAAACCGAGGCACTCGGCTTCTTCCCGGTAAAGGAAAACATGGCGCACGCGTGGGTGGAAGCATGGATGGGCCCGTATGGCTGGATCGAGTTCGATCCCACGAGCCAGACCCCGGCGCCGGGCGAGTCGATCGAGTTTTCCAACAGCGTGGATCCCGAGCTTTTCGAGAGCCTGCTCAAGGAAATCCTGAAAAACAAGCCGTTGCCCTTCGGATCCGTGGAGGATGGAGCCGTCGACTCTCCGTCCGGGTGGCAGGGGGCTCGTCGAGCGGCCGAACTTGCCGCGAGATTCTGGCCACTGACCCTCGTCGCGCTCTTCGCGATGGTCCTGGCGGCGGGTTGGACGATCCTTGCGCTTCGCGTCAGGACCGCGAAGGGACGCGCCCTCGCGCTCCTGGCCTGGTCACTGGTCGTGGACGCGGCCGCCGTCCACGGTTGCAGGAGGAAGGCCGACGAGACGACCCAGGAATTCGCCGCGAGGACGGAAACGGCTACCGGCGTTCCCCTTCGCGCCCTGTCGGCGGATTTCGACCGGGCGCGCTTTTCCCCGGTTGTCGATGAGCGCGACGCGGCCGATTTCGCCGCGCGGTCGGCCCGGGCAGCGCGGGAGCTTGGTACGAAGGCGCATTGCCTTGCGAGGATCCTCGGCTTCCTGGACCCCAGGCGACCCTTCAGGAGGCGGCCTTGACGCGGCGCAGCATCGGATCGTTCCGCACGGCGGCTCTCGCCATCATCCTCTCGATCGGAACGGTCGCAAGTCCGGGCGCGCAGGGCGACGCTCCGCCTGACGAGCCGCCGGATATGGGCATCGTGGAAAAGGCCTACGGGCTCATGGATTCAGGCGACTATGGCGGCGCGGTCGTCCTCCTCGAACAGGCGAAGGAATCGTACCCGGATTCCGCGCCGATCAGGATCGAGCTGGCCGGCGTGTTCTACGACAGGGAGTTCTACGAGCTGGCCGCGGGGGAATATGAGGCGGCTGCGAGGATCGATCCTGGATCGGCCAAGGTCTGGTTCCTGCTTTCCGACTGCTACGGCCGTCTCAACCGGGAGGAAGATTCCATCACGGCACTCGAACGGACCCTCATGCTGGAGCCGGACAATCTTGACGCGATCGGCGAGCTGGGCTGGATGCGCTACAAGGTCCACGAGCTCGAAGCGGGCATCAAGCTCCTCCTGGACGCCGCCGGACGCTTTGGGATGAACCGAGGTTTCGCCATGACCCTCGGGACACTCTATTCGGAGATCTACGATTACGCCAAGGCGGAATCGTATTACCGGATCGCCATCGACGAGGCGACGGGAGCGGGCGACGGGCATTTCGCGGCGATAGCGTTGTACAACCTCTCGCTACTCGATTCCGCGTTCCACCGCTTCGACGAGGCGCTCGCCGGGGCCGGCAAGTCCATCGACGCGGAGCGCCGTGCGAGCGGATTGCTCGCGCGTGGAGAGCTCAGGCAGCGCAGGCAGGATTTCCGAGCCGCATTCGCCGATTACGGCGCCGCGTTCGCGCTGGACAAGACGCCGCTCTCGCGGCTCGACCTCGCGGACGCCTGCCTCGAGGCGGGCAGGCTCGAAGAAGCCCTCGCGTACCTCGACGACGTCGCGAAGATCCGGAAGCACCCCTGGATGGTCAATTTCGGCATCAATCCCGAGAGTTTTTCTCAGGCGCTCCACGATTCCTATGCGGAGGTCTGCTCGGGGCTCGCGAACGTCGAGTTTCTCCGCCCGAAGAGGGGTTTCCCGGACATTGCGGCCGGGCTGTTCGCCGCGGCCGGATGGAAGCTCCTTTCGTCATGGCACGAATTGCTCGCCGGCAAGGCGGCCAGGGCAGAGGCGGACGACTACGCGAGGCTTGGCAACAGGCGCAACGCCGACTACAACCGCTACCTCGCGTTCATTCGCTACCCGGGAACGGCGAGGCGCTACCTCGAGTCCCTGGCCGGATTCGAAACGGAGGCGGTACCGGAATCGAAAGCGATGTACGACCTGGAACGCGCGATCCTGGACGCCGATCCGGCCATGCTCCAGCGCGCGTTGCCTGCTCTCGACCCCGCATGGGAACTCGATCTTGTCGCCCGGGGGCTTTCTGAAGCGGCGGGGTTGCTCGCGCGGCGGGGGGACCGGATCGGGCTCAGGGAGACGCTCGAACGGCTCTACCTCGTGAACCGCGGCTCGTTCAGGCGGAACGGGTTCGGGCTTCCCGTCGAACTGCGGGTACGCTCAGCCGATGCCCGGTTTCAGGGGAGACTCGGGCGCGTCCTGTCAGCCTCCGGGATGGAAACGGCCCGATCCGGCGGCGAGAGCGCTTTTGCATATTCGTTGACCGTATCCGTCGAGGGGGCTGTCGTGGCGTACGAACTTGCGTCGAAGAGGACGGGCGCAGTGCTGGCGGGCGGGAAGACTTCATTCGCGTCGGTGGGCGAAACCCGGGCGCCCGCGATCGCGGACTTTCTCGTCCGCTCCATCCACACGGTCGACCGTTGAACGGCGGCCGTGTGGTCGGCTATTTCGCCGCCCTTTCAACGAGTTCGAATATGACGGGCATGAGCTGCTTTTTCCTGGAGAGGATGTCCTTCAGCTCGTAGATCCCCGCGTCGACGCGGGGATAGGCGACGAGGTGGTGAAGGTCCCTGTCGGCTTCCAGGAATAAAAGGCTCGTGAGCGCGGTGATGTCTGTCACCATGAGCGCGGCCAGGAGGAGGCCCCTGGACTCGCGCAAAGCGCGGAGTTCCGCGAATATCTCCGTCTTGCGGGCGAGGATCCCGTCGGGAGAGTCGGCTTCCGCCTGAGAAACCGAAATCCTGCCGGACTCGGTCACGTATTCCTTGATGTCGAGCCTCACGATGTCCTTTGCCGGCATCTTCCCGACGAAGCTCGCGGACGAGAGGATGTCGCGGCCGATGTCCGCGATTTCCAGGTCGGCTATGTTGGCCAGATACTCCGCGGTTTCGCGGTCGACGTCGGTGGTCGTGGCTGACTTGAGCGTGAGCGTGTCGGACAGGATCCCGCACAGGAGAATGGATGCGATCGGTTTCGGGATGGGGGTGCGGGTTTCACGGAACATCGACGTGACGATCGTGCTCGTGGATCCGACCACGCGGTTGATGAAGGTGATTGGGTATTTCGTCGAGAACGAACCGAGGCGGTGGTGGTCGATGACCTCGAGGATACGGTAGTGCTCGGCGCCCTCCACGGCCTGCGACAGCTCGTTGTGGTCGACGAGGATCAGCTCGACGTTCGGCTCCGCGATGAGGTCGCTTTCCGTGAGGAGGCCGATCACCAGCCCTGCGTCGTCCACCACGGCCACCGATCGGCTCGCGCTGGCCATGACCGATTCCCGGGCGCGCTTGAGGGGCGTGTCGACGCCCACCGGCGCGATGTCCGCGTCGGCCATGGTTTCCGCCGGCGTGGAATAGATCACGAGCAGGGTCGTGGAACTCGTGTCGTAGGGCGAGACGAGGACCGACACCCTGCGCTCCTCGGCCAGGTCCTTGAGCTCCCGGGGAAGCAGGCTGCCGTTCGTGATGACGAGGCAGCGCACGCCGGATTCGATCGCGTAGCGCTGGACGTCGATCCGGTCGCCGACCACGACGATCACGGAATCCTTGGCCTCCGCGTCGAGGTGCGCCTTGAAGCTGCCGGTCTCGAGGGCCGCGACGAGGATCTGGCCCCGGAACGACTCGTCCCCGTCGAAGACGCAGACGGGTTGGGCCTTCATCGTCTCGGCCATGCGCGAGACGCTCGTGGGGACGACCGCCTTCCGGTGCGGGTTGATCTTCTTGAGGATGTTGCGCGCGAAAGCCCCGTAATGGAGCATGGCGACGTACGCGCCGCCGTCGTCGACGATAGGCAGGGATTTCGTCCCGTCGTCGCCCATCATCCCGAGGGCGCGCCACAGCGGAGTGCCACGGCGTGCGACGTCGGAGAGGCCGCGCATCTGGTGCGCGACCCTCGGCACGAGGTCGGGAAGGAAGGTCGGCAGTTCCACGTCGAAGCGCTCGAAGACGTACTCCGTCTGCGGGTTGACGCGTCCCGCCCGGGCGGCGACGCAGCGGGCGAGGCCGAGCGAGCGTTTCAGATACGCGTACGCGGCTGCGGCCACGACGCTGTCGGTATCGGGGTTCTTGTGCCCGATGACGTATACGGTTTTTTCCATCGCGATGGTTCCTTGACCCGGAGCCGGGCACTTTTTTGCCTTCACGGAACTTGTCAGGTCGCTGGAAGATCCAAAGCTTTCCGGCAACCTGTCATTTCAAGCGCTGAAGCAGGGGACGCGGAGCGCGCAAGCCTCGACGTCGGCAAGGCGGTCCCGCAGGCCGTCGAGCCTGTCGGTGAAATCCTTTTCGCGGCCGGGATCGAACGAGCTCATGTCATCGGAGAACATGACCTGGGACGCGAACAGGAAGGCGACGAGCGCCATGAGCTCCTTTTCGGTGTCGGTGAGGCTGATGTTCCCGCGGCGGCAGAACACGACATCCGGATCGTGGAGGAATACAGCGCGGTCCAGGATCGCCCTGCTGATCGTATCCCTCACGCTCAAATGGGCGCCCGACCTTCCCTGGTGCCGTACGAACCTGCCCGCCCGGTCGTCCCAGTCTTCCTTGGTGTCGCAGCCGAGGTACGCGACAGGTTCTCCGCGCGCGTTGGCTGATCTCCGCGCCAGCCGGCGCAGGGCGGCCGAGTGGATCTCGCAAGGAGCGCCGGGTTCGGCATGTGCCCCGGGGAGGATCCCCGCGTAGAGGAAAGTCGAGCTTGATGTAGCGGTAGCCCCAGTCGTCGATGGCCGTTTCGATGATCCCGTCGAGATGGTCCAGGACGTCCGCGCGAGAGAGGTCCAGGCAATGGAAATCCCTTCCCCAGGCGGCCATCCAGCCGGCGACGACGGGGTTGCCCGCGCCGTCGCGCAGGAGCCATTCCGGTTTTTCGGCAAATACCGGGGAAGCGCGGGTGGCGACGAAGGGCGCGAACCAGAGCCCGGGCAAGCAGCCTTTCGCGCGGATCCGGTCCGCCACGGGCTTCATCCCGTCCGGGAACCGCGATTCGCCGGCACGCCAGTCGCCGACGGTCCGTTCCCAGCCGTCGTCCACTTCGAACACCGTGGGCTTGCCGCGGCCGAGGTAGAGGCGGTTTATGAGGTTGGGCATGGAGCACAATCCTTCCAGATCGGCCGTGATGATGGACTCGTCGATCGCCGAGCAGTGATTGTACCAGGATTCGTAGCCGCCCGGCACGAGGCGGGTATACGATTCCGACCCGAGGAAACGCAAGGAATCGAATCGCTCTCGCGTGGAGAAGATCGATTGTATCTCGTCACGGAGCGAGAAAAAGTCGTTGGCGATGATGACCCGGAGTTCCGCGATCCTTTCGCCCTCCGAGTAAGTCTTGCCGTCCGCCATCACGGATACGAGCGCAAGGAAACGGTCGCCCTTCCGCAGCCAGGTGAGGAAATGCGAAGCGACGAGGCCTCGTCGCTTCGGCGTGAAGGGGCGCTCCGTGTAGGTGTTGAGCGCCTCGATGAAAACGGTGCGCGGCGAGGCAGCCGACAGCGCGTACGCGATCGAGCAGCCACCCGTGGCCGGTGTGACGGTTTTCTGGATCCGGTTCGGGGTCATGGGTTGCTCCGTGATGCCGGTGGACAAAGGGGCGCGCGCTCAAACGCTATTCGACGAGGTAGTGGCCGAGTTCCTGCAGTTCGGGTATCTGCGTGTAGGCCGGAGCTTTCGGGCCGGAGGATTCCTTGTCGATCTCGACGGTTTTCATGTACAGGTCGTGGATCTTGTCGGCGAGGACTTTCAGGTTGGCCCCGAAGTTGCTTGCCGCCATGTTCGAGAATACCCTGTCGGACGAAGCTTCGCTGCCTGCCGCGAACAGGCGTGGATTCGGGACTACCTCCCGCCGCGCGTGCTGGATGAACCGTCCCATGGCCAGGATCTGCGCGTAAAGCTCGTCGAGATGGTAGCCCTGGTACCGGTAGTTCTCGGTCTTCTCGGTCAGTTCCTCGATGAGCGTCCAGGAATTGGCGTCGATCGTCATGGATGACAGTGCCCTCCGCGTATAGCGGTTCGAGATGTTGTTGCGGAAGTGCTCGCCAATGCTCTCGATGAGGGAGATGACCTCGGGGTTTTTCGTCAGCATCACGGGATGGAGTATAGTAGCTTTCGGGGAGATTGGCTATCGGAAAGCCCGGATGCACGCGTGCCGCCCGCGGGCGTTTCCGGACTGGTATCGCGGCATTGTTGCCTTATCGTGCCGGGTGTGCGAGACTCCAGCGAGGGATGCCCGCGAGTCTGTCGAAAAACCCGGCGTCTCGCGAGCCGGGCGCCGCGAAAGGGGAATGAATATGGAAGATGTGCTCTCGTGGGGCCTGGCTGTCGTCCGGGTCGCGCAGTCGTTCGCGTCGCCCGCGCTGACCTTGGCGATGAAGGTCGTGTCCGCGGGGGGAACCATCTATCTCTACGGCATCCTCCTGCCCTTCGCAGCCTGGTGCGTCGATTACCGTTTCGGCGTGCAGTTGGCGCTCCTCTCCGTCTTTTCCGGCCTTCTCAATGCCTGGCTCAAGGTTCTTTTCGCCCAGCCGAGGCCGTACCAGCTGGATGCTTCCCTGGGTCTCGCGAAGGAGCCGAGCTATGGCCTGCCCTCGGGGCATTCCCAATCCTCGGCGGTCTTCTGGGGCGTAGCGGCGTCTCGCCTGCCGCGGCTTGTCGGTGTGTCGCTTGCCATCGGCATACCGTTGATCGTCGGGTTTTCCCGGATATACCTCGGCGTCCATTTCCCCACCGACGTCTTCGCGGGTTGGGCGATCGGCGGCATGATCGCCGTCGCGTGGCTGGTGTTCGGATCGGATATAACCCGCTTCGTTTCGGTCCAGAACGTCCGTCTCAAGATCCTCGCGGCTGCCGTTGCCGCCTTTTTCATGAACATGCTCAACAGGGAAGAAACCGGCCTGGCCGGCCTCTTCCTGGGCGTAGCGGGAGGCGCGGCCTTCCTGCCGGAACTCGGCGGGTACCGGGCAGCCGGAACCTTGCCCGCGAAAGCCGCCCGCTACGGGATCGGTATGGCCGGCGCGGGTCTCATCTACTTCGGGCTCAAGGCCATCCTTCCCGGTGAAGGCGACCAGTCGTATGCGCTGTTCCGGTTCGCCCGCTACGGTCTCCTGGGTGCGTGGATATCCCTCGGCGCGCCGCTCGCGTTCATCCGACTGGGCTTGGCCGAAGCGGAAATGCCCATGACGGCGGGTGGTACGGGTATCCCCTGATTTCCATCCGACGAGGCCAAAGCCCGAGAGATCGACCGTGAACAAGTGCGGCTCTTCTTGCGGGGCATCGACTTCTGGAGGAAGCACAAGAGTAATTCGCATTCCAGCGTGCCGTAATCGCGTGATAGAAAAAGCATACTGTGTTATACTTGGTTCATGTCTGATGCAGCAGAAATACGGGGAAAAAACCGCCTCAATCAAGCTGAGAAATGACAAGCCTTGCCGCATCGTCGCCGAACTGGCACGGACGAATGCCGCCCAGCAGGAAGAGATACGCATGTTACGGGCGCGGAAATACGGTAAAAGCTCGGAAAAGCTCACCCAAGAAGACAAGAGACAGGGGGCTCCTCTTCATCGAAGCCGGAACCTTCGCGTCGCCACCAGATGAAGGAGCCGGAACCGAAACCGTCCGCATTCGGAAGACCGAGTACACGCGGGCGAAGCCGGGCAGGAAGCCCCCGGACGAGCACCTCGCCCGCATCGATATCGTCGTGGATCTTTCCGATGAAGAAAAGATAGTCCCTCCCGGCTGCGTACTCACGCAGATCGGGGAAGGGGGAAAGGAGCAGGTTCACGGGATCCCGCAGAAAATGGTCGTGATCCGCATGTGCGTCCGAAGTACGTCGTGAAACCCGTGGGCGGTTCCGGTGCGCCAGGAAATCCAACCGAGTTCCGCATCGCTCCTGTGCCGCCGCGCCTCCATTGCGACGAGACGTACTTCCAGGTCATGGGCGAGGAAGAAAGGCCGAACACGAGCAAGTCGTACATGGGGGTCATGACCGGTGGGCCGCCGGGCCGTGATCCTGTACCGCTACCATGTCTCGCGCGAAGCCAATTTCATCTAGAAATTCCTCATTGACTGGCGCGGGTACCTCCAGACCGACGGGTACGCTGGTTACAGCGCGATAGGCGAGAAAGAAGGCATTACCCATGTTGCGTGTTGGGCGCATGCGCGGCGGAAGTTGGTCGATGCGTCCATCGCGGCGCAGGGGAAAGGGCGGGCTCGCGAAGCGATCTCCCTCATCTCAAGGCTGTACGATATCGAGCGACCGCCAGCGCAAACCTCTACTCGTCATTGAGACCGCCAAGGCCAACGGTCGTTACCGGGTAGCTG
This sequence comes from Spirochaetota bacterium, assembly GCA_026398615.1. Taxonomy (GTDB): domain Bacteria; phylum Spirochaetota; class Spirochaetia; order Treponematales; family UBA12059; genus JAPLSN01. Next base: position 94,068 of record JAPLSN010000036.1, on the reverse strand, counting down.
AAAGCGGAATCCGCCTCAGCTGCGGGATTTCAGGGGTGCGGTACCATGCGGTAATCAAGCTCGCATTCGTCGGGAAATTCGGCCACTGCTCGTGGGTCGGGCAGTCGGAGAAAGTTCGCGCCGAGATCGCCGCGTTCCTGGCGGACGCGAAGGCCGGATGAAGGATACGCGATTTTCGCGACCATGGCCGCCGGACGCGACTGACGAGAATCCGCTTTCCGCCATGACCGGCGCTTGCCTCCGAAGCCCGGGAGCGCGATGCTGGAACTATGACTGAAATCGATCTTCTCTCCGGGATGGCGCGGGCTTTCGTCGGCGAGCCGGATTTCGACCTCCGCATCCGCGCCCTGCTCCGGATATCCGGGGAGTTCGCGGGGGCGACCGCGGCTTACGCGGTTTTCAACGCGGGCTCCAAGGCAATTGAAATTCAGGAATGGCCTGAGGAAACGACTCCTCCCGGGGACAAGCACGCGCGGGAATCGCTCCTGTCGCAGTCACGCCGATGGGAAGAAGTTTTTACGCAAGGGGACTTAGTCACGGTCGACGGGAACTCGCGGGGTTCAGTACCGGCGGCGCTCGCTCTTCGCGACGGTTTTTCCGCGATCGTCCTTGCGCTGGTCGTCGAAGGCAGGCGGGAAGGGTTCACGGCCTTCGAACGGCCCGACGCGCCGGAAAGCTGGACCGCAAGCGTGGCAGATGTCCTCCGCACCTCCTCACTGCTGATCGCGAACGCGTTCGAGACGCGCGCGGTCCGTGCGAGACTCGATTCCGTCAAATCCAACTACGAAAGTTTTTTCAATACCGTGGACGAAATGATGATCATCGCCAGCGGGAACGGGACGATCATCCATGCCAACGACGCGGTTTTCCGGAAGCTGGGATACCCGCCCGCCGAGCTGTACGCCATGAACGTCGCCGGGCTCCACCCCGAAGCGCTCCGGGACGAAGCGACGGCCATATTCGAATCCATGGTCGCCGGCGAGCGCGACTCCTGCCCTCTCGAGTTCGCGGCCTGCGACGGGACGATCGTCCCCGTGGAAACCAGGGCATGGCGTGGCGTTTGGAACGGCGAGGAATGCGTTTTCGGTATTTCGAAGGACATCGGCGGGGAGCGGTTCCCGGACTCCGTTCCCCTCCTGTCGCGCCGGATCATCGGCTCGGTTCCGGTGAATCCCGTTTTCAGGGATTTCCTGGGCGCGAGCGCGGCGACAGGAAAACTCTTCTCCGGCCTCGAGCGGTTCATGGACAGGGACATAAACGTGCTCCTGAGAGGCGAGAGCGGCACGGGAAAAGACCTTCTGGCCAAGGCGATCCACGACGGCAGCGGGAGGAAGAACGGTCCCTTCGTGATCGTCAACTGCTCGGCGATATCCGGGGAGCTCGCCGAGAGCCTTCTCTTCGGGCACAAGAAAGGTTCGTTCACCGGCGCGATCGCGGACAGCCGCGGCTATTTCGAACAGGCGGACGGCGGAACGCTCTTCCTCGACGAGATCGGGGACATGCCGTTCGCGATCCAGGCGAAGATTCTTCGCGTCATCGAAGACAAGAGCGTGAGGCCGGTCGGCGGCGCGACGTCGAAGAAGATCGATTTCCGGCTTATCACCGCGACGAACAAGGACATAGAAAAGGAAATCGGCAATGGCGGGTTCAGGCAGGACCTGTATTACAGGATCGGCGAGTATCCCGTCTTCGTGCCGCCCCTGCGCGAGCGGACGGGGGACGTGCCGATCCTGTGCGAAGCCTTCCTCGGGAGGTTCCTGGACCTGTTCGAACTCGGGGAACGCCGTTTCGCCCCGGACGTGCTGGATTCCCTCGTCGCGTACGGCTGGCCCGGCAACGTCAGGGAACTCAAGAGCGTCGTCGAGCGTCTTGTCCTGATGAGTGGCGGCACCGTCATCGGGAAGGAAGATATCCTCATGATCGATTCTTTCGCCCGGGCGGAAGCCCGCCGGGACGAAGCGACGGCCGCCGAAGGATCAGGGTCGATGGCCGATCTCGAACGGGCGACCATCGTGCGGATGTGGGACGCGAAGGGAAGGAACCTGGACAGGACCGCCGAGGCGCTCAAGATCGGGCGGACGACCGTCTACCGCAAGCTCAAGGGTTACGGGCTGATCTGAGTTCCGTTCCGGAACCGGCATTCCGTTCCGGAACGCCGATCGCAGCGGAATCGGGGTGATCTTCCGCGAAACGCGGCGGCGAACCGTTCCGGAAGCAGAAAAAAGCCCAGTTCAAGCTGCCGGCCTAGCTGGCATGGTTATTGCAGCTACCTTATCGCAGGATAACCTGCGAGGAGCTTGCCATGAATAACCGGAGCGGAACGATTTCCTTGATCGCCTGCGCAATCGCGTTCGCCTTCGCGATCGGGTGCGCGAACCCGTTGCAGCCCGCAGAAACGCCCGCAGACCCCGTCGTGGAAACTTTCGTCATCTTGTTCGATTCCGCCGGCGGATCCGAAATCCCGTCGCAGGTCGTGGATCGCGGCGACTTGGCGACGCGCCCCTTGGATCCGTCGCGGGACGGTTTTACCTTCGACGGCTGGTTCGGGGATCCGTCGGCCACGGCAGCCTGGGATTTTAAGGCCGTGCGCATCGAATCCGACGTTACGCTCGGCGCTCGCTGGATCGCAATCCTTTCCGACAGCCGCGAGATGCTCTCCTTCTCGATCAATGGCGTCGAAGCTTCGATATCGGGCGGTTCCATAAACCTCACGCTCCCGTGGGGAACCGACAGAAAGAACCTGATCGCGACCTTCAGCCACGACGGATCCCGCGTGACCGTGAACGGCGCGGTCCAAACGAGCGGCGAGACACCGAACGACTTCGAGGCGCCAGTGGAATACCGCGTCTTCGCTGAGAACGGAATGAGTTCGACCTACGTCGTGACCGTGGACCGTGAGGCCCATCATCCGTCCCTGGTCTCGACCTGGAATTTCGAGGATGCGGCGGTACCGGTCGGCGCGGACGTCTACGGGAACAATCCGGGCCTCTCGGCCGGCGGCCCTTCGGTCGTCCCGGCGGACGTCGGTGACGCGACGTACCTTGACGGCGGCGATTCCGTGAGGATCGAAAGCTCCGAGGCGCTCAAGGACGTCGATTCCTTCTCGATGTCGCTCTGGATCAAGACATCCAGCTTCGATTCGTACAAATACATCGTCGACAAATGGTGGTACATCGGCGATGACGGAAAGCCCGTGAGCGATCGCTCGTGGTCGCTCAACTTCGAGAACGGCAACCTGGTCTGGCGCGGGTCGAGCAACGGCCAGGACAGCGGCGAGAAACGGGTGAGTTTCCCCTTCGCGTCGCGGGCGGACGCATGGGCCCACGTCGTCGCGACCTGGAACGGGGCCGAGCTCGCGCTCTACGTCGACGGCGCGCTCGTCGGGAGCGTCGGGCTGCCCGGGATCGAGTCGACCGACAGGCCTGTTTTAATCGGGACGGGCGATCATGGCGAAGCGTTTTTCCTGAAAGGCTGGCTGAAGGACGTCAGCTTCTACGGGGTCGCGCTCACTCCCGAAGACGTCGCCAAGCTTTTCTACGGCAACGCCCTCTGACGATGTCTTGGACGAAACAGGCGGTCGTCATGCGACCGCCTGTTTTTTCACCAGTGAAGCGGGCGAAGACGAAGTACGATTTCCGGATCGAGAACTTCTGCATCATGGGCAACCATTTTCACTAGGATTACCGGATTCACCGGACACGTTTGGGGATGCCGGTTCTTCTCACGGATCATCGCAAGCTTGCGGGAGTTCCTGCAGGTGTTTGCATATATCGACGACAACCCGGTGGAGGCCAGCCAGGTGACGGATCGCTGGCAGTGGCGGTACGGAAGCCTTGCCCATGTTCGGGCAGGATGCCGCGAACTGCTCGATGAGATGCCGGAATGGGCCAGAATAACCCGGGGTATCATGTCATCGGATAATTTTCGCCGGCGGAATTTTTCATCGACAGCAGTTGCCCGGAACGGACCGTAAACCGCAAGTCCATTTCATCGCCTGTCTCGATCCGGTCGTATATTTCCTTGGGCACGGAATATTTGGATTTGCCGAATTGCAAATAATAGGAAAACGATGTCTTGCGGGATATCCAGTTTTTCCCGGTAACGGCACGCCGGTCGGCAAAAGTCCTTTTTCCGAGCAAGTCCGCGGCGCATCTTGCCGCGGCGATAAAACCATTGACTGCCATGATAATGAAAAGGAGCGTAATTGGGGAAACCACGGCCACAATAACGATATCACCCCGTACCGAATTCACGACGATTGCAGCGATAAAAGGGAGCGATAAAGCCGTCATGATCCATCCATAATTTTTGGATTGCCTGAGGCTTTTACTGATTTTCCAGGCTTCCCCGTCAGTCATGGGGCACTGCTCCATATGATCCTCCTGAACTTTATCTTACGGGCAGTTCTTTCCTGCCGTTTTTCTCCATGATAATCCCTGAGCCCCTACAACTTGTCTTCCAGCAGCCATTCCCTGTAGAATTTGAACGAGATACCTGCGCTCAGGAAGAGGTTGGCCAGCCAGACCAGCGGGTTTCCTGTAGTATCGGCGACAAGGCGGGGGAAATCGCTGTCGGTATCCATGAATGCCAGGATTCTTGAGGCGGGAACCAGCCGGTAGAGGATCGGGTACATGATAATAACGCAAACGTCACGACACCGGCGTTTCCGGAAAGTCTGGCGCAGCGGCGGATTCTTCCGCTTTCGGCTACTCTGCAACGATTGTGCCTGGATGGCGCTACACTGCACCCTGCCCCATCTATTCAGCGATCGAGAAGGACGTGTCGACGAGCTGGAAGACGGTGGATGTTCCCGGCGTTAGGTAGACTCTGCTGTTACTGTCGATTATGACGGCGTGCATGCCGGGATACCGGGCGACGAATTCGAAGCCCTTCCCGAGGCCGAGCGCGAAGACCGATGTGGACAGCCCATCCGCGTCGAAGGACGAGGGGGCGATGATGGTGACCGAGACTATCCCGTTTTCCACGGGGCGGCCCGTGGTCGTGTCGAGGATGTGGTGGTACCGTTTCCCGTTTTCCTCGAAAAAGCGTTCGTAGACGCCGCTCGTCACCACTGCCATGGTGCCGTCGACCTTGAGGATGCCGATGTAGTCGCCCCTCGAGTCGAAGGGGTTCTGCACGCCGACCCTCCACGGTTTCCCGTCGGCCTTCTTGCCGAAGGTCACGATGTTGCCGCCCAGGTCCACGATGGCGCTTCCGACCTTCCCTTCCCCGAGGATCCGCACCACTTCGTCGCCGGCGTAGCCCTTGGCGATGGCGCCGAGGTCGAGCCGCATGCCCGGGCGCTTCAGGAAGACGGTCTTCGCCTTTCCGTCGAGAACGACGTCCTTCCGACCGAGGAGGGTCAGCGCATTCCGGATGCCAGCTTCTGACGGGACCTTCGCGTCGTCGAAACCGATCTCCCAGAGCTTGACGAGCGGGCCGACCGTCGGGTCGAATGCGCCGCCGGACGCTTCGGCGAACGCGAGGGCGCGCTCTATGACCGTGTACAGGTCTTCGCTCACGGCGACGGGACCTTTCCCCGCCGCCTCGTTGACTTTTTCGAGCATCGTGCCGGTCTTGTTCGCGCTCATCCGCCCTTCGATCTCGGCGAGGCGGGCGAAGGCGGCACCGAGGACGGCATCGTTCCCGCCGGAGAGAAGCGTGATCGTGCAGACGGTGCCGAGCATGTATCGCGAATCGGTCATGGGCTGTTCCGCGGCGGGGCGGGCGCAGGCGCCGCACAGGACGGCGGCGCACAGGAGCGCGGTCAATCGGCTCGCTGGCATGGTAGCTCCTCGATGGGCCGGCCGGCTCCAACCGGGTTCATTCGGCGTTCCGGAGTGACCGCGGGAAACGGCGCGCCTCAGCCCGGATGGTCGTGGACCCGCCATGGCCGGGGTATACCATGGTTTCCGGAGGGAGCGCCATCAGGCGGGTGGTGATGCTGCGGTAGAGTTCAGCTTCACCTGAATCGAAGCCGTCCGTTCGGCCGACCCCGCCGCGGAACAGCGTGTCGCCGGAGAGCAGTCCACCGCCGTCGGGCAGGAGGAAGCAGCATGATCCGGCGGTATGCCCCGGCGTATGGATCACGGCTATCCCGGTGCCGGGCAGGAGGTCGCCATCGCGGAGCGGCGTGTTCGCTTCGGGCATCGGGGAGAACCAGCGTTTGAAGAAGGAGCTGGCTCCGATGTCGTCGAAGACCCGCAGGTTGGTTGCTTCCGCCTCGCTGCCCAGGTAGCGGCCGTCGGCTTCGTGGATCGCAACTGAAAACCGCCATCCCCGGGTTTCGCAGGCGCGCGCCAGTCCGGGGATGGCGGCGGTGTGGTCGAGGTGGCCGTGGGTGAGGGCGACGAGGACGGGAACCAGGGCGAACCGGTCGAGCTCCGCCATGATGGTTTCCGGTTCGGCGCCCGGATCGACTACCACACTGTTGCCGTCTCCGAGATCGACGATGTACACGTTCACCCCGAGGGGGCCTACGGTGATGACATGGGGCATGATATGCTATCCTATCGACGGGTCGCGGCCTTGGGCAAGCAGACAGGACAGGATGTTCACGCCGGTATATGTCGTCGCAGCCATAGCCTTCCTCTTCTATCTCGGGATACCCGTCATGGGGGCTTTCCGGGTCAGGTCGCACTGGCGATCCGTGCGTATCGCGCTCGAATACCTCTGCACGCGCCCGACCCTCTCTTTCGCCGAGGTATCCGCGGCCGAGCGGCGCCGCGCATCAGCCTGCGCTGAGCGCGAAGCGGTCGGCATCCACGCGCTCTACGGCTCGGTCGAAGCCGTGGAAGGAGTCGATCGCCTCTGGGTCAGGGATGGCATTCTGTCGGCTCTCGTCGAGATGGGGAAAGCGTCGGTCTTCCTGCTCAGGGGAGGGGGACTTCCCGGGGCCGACCTCCTCGCCGGCCTGGAATCGGCTGACGAGCGGTTCGTGGAAACGCCATGGCGCGAGTTTTCCGCCATCGACTCGGGGATGCGGGTTTTTGTCGGGGGGCCGGTTTTCGCCGAACGGGGTGTTGCCACATTCCTCGCGGGCAAGACCGAACGTCCCATCGTCGTGTTCTACGATGGCGAGGACGCGGACCTGCTGCTGCGCGCCATCTGGGCGGGCAGGCACCGGAACGAGTACTGGAATCCCGCGACCTTCACGTCCCTGGCTGTAGGGATTTCCGCTACCGTCGTCGCCCTGTCGAGCGTTCTCCTGCGGCCTTCGTTTTCGTTCACGATCATCCTCACCACCTGCCTCGCGCTTTTGCCGATCATGCCGCTCATTCCACCGGGGACTGCATTTTTCCTCCTCTATCGGAGGTTCTGGCACCAGGGCAGGGTGTGGCGGGCGAGGCGGGATGTGGTGAAGGTGGCGATCCGACGTTTCAGGCACCACATGGGGAGCAGGCGGAAGACGGAACCCAAGGGATCGCCGGGAAATATCACGGCCTGGAGCGAAAAGAAACCCGACAGCGCCCGGTTCCTCGATCCGATGCTGGCCGGTCTCGAAGGATGGTCCGTGTTCGTTCCCGAGGATCCCGAATCAGGCTTGGCCCCGCTCTACGTTCGGGGGAAGGAGCCATTGTCCCTGGCCTCGGCTTGCGGCAAGGCGGCATGGGAAAAGGCCGCGCTGGCTGGCGTGGCCTTCGTGTCGGCGGTGCTTTCGAGCAGCGCGATGATATTTTTCGGTTTTCGATTCCTCGTCAGGTGACTGGTTCGTCGGCATCCCCGTCGCGGTCGTCCCACGAGGACGTCCCTTCGTCGCCCGGTCCGTCGTCATCGCCCGGCGCCGCCGCGATGTCGCAGTCCGCATCGTCCTCCACCCGGTTGCCGGAGACGTCGTCGGAGACGGATTCCTCGGAAGCGCGCTTGCGCGCCCGGTTCACGACGAGCACGCGACCCCGGAGGTTCTTGCCGTTCAGTGCGGTCGTGACGGCGTCCTCGATGGATGGATCGACGACAACGAAAGAATAGTTGTCGAGGACGCGGACGGCGCCGATCGTGTTTTCGTCGGCGACGGGCACATCGGACAGGAGCCTGAAAATGTGGCGGGCATAGACATGCTGCCGCCGGCCGGCGCTCACGAAGAGCGTTGCGCCTTCTCCCGCGTAGTGGCCTTCGCGGAAACGGGCTTCCGTCTTGGGGAGCGCGTCTTCCTCGCGCCCGATTTCCGCGGGCTTGTTGCGCTGGGGGGCGGGCTTTCGTTCATCCCGCCTGGGTTCGCGGTGATCCTCCGCCGGCCGTTCGTCGCGGCGGTCCCGCTTGTCCTTGCGCTCGCGGCGGGGATCGGGCCGGGGTGATCCCCCGGCCTTGAGGAGCAGGGCGGCCGCGACGTAGGCGCGCAGGGAGAGTGGCGTTTTCTTGCGGAAAAGGGCCCTGCATTCGTTCAGGAATCCGGTATCCCCGGAGGAACGGATTTCGCCGATCGTGCGTTCGATGATTTCCTCGATTTTTCCATGGGGAAAGCCTGGGCTCTGTCTTCGGGTCGACACGTGACGCTCCTCGAACTGTTATTGGAAATCCGGCGTGAAATCAGCCGGGTGTAGCATGGCATGCGGTCGAACGATATGGAGGATCGACACCGTGCCTCGCTCCATTGTGGCGGATACCGGCGTTTTACACAAGTGCAGTCCGCGCCGGCCGTCAGGCGTCGTGAATTTTCGCGGCGCGGAGTTTCGCGAGGCTTGCGTTTCCCTGTTCCCGCCGATAGAGTACCATCAATGATACGTATTTCCCGTTCACCGATGCCTGTGTCCGCGCTGTTTGCCGCGCTCCTGTCGTTGACGGCCGCGACGGCCGCGGCCGAGCTCCCCGACGACCCCTCCATCGTGCTTGGATCCACGCTCTCCCAGGTTCTCAAGGATTTCGGCGCCCCTGTCAGGGTGTACGCGGCGCGTGGCCTCGAGCCGTGGCAGGATGACGTGGTCTTCGAGTATGACTCCGGTTTTTCACTCTTCCTTTTCGGCGACCGGGTCTGGCAGGTCCGGCTCGTCTCGCCCTATGCCGGGGCTTGCTTCGGCGTCTTCCTGGGAGACGCGTGGGACAAGGCGTATTCCATGCTGGGCCGTCCCTACCGCGAGGAGGCATCCGCAGCCGAGTGGCGCGTGCCCTTCGACGGGTTCCCCGTGCGCCTTCGCGTCCTCGCCATGGACGGCAAGGTCGCGGACCTCTATCTCTATCGCGCCGATTTCTGAGGAAGGAGCGGAATGATGGCGGAACGCTGCCTGTGCCTGACCGGTTCGACCCTCGCCGATGATTTCGCGGCGCTCGAACGCTACCGCGACCTCGTCGACATGGTCGAACTGCGCGTCGATTACCTCGAGCCCCAGGAAAAATTCCATATCCGTTCCTTTCCGGAAAAAGCCGGCCTGCCCTGCATCCTGACAGCGCGCAGGCGGGTGGACGGCGGCAGGTTCGACGAAGGCGAAGGCGTCCGTCTCGTCCTGCTCGCGAAGGGCCTGGCGTACGCGAGTGACGATCCCCAGAAGAATTTCGCCTACATCGATCTCGAGGAGGATTTCCGCGTTCCCGCGCTCGAAGAGGCGGCCAGGATCTTCGGAACGAGAATCATCCGTTCCTGCCACGACCCCGACGGCGTGCCCGACGACCTCGGTGCCATGTGGGACAGTGTTTCCCGCGAACCCGGCGAGATTCCGAAGATAGCGGTTCACCCGCGCGGTACCGGGGATGTGCTGCGGATCTTCGAAAAATGCGCGTCGATCGGTTCCCGGGAACGGATCGTCGTGGGCATGGGCGATTACGGTTTTTGCACCCGCCTGCTCGCCTCGAAGACCGGCAGTACCATCCAGTACGCGAGTGCGACCGGCGCCGGCATGGAAGCCGCCGCTCCGGGGCAGATCGACCCGGATCTGCTCGAGGACGTCTATCGCACGCGCTTGCTCGGGGATTATTACGCCCTCTATGGCATTCTCGGGGGTCCATCCGTCATCGGCGCGCTGTCGCCGCGTATCCACAACGCCGGGTTCGCCGGGCTCGGGATCGAGGCCGTGTACATCCCGTTTCCGGCCGACGACCTGGCCGCTTTTTTCCGGCTGGCTGACATCCTGGACATCCGGGGGTTTTCGGTCACCGCCCCTTACAAGGAAAAGATCCTGCCCTACCTTTCTTCACGCTCGCCGGAGGTGGAGCGCATCGGAGCCTGCAACACCGTCGTCCGCACCGAGCACGGATGGACGGGATACAATACGGACACCCGGGGCTTCGGGGTCGACGTGCTCCGCTTCATCGGCAGGGAAAACCTCGAGGGCATCCGAGTCTGCATCGTCGGCGCCGGCGGCGCCGCCCGAGCGGTGGCGCAGGCGGTCAAGACGCTCGGCGGGGAAGCATGCATCGTCAACCGGACCATGTGGAGGGCGAAGGCGCTCGCGGAACGCTTCGGCTTCGAGTGGGCCGGCCAGAACGAGCGCGCGGTCGAGATGCTCGGTCGCTACAGCGACCTGATCGTGCAGACCACGTCGATGGGAATGAACGGCGGCGTGCCCGGCGACCCGCTCGAGCTGTACGAGTTCACGGGCAGGGAGGCAGTCTACGACCTCATCTACAATCCCCGGGAGACCCCGTTCCTCGCGCGCGCGCGTGAAGCCGGATGCCGTTGCGCGAACGGTATCGGCATGCTTCGGGAACAGGCGGCGGAGCAGTTCGAGCTGTTTACCGGCACCGCCTACCCGTCGGACCTGGAACCCATCGAATGACCCACGCGATACCGCGGCCGTCCCGACGCCACGGGCGCGCGTGACCGGCGGCCGGGCCGCACGGAGAGGAAGCACATGGCAGGGAAGAAATCCGCGTTCGTCGCGGTGGTGGGAAGGCCGTCGGCGGGCAAATCGACGCTGATGAACGCGATCTGCGGGGGGAAGGTGTCCATCGTGTCGCCGGTTCCGCAGACCACGCGCAACACGGTCAGGGGCATCCTGAACGACCCGCGGGGGCAACTGGTGTTCATGGACACGCCGGGCATCCACGATTCCGACAAGCGGATCAACAGAAAGCTCCATGACATCGCCGAACAGTCGCTCAAGGAGGCGGAGATCGTCCTCTACGTCCTCGATTCCGCGCGGAAGGCGGGGAGGGAGGAGGAGGCCATCGCCGTCATACTCGCGTCGTTCGCCGCCAAGACCCTGGCCTGCGTCAACAAGATCGACGCCAGGGGATCCGACACCGCGGGGACGCGGCTCTTCCTCGGGGAGCGCCTGCCCGGAGTCAGGGCCTTCGACACGAGCGCGCTCGCGGGGACCGGGGTCAGCCAGCTCGTCGATGCCCTGTTCGAAGCGTCGCCGGAAGGCCCCATGTACTACCCGGACACGGAAGTCTATACCGACCAGGAGCCCGTCTTCCGCATCGCCGAGATCGTCAGGGAAAAGGTCTTTCTCCACACCCGCGACGAAGTGCCGCACGCGATCTACGTGGACTATACCGATTCGCATTTTCTCGACAACGGCACGCTTGTCTACGAAGCCGACCTCGTCGTGGAACGCGAAACACAGAAGGGCATCCTGATCGGGGCCAAGGGCGGGATGATCAAGCTCATTCGCGAGGAAGCCGAGGCTGACCTCGCCGAGATCTTCGACTACCCGGTGAAACTCTCTCTCAAGGTACGCGTGGACCCGGGATGGAAGAAGAACGAAGCCCTGCTGAAGCGGCTCATCCACTAAGGGGGGTGCGGGAATCGCCCCTGCGCCGTCACGGGGCAGGAGAGGGGACGGGCACGTCCGGGGAGGCGCCATGGCGTATGATGAAATGCTGGACATGAAGATTTCCGCCATTGTCGAGAAGTGGAACATGGTGAGAAAGAAGATGTTCGGCGGAACTTGCCACTTGCTTGACGGCAAGATGGTATGCGGCGTCTACAAGGACAGTTTGATCCTGCGAATAGGGACGGAAGCGGCCGCCACCGCCCTGTCATCGGGGAAGGCCCGCGTTTTCGACATTACCGGCAAGGTCATGAAAGGCTGGATAACGATCGCGGGCGGCGAACTCGGAATCTCGGAGATCGAGGCTTGGATCGGGACGGCCAAGCGCTTCGTCGAAGGGTTGAAGTAGGAATCCATTTTACCGCGGTGTTCGGTGTTTCACGCTTGCGCAAGCGCATTGGCCTTCTGGTATTTCGCGAACGCCGCGTCGAAGCCTTCCGCGAGACAGAGTTCGAAGGCTGCCGTCGCGCGCGGGAAGACCGGGCAGTCGAGCAGCTCCCGCTCCTCGCGGGTGAAGTCCGAGAGGACGTAGCCCGCAACGTCGTCGTGGGAAGGCCTGCCGATCCCGAAGCGAAGCCTGAGGAAGTCGGGTGTCCCGAGCCGCTCCTTCATGGACCTGAGACCGTTGTGCCCGCCCAGGCCGCCGCCCCGCTTGAAGCCGAAAAAGCCGAATCCCAGCTCGAGTTCGTCGTGGACGACCAGGATCTCTGCCGGGGCGATCTTGTGAAAGCGCGCGAGCTCGGAGGCGGCATCGCCTGAAAGGTTCATGAAAGTTTCCGGCTTGAGGAACCAGGCCCGGCCCGCGGGAGCCTCGAGCGCGGCGAACCTGCCCCCGAAGCCGCGCGACCACGACAGCGTCGCGTTGACAGGGAGGGCTTCGAGGAATTGCCATGCCACGTTGTGGCGGTTCCCGGCGTACTGCCGGCCGTGATTGCCGAGGAACGCGTACAGTTTGATCATATGTCCCTAGGTTAGCCGGGGACCCGGTTATTGACAAGACCATGAGCTTTCCGTAGTATTGGCTCCACGCTTTTTGGAGCGGTGTCCGAGCGGTTTAAGGAGACGGTCTTGAAAACCGTTGTACCGTCAGGTACCGCGGGTTCGAATCCCGCCTGCTCCGAACTGTCGGATCGAGCAAGGAGAGGTGCGAGAGCGGCCGAATCGGGCTCCCTGCTAAGGAGTTGTGCCTCTCAAGGGCACCGGGGGTTCGAATCCCCCCCTCTCCGTAGGTCCGCTGACGGGTCTTGGATCGTCTCCGGGCCGTTTCACGAATGAGGCTATAGCTCAGCTGGATAGAGCTTCAGATTGCGGATCTGAAGGTCGGAGGTTCGAATCCTCTTAGCCTCAAAACGATTCGTCGGAATGTCCGTCGGATCGTTTTTGTCGATACGGATGTCCGGCACGCGCCGACGCCCGACCCGGAGAGATGCGAGAGCGGTTGAATCGGGCGGTCTCGAAAACCGTTGAACCCGCAAGGGTTCCGGGGGTTCGAATCCCCCTCTCTCCGCTGATTATTGCCTGCTGGCAGGTGGGGGATTCGAACCGGAGTCCCCGCCGACCAACGGGAGGAAAAGGCGGCACGAGGCCGCCGTCAGGGGACGGAGGCGGGTTTTTGGTGCGAACACGATGTTCGCGACAAAAACCGAATCCCCCTCTCTCCGCTGATTATTGCCTGCTGGCAGGTGGGGGATTCGAACCGGAGTCCCCGTCTCTTTTCCACAGGTAAAAATCCGAAATTCGGGAGAGATGACCGAGCGGCCGAAGGTGCGCGATTGGAAGTCGCGTGTATCCGTAAGGGTACCGAGGGTTCAAATCCCTCTCTCTCCGTACGTTTTTTCTTCGAGCGTTCGCAGCCAGGCCCCACGCTAGCGGCCGCCGCCTAACCCCGCCAGGCCCGGAAGGGAGCAACGGTAAGCGGATGGACGTTGTGATGTGGCAAGCCTGGCTGCGAGCGCTTGAGGTCCTCCCCCGGAAAACCGGAATTCCGCCCCCGACGGCGCACGCATCTCGTGATCCACGGCACCTTGCGATGCCTCGGGTCTCCGCGCTATAGTCCCCCCATGGCATACGAAGTCACCGCGACGAGGCGCCGCCCGAAGGGATTCGACGAGCTGGCCGGCCAGGAATTCGTCTCCGCGACGCTTAAGGCATCCATCGAGAGCGGCCGCATCGCCCATGCCTACCTTTTCTCCGGTCCGCGCGGATGCGGCAAGACGAGCACCGCCCGTATCCTCGCGCGCGCGCTCAATTGCGAAAAGGGCCCCACGACTTCGCCCTGCGGGGTGTGCGCCAACTGTGCGGCCATTCGCGCCGGCGCGTCCCTGGACGTCATAGAGATCGACGGTGCGTCCAATACCTCCGTCGACAACGTGCGGCAGATCAAGGACGAGGTCCTCTTCCCGCCGAACTCGAGCAGGCACAAGATCTATATAATCGACGAAGTCCACATGCTTTCCAACAGCGCCTTCAACGCCCTGCTCAAGACCATCGAGGAACCGCCCCCCTACATCGTGTTCATCTTCGCCACGACCGAGCTCCACAAGGTCCCGGCCACGATAAAGAGCCGTTGCCAGCGGTTCAACTTCAGGCTCATCCCGCACGCGACCATCAAGCGCCTTCTCGGGGAAGCCGCGGCGGAGCTCGGGGTCAAGGCCGACGAGGAAGCCCTGTCCTGGATCGCCAAGGAAGCGACAGGCTCGCTCCGCGACGCCTATACCCTTTTCGACCAGGTGGTTTCGTTTTCGGACGGGCGCGTAACCATCGCCGGCATCCGCGACAAGCTCGGCCTCGTCGGTGTGGAGCGGCTCAACGAGCTCTTTATCGCAGTTGTCTCCGGCGACCGCGGCGCCGCGCTGTCCTCGCTGGACGACCTGCTTTCCCGGGGCGTGTCCGTGGAACAGTGCGTCATCGACGCCGTCGAGTACTGCCGCGCGCTCCTGCTCATCAAGAGCGGCGTGAAGTCAGAGGCCCTGCTCGGGGATGTCCCGGGGAATTTCTCGGCGCCCGTCCTCGAAGCCCTGTCACCCGACAAGATCGAACGTGCGCTCGCCGGATTCTTCGACCTGCATCGTTCCATGCGGTACAGCCTCAATCCGCGCTACGAACTCGAACTCGAGATCGCGCGACTCTGCTCGATCATGGATTACATCTCGCCCGTGGAGCTTGCCCGGGCCGTCGAATCACTGCGTTCATCAGTCTACCTCGCCGGAGTACCGGGCGTCGCCGGAGTACCGGCGGCGGGTAGCAATCCGGCGGTTGCGGCTCCGGAAGCTGAAAAAAAAAAGCCTGACCCTCCTTTGAACGGAGACACCCCGCAAGCTACCGGCATCCTTGGCGGGGTGCACGAATCCGTATTCGCCGACGAGACTGCGCCGCCCGAGGGCGTCATCGAGGATCCTGCGAGACTCTGCGGGGTCGTCGTCGGGGCGCTCGGGAAATCGAACATCTTCCTTGCCAACTCCCTGCGGAAATCCACGCGCTGGGTGGTGGACGAAGGGCGCCTCGTGATCTTTTTCCCCGGGGACTACGAGGCGAGCCTTGCCAGGCACGACGCCGAGGTCGTCACCCGGACGGTGCGCGAACTCGGGGGACGGGCGCTCCGCGTGGAATTCCGGGTCGAACCGAAAGCTCCTGACGCGCCCGTCGCGGCCCGGGACGCATCGGGCGGCGAAGATGCCGTGACTATCGTCGAGCGCGTGTTCCGCGGCCGGCGGATTCCCGGGAAACCCGATACCCGCAAGGGAGGATGACATGGATCTTTCCGAAATTCTCAAGATGCTGGGGGATCCCGCCGCGCTCCAGGCCCGCGCCGAGGAGATGCGGAGCCGCATGGCCGCGATCACGGTGGTCGGCTCGTCCGGGGGCGGCATGGTCAAGGTGGTCATGAATGGTTCGATGGAGTTGTTGTCGATCGAGATAGCGCCCGAAGTCGTCGATCCGGCGGAGTTGACGATGCTTCAGGATCTCGTCCGGGCCGCCCATGCCGATGCGCTCGCGCGCATCCGGGAGTCACTGGGTTCCGAGATCTCCGGAGGGCTGCCCGGCTTCCCGGGCTTCGGGGGATAGGGTGAAGGCGCTCGAGGACCTGGTCGCGCTGCTGTCCCGGCTGCCAGGGATCGGCAAGAAGAGCGCGTCGCGCATCGCCTTTCATCTCCTCAAGGCCGATGAATCCTTCGCCCGGACCCTCGCGGAGCGCATTTCCCGGCTCAGGGAATCAGTCCGTTTCTGCTCGGTCTGCGGGGCGTACACGGAATCCGATCCCTGCCCCGTGTGCTCCTCGCCCGCCCGCGACCGCAGCATCCTCTGCGTCGTCGAGCAACCCCAGGACGTGCTCACGATCGAGGCGGGCAGGGAGTACCTGGGGCTCTACCACGTGCTCGGCGGCCTCATCGCGCCGCTCGACGGCGTCGGGCCGGAAAACCTCCACCTGGATGCGCTGGAGCGGCGGGTGCGGACCGGGGGCATCCGCGAGATCATCATCGCGACGAATCCGACCGTGGAAGGCGATACGACGGCGCTTTACGTGAAGAAGATCCTGGCGGGAACGGGAGCCGAGGTGACGCGGCTGGCGACCGGCATCCCCGTCGGGGGTGACCTCGAGTACGCCGACCGCCTGACCCTTGCCCGGTCCTTCCGGGGGCGCGTGAGGCTCTAGCCGGTTCTGGGAAAACCCGAGGCTGCGCGAGTACGCTCGTGACAGCAACCTGCCAGGCGAACGGCTTGTGCCGATCGGGGACTTACAACCGCCGGTAGCAGTGCTCGATGACGGGGTCGATGGCCAGGATGCCGAAACCCAGGGCGCCGAGCCGAGCCCGTTCGTCCGAATCTTCCCAGTCCATGTACGGGTTGGCGTAATTCCGTTCCAGGAATTCGAAGATGAGATCCTCGGCTTTCAGTGCGCTGTCCGGAGAACTTGATTTGCCGTTCCCGTTGCCCGATGACAGGTGCTTCCTGATCGACTCGCGCACGCGGGCGAGGAAGAGTTCGCGGTAGACGTCGTATGAACGTCCCGATAGTTTCTTGATGCGATCGGAAACCGATCCGTTGGCGACGGGGCGGGGGATGATTTCCGTTTTCGCCCTCGCCGCCAGCATGCGTGCCCCGGTCGCGAGAATCTTCATGACGGGGCGTTCGTCCTTGCGCGGTGCGACCCGGACCGGCGGCCGTTCCGGAGCGGGTGGAGCCGAGCTTTCCGCGGGGCGGCGTCCGGGTACCGTTTCCGTGAAGGGTATCACCTGACGTGCAACGACGTGGAACGCCGCTGCCGGAACCTGTGGCCCGGCCACGGGAGCGGAGCGGATCGGGGCCGGCAGCCTGACGGGTTTCAGGGTTGCGGGCGCTTTCGGTGCGGGCAGGCGCCAGACGGCCTTTCCCCCGGCGTACCGGTCAGCTGCTTCGGCGGGTACGATGGCGGCCGCGTTCGCCGAATCGGCAGCCAGGAGTTCGATCTCCCCGAGCAGGCGGACCTTGAGCCTGCGCCACGTGAGCTGCATGTAGCGGTCGCCCTGGACGGAGTACGAGTATCTCGACGACATCACGGTCGAGACCATGTTGAGCATCTCGTCGTCGTTATGCTTCCGCGCGCGGGCGTTCTTGACGACCCTGAAGATGTCGTAGTGGTGCGTCCCGTACTTGCGCGAAAAGAGGAATACGATGCGCTCGAAGCCGGGGTCGTCGACGCCGGTCCAGTACTTGTAGCAGAAGGCGAGCACCCTGTCTTCCTTGCGGGAGAGCCGGGACGGTATCTCGATGCGTTCGACGTCCTCGGGCGCGAATTCGATTTTCGACAGGTCGAAGAAATTCTTTCTGGCGGCGGCGCGCCTGTCTTCCTCCATCCGTCGGCCGCGCTCCAGGAAGTTCCAGTCCTCCGGATCCTCCGCGCCGGACTGGGCGAAGAATTCGCGGGTCAGGAAGCGGACCCGCTCCATCCGCTCGGCACGGTAATCGAGCAGTTCCGAGAATTCCGAGTAGCGGTCGAGCGCCGCAATGGCGTCGTCGGAATCGGGGGGAAGGTAACGTACGACGGCTTCCACCGCCTTGAGGGCCCTGTACATGTTGCGCAGGTCGACCCCGTCGAAGCAGGCAGCGAGGATGTCGATGTTGGCCCTGATGCGCACGATCATGGCGTCGGCCAGCTCGAGCAGGAGGGTGAGGAGGAAGTCCGCGAAGCGGGGATCCCTGGCGCGGAACGCGGCGAGAAGGGCGAAGCGCTTGCCGTCGTCGGGATAACGGACGCGCAACCTGCCGTGGTAGACGGATAGCGCTTCCTGGACGCGGCCTGTCTTGCGCAGCTCGAAATAGCGTTCGATGTCGGGATCACCCCCGTACCGCAGGTCGGGGAAGACGCGATGAATGAGTTTTTCCCTGGTATCGATGGCGGGCTTGTCCATGACGGCGGCCATTATAGTTTCCGTCTAACGTCGTCATCAAGAACCGTCTTCCGATTTTTTCCGCGAAAGGGCCGCTGGGTCGCCAGGGAGTTTGGGTTCGTGAGCCGGGAGTTGCATGCCTTTCGGTGGCTTGTAATCGCTTTCCGGGACGTACGCCTCCTTTTCTGGAACGAATTCGTCAACGCCGCTATTCCGCATGTACTGGAGTCCTTTACATTTTCCCGCAAATGATGTAGAAATACGTTGCTTCAGACAGACTTCATACTCGATGACCCCTACCCGCGATATTGACGATGGACACGGCGGGTGGTAGATTGTTATTTACCCCGTTCGGGATTCCTAATCGAATTTCCATTGGAAGACAAATGCGGTATTTCGACACTCATGCCCATATCGGGCTTATCTACGATGAGCCGATCGAGCAGCTACTGGTTTGCCAGCAGGCGAAACAGGCTGGCGTCGCCAAGATCGTGAGCATCTGCAACAGCATCGTGGATTTTGGCCATGTCTACGAAAACCTCAAGTCTGCCGAGCACGTCTATCATGCGGTGGGCGTTTCGCCATCCGAGGTCGTGAATCCCGGCAGGGACTGGCGCAAGAAGATCGAGGAAGGCGTCAAACTGCCCCGTGTCGTGGCCATCGGCGAGATCGGTCTCGACTACCATCACCGTTTCGGGGACAAGAGTTCCCAGATCGAGCTCTTCATCGATCAGCTGGAGCTGGCCGCGCATTTCAACCTCCCGGTCATCATTCACAACCGCGAAGCGGGCCGCGACGTGCTCGAGATCCTGAAGGACCGCCTGCCTCCCGCCGGCGGCATCCTCCATTGCTATTCGGAGGACGCCGAGTACGCCAATGCCGCGCTGGACCTCAACCTGCTTTTTTCGTTCGCGGGAAACTTGACGTACCGCAATGCCAAGAACCTCCACGACACCATCCGCGTGCTTCCGGTGGAGCGCATCCTCGTCGAGTCGGAAGCGCCGTTCATGGTTCCGGCCGAGTACCGCGGGAAGCGCAACCTTCCCGAGTACCTGCCGTCCACCGTGGCGTTCCTGGCGGAGATGCTCGGAATGTCGGTCGAGGATACGGCGCAGGCCACCTTCGACAATGCCATGAGTTTCTTCAGCATCCGGGACTGAAGCGGGAACCCGATCTTCCCGGGAGGGACCTTCGCGCTTCTCCCGGGGCGCGGGTCCTCGAGTCCCGTAGCCGTGGATTGCAGATGACCCCGGAAAACCTCCTTCATCCCGTACACGCGGGTTCATGCGTCCTGCCCGGCAACCTCTGCCTCGCTCCCGTGGCCGGTTATTCCGACGCGGCGTTCCGGTCGATCGTCGCCGGGCTCGGCTGCGATTTCGCTTTCACCGAGATGGTAAGCTCGGAAGCCCTCACCCGCGGTTCGCGGAAAACCCTCCCGCTCCTCGAGCGCGCCGAGAACGAGACGGCCTACGCGATCCAGCTTTTCGGTGCCGATCCTTCTCGAATGGCAGAGGCGGCCATTCGAGCCATGGAGTGGTCGCCGTCGCTGATCGACGTGAACTGCGGCTGTCCCGTACCCAAGATCGTGAAGACCGGCGCCGGTTCAGCCCTGCTCCGGGAGCCCGCGAAGATCGGCGAGATCGTCCGCGCGATGGCGGCGGCGGTTCCCGTACCGGTGACGGTGAAGATCCGCCTCGGGTGGGACGACGCGTCGGTCAATTTCCTCGAGACGGCCTCCGTCGCGCAGGATGCCGGGGCGGCCGCGGTGACCATGCACGCCCGCACGCGTGCGCAAGGGTATTCGGGCCGGGCCGACTGGACGAAGCTCGCGGACCTGAAGCGGACCCTCGCCGTTCCCGTCTTCGGTTCGGGCGACGTCTCCTCGCCCGAGGCCGCGCTTCGCATGCTTGCCCAGACCGGAGTCGACGGCGTCATGTTCGCCCGCGGCGTCATGGGGGACCCATTCGTGTTCATGAAAACCAAGGAACTCGCGGCGACCGGAACGCTGCACGAAGTTCCGGTCGAAGCGCGGATCGAAGTTGCCTGGCGTCATTTCGGTCTATGCTTGCGCTTCCTCGGGGAGCGGACGGCCTGCGTCGAGTTCAGGAAGCAATTTTGCGCCTACACGAAGGGCGGCGAGCACGGGGCCCTCCTTCGCGCGCGGGCCGTGAAAGCGTCCACCTGCGATGAATGGAAGGCGGTGTTCGAAGAATGGCGCTCGGCCGCGGCCGGTCAGCCGTTTTAACCCCCGCCCTGCTTGACCCAGATGTCGACCCGCTTGCGAAAATCATCCCGCAAGTCTCCAGGAGGGTTGGCACCCGTCGCGTCGAATAGGAAGGGCACGAGGATGCGCTTCTTGATCGCCGGCCATTCGCGCGGAAAGACCCCGGGCGATTTCAGGTAGTTCTCGGGGGGCACGTGACCGAGGAGCGAGGGGTAGAAAAGCGGAAAGACGCGCTCGTTGACGGAGCGAATCGACGAAAAGCCTCCAGCTATGCCGAACACGCTTTCGTTCGACCTGTTCTTCCTGGCTTGATCCAGGATCCCTTTCTGGGTGTCCTCGCGGTACAGCCACTTGAGGAATGCCTCCGCCGCCTGCTTGCCCCTGCCGTTCCGGCATACGGCGGCATAGATGATGTCCTCGTCGATCGGGATCGCAAGATCGCGGGCCAGCCAGCGGAAGTCGAAGGGCATCCTCTTTTCCTCGGGTATCAGGAAATAAGCCGATGAATCCATGTACGCGAAGAGCACGCGGCCTTCTTCCACCGACTTGTAACCCGGCAGGTAGAGGTACTTGAATTTGAAGTCTTCCTCGTCCACTGGTGAACGGTTGCGCGCGGACCAGAGCCGGATGAAGGCGACGGCGCGTTCGAAGCCCCCGTCGTTCCAGGAGAACGGCCGGCCTTCCCTGATGTCCGAACCGAACATCCGCGCGGCGAGCGCGAGCACGTCGTCGTCCCAGCGCGGCGAATACCCCATGCGCGCGAAGCCCTGCCTGCCCTGGGCATTGAATCCGGCAGCTGCCTCCATCAACTCGTCGGGCGAGACGACGAAGTTGTCCTTCGCGGGTTTCGGGACATCGCCGCGGTACAGGATGAGCGGCATGTTGAAGGAGAGGGGGAGCAGGAGCTGGCGGCCGTCGATGTTGCCGAGCGAGAGGAGGGTCGGATAGAATGCGGTCTTGTCGATGATCATTTCGCCGAAGAGGTAGTCGATCGGCTGGAAATGGCGGCGGGCGTCCGAGTTCTTGAGATACCTGCCGATGACGAGGGCCGGTTGCTCCTTTTCGAGCGAAAGGACGTTCGCGATATCGTCGCGGTATTTGACCTCGATCTTGAACCTGGACTGGGATTCGTTGAAAGCGGCCGCGTAGAACGCGACGATAGGCGTATCCGTCCAGATTGTCGCGGCGGACGAGTTCGCACAGGAAAAAACGGCTGCTGCGGAAAACGCCATGGCGATGGCGGACGCGAACGAGAGGAATGGCGGGCTGGATCTCATGGAGCCACGGTACCGGAAAGACGATGACGAATCAAGGACGGGAGTCGGCCCCGGTGACCGGCGCCGCGCGTTTACCTTCGAGCGCTACGCGGACCATCTCAGGAAGCGTTACGGGACGCAGGTGCGGAGGGTCCCGGTGGACGCAGGCTTTCCCTGTCCCCACAAGCGTCCCGACGGATCGGGCGGCTGCTCGTTTTGCGCTCCTGCCGGGAGCCGGTCGCCCCAACTGGATGCCGTCGAAGGCATTTCGGCCCAGGTCCGGCGCGCGGCGTCCTTCGCGAAACGCCGATACGGACCTTCGCAGCTCCTCCTCTACTTCCAGGCATATACGTCCACCAACGCGGAGCCCGATGCCCTGAAAGCCGCCATCGACGAAGGCTTGACGGCTGACGATTTTCGGGGGCTCGTGGTTTCCACGAGACCTGATTGCCTGGATGCCGCGAAGCTCGCGCTTCTCGTTTCGTACCGCCGCCCGGATTTCGACGTCGAAATGGAACTCGGACTCCAGTCCTCGAATGATGCCACGCTGACACGGATCGGGCGCGGGCATACTGCCGACGATTTCGCGCGGGCCGTCGCGCTCTGCCGCGGTGAAAAAGTGAGGACGACGGCCCATGTCATTTTCGGACTGCCGGGGGAAACGGATGCCATGATGCTCGGGACGATCGCGTTTGCGGTGGCGCAGGGCGTCGACGCGCTGAAGATCCACGACCTGCATATCCCCCGCGGGTCCGCGCTCGCCGCCTCCGTCCTGGCCGGCGAAATGACGACGCTCTGCCATGGGCATCACCTGGAACTCTGTGCCCGCGCGCTCGAACTCATCCCTCGCAGGGTCGTCGTTGAGCGATTCACCTGTGAAACCTTGGATTCAGCGCGCCTGCTTCCGAAGCGGCAGATCGACAAGGCCCGCTTCTACCGGGATCTCGACGAGTACATGGAGCGAAACGGGATGCGGCAGGGAAGCGCCGCCGTCCCGACTGCCTTGACCTAATCGTAGCGGCGTAGTATAGACGATCCGGGCCGGCGTGGCGGAATGGCAGACGCGGCGGACTCAAAATCCGCTGTCCGCGAGGATGTATGGGTTCAAGTCCCATCGCCGGCAGAGGGTCATTTCGAGAGGTCGAAGACCTCGCGAAATGTCGATGGCGATGGGCTCGCACGGAAGCGTTCGACCCATCGCCGGCACCGGATGGCGGTTTTCGGCGACGAACAGGATCAAGAGACAGAATGGTCTCTCTCCGATTGCATGAATGAAATCCGAAGATGACATAGCGTGCGTGAAGGGGTGCGGGGCGTGTTGCGTCGCGCCGTCCATTTCATCGGCGATTCCGGCGGCGAACGGGCATCCGGGGATGCCTGACGGGAAGCCTGCGGGGGTGCCGTGCCTGCAGCTCCGGGCGGACAGGAGCTGCGGGATCTGGGGACGGGCGGAGCGGCCGGATGTGTGCGTGTCGCTCAAGCCGAACCGGGAGATGTGCGGGCAGGGACCGGCGGCCGCGTTCGACTATCTTGCTGAACTCGAGCGGCTGACAGATCCAGATCCGATCACCTGATGCCTTCCAGTTCCTCGTCCGTCGGCAGTCGGCCGGTCCGGGCGATGGCGGAAAAGACGGCGGCCGAACGGGTGCGCTCCCTGGCCATCGTCGCGCGGTCGACGCGGTAGAGGCCGAACCTGGGCGTGAAGCCGTCCAGCCATTCCAGGTTGTCCGTCATGGACCAGTACAGGTAACCCAGCACGGGGATTCCCTCGTCGATGGCCTTGCGCAGCCATTCGAGGTGTTCGACGATGAACCGGGGCCTGGCCGAGTCCGTCGCGTCGGCGATGCCGTTTTCGGTGATCACGAGCGGCAGGCCGGGATAGCGGGCGGCCAGGTCGACACAGAGTTCGTAGAGGCCGCGGGGATAGATTTCCCATCCCATCTCGCTGAGTTCCGCGCCGGGCGTCGGCGTCCGCTTCACGAATCCCGCGGCGCGCGGACTGAAGGACACGATCTCCCGGTAGTAGTAGTTGACGCCCAGCCAGTCGAGCGCGCCCTTCGCCCCGGGTATGTTCACGGTGACGCTGGCGCCAGCCGGCGCCGACGCGGCGAAGCGACCGTTGGCGAAGGCGTCGAGGATGGCGCGGTTGAAGATCGAGTCGAGGGCCGAGGTGACGAGGCGGTCGAGCGGGTTTCCCCTGCTTTCGTAGCGGGAGAAGAACCAGATCTGCCCGACCCTGGACCCTGCGCCGCGGGGGGAGTTCGCCTTGATCGCCCTGGCGCCGGCGACATGGACTTCGACGAGCTTGCCCATCACCGCGAGCGCGCGCCCCTGGTCGGCGACCAGCGGAGGGAACTCGGCGAGGGCGTAGGCGCGCAGGGCGTAGATCTGGGCGTCGATCATGGTGCTCCACCAGTCCACGGCGTCGCCCAACCTGCACGCAGCCTCCGCGGCGTATGCTTCCCAGCGTGCCATGAGCGCGGGATTTTCCCAGCCACCTTTCGCGGCGGCCCAGGCGGGGAGGGTGAAATGCCAGAGGTTGACGAAGACGGCAAAGCCCCGCTTTTTCATGCCGTAGACCATCGCGCGGTACTGCGTCCAGGCGGCTTCGTCCCATTCGCCCTCGCGGGGTTCCACGCGGCTCCACTCGATGCCGATCCTGTGCGCGTTGTGCCCGTCGGCCGCGGCGCGGTCGAAATCCTCGTCATACCTGTTCCAGAAGTCGGCGCATGCGCCTGAAACCGAACCGTCCTTGAAGGGGCGGGGTTCGGTCCGCTCCCAGGCGAACCAGTCGGCGCGATCGTTGCCGCCCTCGTGCTGGTACGCGTCCTCGCCGGAACCCCAGAGGAAGCCTGGAGGGAAATCCCGACGGGTCGACGTCGAGCGGGTGGACGGGGTGGGCCTCATGAGGAGCCGCGGCGCCGCGTAAAGCGCGGTTGCGACGATGAGGATGAAGACGAGCAGCGACGCGATGGCAAACAGGACGGGCATCGTATTCCTCCGGGACGTCGCGCCGGCAGGGAGCGGCGCCCTTTCACATTCTCGGCGAAGCGGGCGGAAACGGCAACGGTACGGGGGAAGCGCCGGGTATCATGCGCGCGGCGACCCGAGCTGGCCGCAGCCGGCCATGATCGACCGGCCCCTGGTCGCACGGCGGCGCACGCTGACGCCCGCATCCGAGAGGCGGGCGATGAAACGGTCGACTTCATCGTCGGTCGGAGCGCGGACGATCGGCGAGGAACCGGGGTTGTAGGGTATCACGTTGACGAGCGAGCGCCCCACCCGGGCGCAGAAGTCGGCGATGCGTATGGCATCGCCGGGGGAGTCGTTGATGCCCGGCAGCAGGCAATAATTGACGCCGAGCACGAAGTTGCGCCGATCGGGATACGCGGCGAGCGCGTTCGCGAGGCCCGCGATGCCGGAGGCCGCGTTGACGGGCATGAGCCGGGTGCGTGATGCATCGTCCGTCGCATTGAGGCTGATCGAAAGGTTGAGCCTGCGGAGCCCGAGCGCCTTGAGGCGTACTATCCCGTCGACGAGTCCCGAGGTGCAGACCGTGATCCGTTCCTGCGCGAAGGCGAGCCCGTTCGGGTCCAGGAGGACGCGCAGGGAGCCCGCGAGCGCATCGAAGTTGGCCAGCGGTTCGCCCATCCCCATGAAGACGACGTTGCGGCAGTTCCAGCCGAGCAAGAGCCTCGTCGCGACGACCTGCGCGACGATCTCGGCGGCCGCCAGGTCTCGGATGAAGCCGCCGCGGCCCGTTTCGCAGAAGGCGCAGCCCATCGCGCAGCCCAGTTGCGAGGAGACGCAGATCGTCGATCGCGAGCCGTCGCCGCCGGACGACGGGATGCGCACGCATTCCACCTGACCGCCGGGCAGCGCCAAGGCTGCCTTTGTCGTCGTACCGAAGGCGCCCGGTTCTTCGATCGCGCGAACGAGGAGGGGAAGGGCATACGAACAACGCGCCCGGAGCGATTCGGCCGCGCGGGAATCCAGGAAGTCCCCGGGTTCGAAGCGCCCTTCCCGGAACGCCGCGGCATAGAGATTCCGGAGGCGCGGCAGCTGCCCGCGAGGGAGGGCCGTCGCCTCGGCGAAGGTTTTGAAATCCAGTCCGAGAATATCGAGTGAATCGGCGGACGGGTGCATCCGCGGAGTGTAACGGCGCCCGCCGCTTCCGGCAAGCCGCGATGCACCCGCCGCCGTGTCGGCAGGCCTCGCTCACGGCGGGATGATGGATTATACTGGACTCATGAAGGACGAGACCGCGTCGGTCGCCGCGGAACGGGCGCCCGCCATGGCGCCGGATACCGTCATCGAAGCCGGCCGCAACGACGCGACGGAATGATGGGAAAGGAGGCGATGATGGACAAGCTCGATCTGAGGAAGACGTACAAGACGGTGTACTCGGCCGGCAAGGAACCCGGATTCGTGGAGGTCCCGCGCCTGGGCGCGCTCGCCATCGACGGCGCGGGCGACCCTGACGGCGCGCCCTGGTTCGCGGAAGCGACCGGGGCGCTGTACGCGGCGGCGTACTCGCTCAAGTTCGCGTTCAAGAAGGCGAGGGGCATCGACTGGACCGTCTTGCCCCTGGAAGGCGACTGGTACTGCGAACGCATGGAGGATTTTTCGAGTGACCGCAAGGACGAGTGGCTCTGGACACTGTTCGTCGTCCAGCCGGACGCCGTTGGGGCAGAAGCCGCTGCCGAAGCGATCAGGGCCGCAGCCGCGAAGAAACCCTGCGCCGCCGCCGACGCGGTCCGCTTCATGGAGCTGCCCGCCCACCGGGCCGCACACCTGCTCCACGTCGGCCCTTACGAAGCCGAGACGCCGACCATACGCCGGCTCCATGATTTCATCGCGGAGCAGGGACTTTCGCGCGTTGGACGCCACCATGAGATTTACCTGAGCGACCCGCGTCGATCGGCACCCGAAGCCATGAAGACCATCATCCGGCAACCCGTTGGCTGAGAGGTTCTGGATGCTGCCTTCCGGCTTGCCGCGGCTGCGCATGCCAGTCCGGGGGGAACCGGCGGGAGCGGCTGCGGCATCTTGCCATTCATCCGCGGGGGATTATGCTGCTGACGGTTCCATCTACGGCGGGTTCGGGAGGAAGCCATGGCGCATCGCACGATAAAGACCGGCTACGAGCAATTGACGGAACGCCTGAACCGCTTCCCGCAGGGAGCGCCCCCTTCCGACCTGCTCTTCTCTATACTCAAGCTCCTCTTCAACGAGAAGGAAGCCGAGATGGTGTCGCTGCTCCCCATCCGTCCCTTCGACGCCGAACGGGCGGGCCGGGCATGGCGGACGAGCCCCGCCGAGGCGAAAAAACTGCTCGATGACCTGGCGGGAAGGGCCCTGCTCGTGGACGCCGAACGCGACGGCAACACCGTCTATTGCCTACCGCCGCCGATGGCGGGTTTTTTCGAATTCAGCATGATGCGCCTGCGGAGCGACCTGGACCAGAAGGCGCTCGCCGAGCTGTTCTACCAGTACCTGAACGTCGAGGAAGATTTCATCAAGACGCTGTTCACCGACGGCGATACCCAGCTGGGCCGCGTTTTCGTGCAGGAACCCTCGCTTCCGAAGGAGGCGGCGCTTGCGGACGACAAGGCCCTCCACGTGCTCGACTACGAGCGCGCCAGCGAGGTCATCAGGACCGCGTCGCACATCGGCGTGGGCATGTGCTATTGCCGGCACAAGATGCAGCATCTGGGTCGCGCCTGCGACGCCCCCATGGACATCTGCATGACCTTCAACGGGTCCGCGGAGTCGCTGACCAGGCATGGCCATGCCCGCGCGATCGGCGTATCCGAGTGCATGAACCTGCTCGACACGGCGTACGATCACGGGCTCGTGCAGTTCGGGGAGAACGTCCGGGAACGGGTCAACTTCATCTGCAACTGCTGCGGGTGCTGCTGCGAGGCGCTGATAGCCCAGCGCCGCTTCGGCATTCTCCACCCGGTGCACACCACGAACTTCATGCCGCTGGTCGACGCCGGGACGTGCACGGGCTGCGGGAAGTGCATGGACGCCTGCCCGGTCGAGGCGATGGCACTCGTATCCGCAGAGGACCCGAAGCGCCCCGCGAAACGCAAGGCCAGGCTGCTCGAGGAATCCTGCCTGGGTTGCGGGGTGTGCGTCCGGGCCTGCCCGAACGGAAGCCTCTCCCTGGTCGCGCGTCCGGCGCGGGTCTTCACGCCCGTCGATACGACGCATCGGGCGGTTCTCATGGCGATCGAGCGGGGAAAGCTCCAGAACCTCATCTTCGACAACCATGCGCTTGCCAGCCACCGCGCCCTGGCGGCGATACTGGGCGTCATCCTGCGTCTGCCCCCCGTGAAACGCCTCATGGCCAGCGAGCAGATGAAGAGCAAGTACCTCCTCAAGTTGATCTCGCGGGCCAAGCCCTGAGGTCGATCCTCAAGCGATTTTCATGATAACCTCATCCTCTGGGGATTCCCCCGAGTGGTTTTGATTGCCGGCGGGGAACCAGCTCGTTTATGGGACGAACACTACCAACAATGGCCAATCTCCTAAACCGGTTTATACTTGCGGTTGTCGCTGTATTCCTTTAAGCTTGAAATTCAATATGCTGTAGACGACAGGAACCGCGTACCGACGAATGATGCCGGCCGGCGCGACAGTTTCCTGAAAGGTGGATTGCCCATGAAGATCATCACGCATACGGTCAAGCCGAAGATTCCCGCCGCCCTGGCACCGCTCGAGGAGATAGCGCACAACCTCTGGCTTTCCTGGAACTTCGACGCGGTCATGCTGTTCATCCGCCTGGACTACGAGGTATGGCTCAAGAGCGAGCAGAACCCCGCCAAGATGCTCGGGATGGTGACGCAGGCGCGGTACGAGGAGCTGGCGAAAGACGACTCGTACATGGCAGCCCTCGCTGAAGTGTGGGGAAAGGTCGAACGCTACCGGAACGGCGAAACCTGGTACAAGGGCGACTACGAGAAGATGGTCGCCTACTTTTCCATGGAATACGGCATGGACGTTTCCCTGCCCACCTATTCCGGAGGCCTGGGCATCCTGTCCGGCGACCACATGAAGACCAGCTCCGACCTCGGGCTTCCTCTCGTCGGCGTCGGCCTCCTCTACCGGCAGGGTTACTTCCGGCAGTACCTCAACGCCGACGGCTTCCAGCAGGAGTCCTACCCGGAGAACGACTGGTACAACATGCCCGTGCACAGATGCCTGGACGCCAAGGGCGAAGCCGTCAAGATTTCGGTGGACATGGCCGGACGCCTGGTGATCGCGCAGGTATGGGAAGTCGAGGTCGGACGCGCCAGGCTCTACCTGCTCGACACGAACATCGAAGAGAACGGCGAGGGACTGCGGGGCATCACCGCGACGCTCTACGGCGGCGACAAGGAAACCCGGATCAGGCAGGAGATACTCCTCGGGATCGGCGGCATCCGAGCCTTGCGCGCCATAGGCATCGACCCGGCCGTTACGCACATGAACGAGGGGCATTCCGCCTTCCTGGCCCTGGAACGCGTCCGTGAGGTCATGCGCGAAAAGTCCTTCTCGTTCGAGGAAGCCGCCCAGGTGGTGTGGCAGACGAACATCTTCACCACTCACACGCCCGTGCCCGCAGGCAACGAACGCTTCGGCATCGATCTCATGGAAAAGTATTTCCGGCCCTGGGCCGAAGAGCTCAAGCTCGACTGGAAGGATTTCCTGGCGCTCGGCCGCGAAAAACCCTCCGACGACCAGGAGCCGTTCTGCATGACGGTGCTGGCCCTCAAGACCTCCGCGTACTGCAACGGCGTATCCAGGCTGCACGGCCGCGTCTCCCGCGAGATGTGGAAAACCATCTGGCCCGGGCTCTCCGACGAGGAAGTCCCGATCGACTACGTGACCAACGGCGTCCATCCACGCACCTGGATCTCGTGGAACATGCTGGAGTTGCTGGACCGCTACTTCGGACCGAGGTTCTACGACGAGCCCATGAACCTGGACATCTGGGACCGCATGGACCGGATCTCGGACGAGGAGCTCTGGCGAACCCACGAACGCCGGCGGGAACGCCTGGTCGCCTTTTCGCGCGACCGGCTCAAGACCGGGCTCAAGCGCATCGGGGCGTCCGACTCCAGCCTCATGCGTGCCGACGACGCGCTTTCGCCCTACGTGCTCACGATCTCGTTCGCGCGGCGCTTCGCCACCTACAAGCGCGGCGACCTCCTCCTCTCCGACCCAGACCGCCTGCTTCGCCTCCTGTCCGACCATGACCGCCCCGTGCAGCTCATTTTCGCGGGGAAGGCGCACCCGCATGATCTCCCGGGAAAGGAAATCATCAAGGAACTCGTCCATTTCTCCCGGCGCGACGAGGTGATGAGCAGGATCGTCTTCCTCGAAAACTACGACATGACCATGTCCCGGTACATGACCAGCGGTTCCGACCTCTGGCTCAACACGCCACGGCGGCCCCTCGAAGCGTCGGGCACGAGCGGCATGAAGGCCGGGTTGAACGGCGTCCTGAACTGCTCGGTGCTCGACGGGTGGTGGGCGGAAGCCTACGAACAGGCCGTCGGCTGGGCCATCGGCCGCGGCGAAGAATACTCGGATGAAGCGCTCCAGGACGAGATCGAGAGCAAGGCGCTCTACGACCTCCTCGAGCGCGAGATCGTGCCCATGTTCTACGCCAGGGGGCGTGACGGTCTGCCACGGGAGTGGATCAAGAAGATGAAGGCGAGCATGAAGATGACCGGCAAGCGCTTCTCGTCCCACCGCATGCTCATGGAGTACTCGGAAAAATTCTATTACCCCGCCCTGGGTAACGCCGCCCGTCTCGCGGCCGACGGCGCCGTCCAGGCCAAGGCCGCCGCCGACTACCTGACGCGGGCCAAGGCGGCGTGGGGGCAGATCGAGGTGACCGATTTCAAGACCGACGCCAAGCCGGTGATGGAACGGGGCGACCCGGTGACCGTGACGGCCTTCGTGCGGCTCGGCGCGCTCGATCCCGACGCCGTCGCCGTCGAGATTTTCCACGGCGACGTCTCGATGAAGGACCAGATCGAACGGCCGGACCGCGAGATCATGAGCGCCGTGAAACGGCATGGTGACGAGTGGGAGTATTCCATCAAGGTCACCTGCTCGCGAACCGGCCGGCAGGGCTATTCGGTCCGCGTGCTCCCGAAGCACGAAGGGCTCGCGCAGGGGTTCATCCCCGGCCTCGTGAAGTGGGCGTGAACCGGGACGCAGTCAGCACCTTGATGCCATCCAGGAAGAACCACGGAGACACGGGGACAAGGAGGCAATGCGGGAGGGGGATAATGGAGGGAGAGCGAATGTAACCGGGAAGAAGCCGGAGGGGGACGACGCGATTCTGCCCGGTTTCCGATGTATTCCCCGGACCACTTGGCTTTTTCCGGCTTTCATCTTCTTCCCGAGATCGATATCCATGAGGACGAGGTTGACCTTGCCAGCGTCATTTTGCCATCGGGAGATGCGCTTGCCTTGCGGGGAAGCCGGGAGTACACTGTCGGCATACAATGACTCACAAGGGAAAGGCCATGGGCGAAACCAGCGGCAAGGGAAGCTGCGACGGCTACGATGTCGCCATAATCGGCGCGGGCGTCAGCGGGGCGAACATCGCGCGCCGGCTGTCGGCCTACGAACTCGACGTCGTCCTCCTGGACAAGGAAGCGGATGTCTCCTTCGGCACCTCGAAGGCGAACTCGGGTATCGTGCACGGCGGATTCCACCATAACAGGAAATACCTGAAATCGAGGCTCGAGATCCAGGGCGCCATGATGTTCGACCGGCTCGCCCTCGAACTGGACTTCCCGTTCAGGCGCTGCGGCATCGTGGTCGCGGCCCTCCACGACGACGAAATGCTGGCCATCGACCAGCTCTACCGGCAGGGTGTCGAGAACGGCGTCATCGGGATCGAGATGTGCTCGCGGGAAAGGATGCTCGGACTCGAGCCCAAGCTGAGCCCCGACACGGTAGGCGGGCTCTGGGCGCCCGGCGGCGGGATCGTGGAGCCGTACCGCTTCGCCTTTTCCCTCGTCGAGTCGGCGGTCAAGAACGGCGCCCGCGTCCTCACGGGTTTCGCGGTCGAACGCGCCGAGCGCTCCGGCGAGCGCTGGACGGTCGGGGCATCCGACGGCCGCGCGGTTTCCGCGAGCTACGTCGTCAACGCGGCCGGCCTCTTCGCGGACGAGGTTTCGCGGATATTCGGCGCCGAGGAGTACCGCATCCGCGCCCGCAAGGGCGAGTACTACCTTCTCGACCGTCTCACGAAGGCGCGGCCGGACCGCGTGGTCTTCCCCGTCCCCACGAGCGTGTCGAAGGGCATGCTCGTCATCCCGACCGTCGAGGGCACCGTTCTCCTCGGCCCGACCGCCGAATCCATCGAGGACAAGACCGACCTTTCCACGACGCGGTCCGAGCTCGAGAAGATACTCGGGAGCGCGCGAACGATGATCCCCTCGATTTCCGAGACCGACGTCATCACGAGCTTCGCCGGACTGCGGCCGACCCTTGGCGAGGATTTCTACATCGACATCTCGGCGAAAGCGCCTGGTTTCATCCAGGTGGCGGGCATCCAGTCCCCCGGGCTCACCGCGAGCCCTGCCATCGGCGAATACGTGAAGGACCTCCTGAAGAAGGCGGGGCTGCGCCTCGTCGAGAAGGGGGATTACGACCCCTACGTGGAAAAGCGGCCCCACATGAAGGACGTGGACCACTTCGCGGCCGATGGACTCGTCAAGAAGGACCCTGCCTACGGCAACATGGTCTGCCGCTGCGAGCGGGTCAGCGAGGCGGAGATCGTCGCCGCGGTGCGCGCCGGGCACACGACGCTCGACGGCATCAAGTACTTCACGCGGGCCCAGATGGGCCGATGCCAGGGCGGGTTCTGCACCTACAAGATCATCAAGATCGTCATGCGGGAAACCGGTCTTGGATGGGACGAGATCACGAAGCGCGGCGACGCCAGCCGCATCCTCAAGGACACGTTATGAAAGAATTGCGGTATGACGCAGTCGTGATCGGCGGCGGCGCGGCGGGCATGGCTGCCGCCCTCGAGCTGGACGGGGCCGGGCTTTCCTGCGCCATCGTCGAGCGGGAAGAGAATCTCGGCGGCATCCTCGTCCAGTGCATCCACAACGGCTTCGGCTTGATCGAATTCAACGAGGAGCTTTCCGGGCCGGAATTCGCGGAGCGCTTCGAGGACCGGGTCCGAGGCACGGGGATCAAGCCCTACGTCGGAACCACCGTCATGGACATCGACGTTTCCGGCGGCGACAAGCTGCTCTACTGCTACTCGGCCGAGTACGGCATCCTCAGGATGAGTTGCAGGGCCATCGTGCTGGCCATGGGCTGCCGCGAACGCAACCGCGGCAACATCCGCATCCCCGGCTCACGTCCCGCAGGCGTCTACACCGCCGGCCTGGCGCAGCGCCTCGTCAACATCGAAGGCTACATACCCGGCAAGGACATCGTCATCGTCGGATCGGGCGACATCGGGCTCATCATGGCGCGGCGCATGAGCTGGGTGGGATGCAAGGTACACGCGGTCGTGGAAATCCTCCCCTACCCGTCGGGACTCACCCGGAACATCGTCCAGTGCCTGCACGATTTCAGCATCCCGCTCTACCTTTCGCACCTCACCACGAACATCGTGGGCAAGGACAGGGTGGAAGGCGTGGAGATCACCCCGCTCGAGAACGGCGCGCTCATGACGGAAAAAGCCTTCACCATCGCCTGCGACACCGTCCTCCTCTCCGTGGGCCTCGTGCCGGAAAACGAGCTGTCGAAGCAGGTGGGCGTGGAAATGAACCCGATGACGAACGGGCCGTCGGTGGACTCTCGCCTGATGACGAACGTTTCCGGCGTCTTCGCCTGCGGGAACGTCCTCCACGTGCACGATCTCGTGGATTACGTCGTCGAGGAAGCCAGGAGGGCCGGGGCTTTCGCCGCGCTCTGGCTCAAGGGCGAGCGGGCGAAGCTGGAAGTGCGCGTCAAGGCGGGATCCAACGTCCGCTACGTCGCGCCCGGCCGGGTGGACGCCGAGGCCGACAACAAGATCTACCTCCGGACCCTGATCGTCAAGAACGACGCCACCCTCGAGGTGCGCGTCAACAACCGCGTCATCAAGTCCGTCAAGAAGACGCACATCCAGCCGTCCGAGATGATCACCGTTTCGCTGGGCGCCAAGGACCTCGCGGCCGCCGCCGGTTCCCCCGACCCGGTCGTCGAGATAGCGATAAGCTGAGGAGAAGCTCAATGAGCCAGGAATTGGTCTGCATCACCTGCCCCATGGGCTGCAGGCTCACCGTCGGGAAGCTGGACGACGGCGGCCTCTCAGTCTCCGGCAACCGCTGCCCCAGGGGCGTCGCCTACGCGGAAGCCGAGCTTCTCGATCCGAGACGCACCGTGACGGCCACCTGCGGCGTATCATCCGCAGATGCTCCCCGGCTTCCGGTGCGGACGACGGCGGCCTTCCCCCGGGAGCGCGTGCCTGAACTGCTGGCGGCGATCTACGCCGTCCGGATCCGGCTTCCCGTCCGCCGCGGGACCGTCATTCTCGCCGACGCGCTGGGCACGGGCATCGACGTCATCGCCACGCGTTCGCTCGGATGATTTCCCGGTCCGCCGGGTGCAACCTTTTTACCGGCGGCCTGTCCAAATGACGAGCCGGCGGTTCCGGCCTGACGGGTTCATCGAGGGTATGCCATGCCGACACAAGCAGCGCAGGTCATCATCGCAGTCATCCCCATCGTGGGGATCGTCATGGGCTGCTTCGTCCTGTTCTTCAGCTTCCTCTGGTCCCACAAGGAAAAGATGGCGATGATGGAGCGGGGGATTTACGTTCCCGTCCGTCTCGATCTCGTGGCCTTCAGCCTGTTCGCGGGACTGCTGCTCTCCGGAGTCGGGTTCGTCCTGACCATCGTGTTCGCCGTGCTGGATGGCTTGCGCTATTCGATAGTTGGCGGTGCTATTCCACTCGCCGTCGGGCTCAGCCTGCTCGCCTTCTACCGAATCCGGTCGAGGAACGGCCCGGACGCATGACCGGTGGATCCGGTCTTTCCGATGAATTTCTCGTCGGAGATGTCCTCGACGGGAATCCGGGCGCTTTCTCCGAACTCGTCCGGCGGCACCAGCGCGCGTTGTACCGCCTCGGCCTGTCGTTTTTCCGGAACGGCGACGACGCCGCCGATTTCACGCAAGACGTCTTCCTGAAGGCATACGTGAATCTCGGAAGCTTCCGGGGACGGTCGAAATTCTCGACCTGGCTGTTCAGGGTGGCGTACAACACCGCGATCAATTCCTCCAGGCGGAAACGGCGCTACGAACCCCTGGACGATGAGACTGCCGGGAACGGGCTTTCGACCGAGGACGAGCATCTGCGCAAGGAAACCATCGCCGCGCTTAAATGCGCGATGGGAGCCTTGCCCGAACGGCAGGCTGTCTGCCTCGACCTGCATTTCTACTACGGGATGGGATACGGCGAGATCGCGGAGGTCACGGGATTTCCCGTGAATACCATCAAGTCGCACGTGTTCCGGGCGAAAAAGGAACTCAGGATCTCGCTCGATAAGGAGAAAGCATGACCAACGCAGTTCCCGGCACCCCGTACGGTCCTGCATCCCCGCGTCTCATGCGCGAAACAGAGATCCTCGAGCGCGCCCTCGAATCCTACCGGCGGCCGCTCGCCGTGACAGACAGGGATTTCGTCGAGCGCGTTGCGGCGGTGTTGCCCTACCTTCCCCGGCCCGGGAAGATCGTTGCGACGAGGAACTGGGTCGGAACGGGCTTGATCCTGGGATTTTCAATCGTGCTCGTACCCTTCGGCGCCGAATACCGGGTATTCCGCGCCTTCTTCGGCGCGGGCTACAGCCTGCCGATGGCCCTCGTCTCGGCGCTCATCATCACCGCCTACTGTGCGCTCTTCGTATCGAGCCACATCCGCGAATTGGCGAACCGGATCCACACCCGCAGGCACGGCGCCGTCGTGAACGAACGCGAGGCAGGGTAGGGGAAATCAGGCCGCCCAGCGGAGTCCCCGGGGAATATCCGCATGATGTGAACCGGCCCGCAGAGCCGTTGGCGCAGGCGATCCTCCCTTCATTCTTTGCTGGAACCGGGGTATACTCGCAGGCTCGAAACCCCGGAGGAACGCCGTGACTCATGACGATATCATCGCGATCATGGAAAAAGAAATGGTCGTGGCGCTCGGCTGCACCGAACCGGCGGCGGTGGCCTACGCCGCCGCGCTCGCCCGCGAAGCCGTCGGGGGAAAAACCGTCACGGTGCGGGTGATCGCCAGCGGAAATGTCCTCAAGAACGCCATGGCCGTCGGCATCCCGGGGACACCGTTCACCGGCATGGCCTACGCGGCGTGCCTTGGCGCGATTGCGGGAAATCCGGCGCGCAAGCTTGCCGTGCTCGCGGGCTTGTCCGAAGCGGACATCGATGCGGCGCGCGCCTTTGTCGAAGGCTCCGGGGTGAGAATCTCGAAATCCGACTCGCCCAAAAGACTTTTCATCGACGTGACGGTGGTCACCGATCGCGGCGCCGGGCGGGCCGTCATCGAGGACGAACACGACCGCGTGGTCCTCGTCGAAGCCGACGGTACGGTCGTCATGTCGGCTCCCCATGGATCAGGAGACCATGCGGCAGAAAACGCCGCCGCCGCTCTCGGCATCGACGGCGTCTTCGCGTTCGCCGAAGCGGTCGACCTGGACAGGCTCGGGATCGTTCGGAAAGCCATCGAGCTCAACTCCGAGATCAGCCGCGCGGGGCTCGCAGGCGACTACGGCCTGCGGATCGGAAAGATGATCAAGGAAAACGTGGACCTGGGGATCCTCGCCGACGACCTGCTCAACGCGGCGATGTCGAAGGCGGCAGCCGGCTCCGACGCCCGCATGGCGGGATCCTCTCTGCCGGTCATGTCCAATTCCGGTTCCGGCAACCAGGGCATCGCGGCCACCATCCCCGTCCTGGCTGTCGGCGAACGGCTCGGTGTCCCGAAAGACAGGATCCTGCGCGCGATCACCCTCTCGAACCTCATGACGATCTACATCAAGTCGAAATTCGGCAGGCTTTCCGCGCTCTGCGGGGCGGTCGTCGCGGGTACCGGGGCCGCGTGCGGGATTACCTACCTGCTCGGCGGCGGGCTGGTACAGGTGCGCTCGTCGGTGCAGAACATGATCGGCAACGTGTCGGGCATGCTCTGCGACGGCGCCAAGGGCGATTGCGCCCTCAAGATCTCGACCTGCACGGCGGCGGCGGTCCAAGCCTCCCTCATGGCCATCCGCGGCATCACCGTCGGTCCCATCGAGGGCATCGTGGACGCCGATCCCGACAAGTCCATCGACAACCTCGCGCGCCTGGGCAACGAGGGATCCCCGCTGATGGACGGCATCATCCTCGACATGATGACGAACAAGAGGCCTTCCTGATTCCCGGAGGGAGTTCGCTCGGAGACGCTGAGGCGCGGACGGGTATGGTATAAAAACCGCCGGACATCGCTGCCCGGCGGATCCTGCATCTGTCTACCCTTCGTGCTCTTCGTTACCTTCGTGGTAAAAAAAGCCCCGGTGGCGAGCTTGTCAGGAAGGCATTCGCCTTCCCAGGGAGGCTATTCGCCTTCCTTGACGATATCTATACGGACGCCTTCGGTGGTCTCGGTCGTGTCCTTGGGGGGCACCGAAACCTTGAGGATGCCGTTCCTGAAGACTGCCTTCACCTTTTCCTGGTCGAACTTGTCGGCCGGGACGTAGTATTTCTGCTTTTCGATGTCCTTGAGTTTGAGGCGGCGCTTGAAGTAGCGGACGCCCTCCTCGGGGACGGGATCGAGGCCCATGCGGGCGGCGAAGAGCATGTAGTCGCCCTGGAACGAAAGCGAAATGTCCTTTTCGTCGAAGCCGGCCACGGCGAACTCGAATACGATGGAACGGTCCGCGGTGAGGTAGATATTCATCGGCGGATACGAATAGGAAGGATACCAGTCGGCGTTCTCGTCGTGGTCGAACGTCGAGCAAGGTCCCTTGGTGGGGTCGAAGTTGTCGCGGAAGGTTTCGCTGAAGTTCTTGGCGGCGTCGAAGATTTCGTCGAGCATAGAGCCGATGTCGACATACATGCGGTTGCCTTTCATGGAGTCCTCCAACAAGCGAGGATGCCCTTTCGGGCTGTCATGATCGCCCTCCGTACGGAGCGGCGTCCGGGTGCGCCCCTGTCGGGCGCGCACCGGTCTTTCGTTAAGGATACTCGTGATCCGGGGCGGAGACAAGTGGAAACGGCCGCCCTTCCGGGCGGCCGTTTGACGAGCAAACTGGGAGAAAGGCTATTTCTGCGGGGGATAAACGAGCGGGTAATCGAGGGCCTTGCCCGCGGCTGCGAGATCCTCGGGCATCACCTTCCAGTTGTCGTCCCTGGTGGGGGTGATCGGCCCGGTCTGTTTCTGGAACCACTTGATGAAGTAGTAGCGCAGGTCCTTGGTCGTGGACGAGGTGACGAGCTTGAGCTGCTTGAGCGCGAGCGGGTCGAGTCCGACGCCCTTGGTCAGGTGGTCGCCGCCGCCGGAGCCGCGGTAGGAGTTGATGGCGACCGAGTAGGTTTTCGTGAGGCTGAAGGGGGTGCCGTCGGCCATGCTCGTGATGTTGATGCGGGAACCGACCGGCTTGGTGATGTCCACCGTGTACTTGATGCCCGCGGCGCTGTCGTAATTGTAGGGGTTGGTTTTCGTCGCGGTCATGTTGTTGCGGGTGTCGAAGATGAGGGCGCCGGACGGATCCTTCTGGAAGGCTATGATGTGGTCGCCTGCCTTGGTCATCGTGTCCATCCACATGCCATAGGAGAATTCAAGGAATTTCCTGATCTGCTCGCCGGTCAGGTCCATCGTGTACAGGTAGTTTTCGTACTTGTAGAGGGCGAACATGTCGGCGATCGTCACCTTGCCGCTCGGGTCGATGGGCAGGACTGCTGTGGGGGACAGGGGCGCCACGAAGGAAACCTGGACCGGCTTGAGGCCGTTGGCGGGATCGGCGCAGATCTCCATCTGGAGCCGGTGGATGAGGTCGGTAAAGGCGGCGTCGCCAAAGAGGGCGTCATCCGAGCTGATCTTCCCGTTCATGGAACCGATCACCTGGTTCTTCCATGCGACGAACTCGTCGACCTCGGGCTTGAAGGCCGTCATGAAATCGGCGTTGACCGGGAGGCCCTTCATCTCGACGAGGCTGCCGACGATCGTCTTGTTCCAGGTCCTGGCCTTCTTGTCCCAGGCCATGGTCAGCTCGATCACGGGCACGGAGCGGACGTAGTCGAGGCCGCCGAAGATCGGGACGATCTTGCCGTTCGGGTCCTTCACGTCGATCTTGGCCTTGGCCACGGGATCCCAGCCCTTGCCGTCCCAGCCCTTGTGGTCGTGCCCGACGAGGATGAGGTCGAAGCCGGGGACCTGCTGGGCGACGAGCTGGCTGCCGCTCTCATTGCCCTGCGTGTCGGCGGTGGCTCCGCCGTAGGTGTAGTCGAGGCCCGAGTGGAAGAGCCCGATAATGACGTCGGGTTTCTCCGTCTTCTGGATGATGGGGACCCAGCGCTTCGCGCACTCCACCATGTCGATGATGTCCATGCCGCTCCAGAAAGCCGCGGGCAGCTGGGTGGTGATCCCCGGTTCGGTCATGCCGAGGATGGCGATCTTGATCCCGCCCTTGTTGACGACCGTGTAGGGTGTGAAGTAGGGCTCCTGGGTTCCGCTCTTGAGGATATTGGCGCAGACGACGGTGGCGCGCCACTGGGTGAAGACCTTGTCGTAGACGGGGTGACCGGTCTCGATGTCGTGGTTGCCGACCGTGACGACGTCGTACCTGAGCCAGTTGACGACGTCGGACCAGATGTGGGTGCCGCCGGTCTTGAGGAAGTTGTTGTAGTAGATGATCGGCTGGCCCTGGAGAGAGTCGCCGCCGTCCACGAGGAGCAGCTCGCCCGAGCGGCGCTTCTCGGTGACCAGCCCCGCGAACTGCGCGATCGAGTACTCGGTCGCGGCGTTCTTCGTGAAGTCCATCGGCGTGATCATGCCGTGGACGTCGGTCGTTTCGAGAATGGTGATCTTGACGGGCTGCTCGGCGTACTTGTCGTACGGTCCGGCGCAGGCACCAAGAGCGAGGATCGCCAGTGCGGCGATGATCGCCATGACGGGGCGATGGTACTTTCTCATGCATTCCTCCGGGAAAATTATGATCCACCGGCAGGGCGCGGAAAACGCTGCGTTTTCCGTTGCGGTGTCAGTCGTCGCCCCGTTTTCGTCGAAACGGTGGCGAACGCCTCGTCGGAGTCGATGGCGGACGGACATTTCCCCGGCCGTCCCATCATCCTCCTGCGGGAAGGGGAAAAAGTATATCATGGAGAACCGGGATTCGGGTAGGGAAAACATGCTTTGGGAATACCCATCCGCCCCTGTCTCTTGATCCTGCCGGGCGTGGACGTGTACAAGTGAAGCATGATTTCACGGCCCATCGACGACATCGATCTCATGGCCCTCCTCGGCCGAGTCGCCCCGGACGGCGCCACCGTGTTCACCCTCGAAGGCGATACGGTCCGCGGCGCGATCGCGGGCAGCACGAACATGGTCAACCGGATGCGCGCCAACCACTGCCTCGGCATCCTGGAAACGCTTATCCTCGGCCAGGCGTATACGGCCGCGGCCCTCCTGTCCACGACGATCAAGGGGGATGACCGCCTGACCGTCCGTTTCGACGGGGATGGCCCGGTCCATGGGTTTTCCGTGGAAGCGTCCGCCCGCGGCGAGGTTCGCGGCCGCCTTTTCAACGCCCCGATACCCGTCGACCGCCCGCTTGAAAGCTTCGATACGGCTCCCTGGCTCGGTGATGGTTCACTGACCGTCACCAGGTACATGGAAGGCAAGTCCGATCCGTTTTCGGGCAGGGTCGCCGTGCGGCAACGCGGCATCGCGGGATCCCTCGCGCGATACTACCTGGAATCCGAACAGGTCAAGACGTCTTTTTCGCTGAGCGTCAAGTTCGATGCCCGGGGTCGGGCGATCGGCGCCGGTGGGCTCTATCTCCAGCTCCTGCCGGGAGCTCCGGACGATGCCGCCGACCGCGTGGAACGGCTCGTGGAAGGCTTGCCCTCGATCGGCGAATTCCTCGCAGGCGGCGGGAGCCGCCGCGATTTCATGAACCGGGCTTTCCCGTTTTTCGACGTGAACGTCCTCGGGGAAAAGAACGCCGAGTTTTTCTGCGGCTGCACCCGGGAACGGCTGGCTGTCTTCATATCGTCCATGGGGGCGGACGAACTCCGCGGGCTCGCGACTGACGGACCCTTCCCCGTGGAGGTAATATGCCACAACTGCGGCTCGGCCTATCACTACGGGAAGGAAGATATCGAAACGCTGTACGAGGCCGAGAATCGCCGCGGCGGGGACCATCGGGAGGTGACGCGATGAGCGAACGCCGCAGGATCGAGTGGCTTTCGTCGGAGCTGGACGCGCTGGAAAGGGAGGGCGTCCGACCCCGGGCGTCCTGCCCGCGGGGGCGCGAACGCCGCGAGCGGCAGCTGGCCTCCTTGCGGCGGGAAGCGGCGCTCCCGGCTTTCCTCGGGGCGCTGTCGGCCCTGCTCATCGGGCTCGGCGGCACGGCGACGCGTTATGCGTTTTTACCGATGAAAGCGTTGATCTTTTCCGCTAGGTAGTCCAGCTCGCGCCGCGAAAGACCCGCCCCGAACTTGAGCTTTCTCGTCCCCGTCTCCAGGGTGCATTCCTCGATCGATCTCCCGTTGACCTTCATGGCCGCGGAACCGCTTTCGCAGCGGCCCAGGTCTTCGATCGGCCACGAGACAAGGCTCTTGCGGCCGAGCAGTTCGCTCGCGACCTGGAGCGCCTGCCGGTCGAACGCGAGGGTCTTGCGCGAGAGCGCCGGCGCGAGCGTGGTCTTGAGGAGGAAGATACCGACTCCCCAGAACGGGATCTGAAACAGCAGGAAGGGCCAGGCCCCCATGACGAGTGCGATGCCGGACTGGAACGAGAGGATGCCGAACCACATGATGCTGAAAATCCCGACGCCGATCGTCGCCGGGTTCCTGAATCCTCCCGGAGGTATGACTACGGTGAGCGCGTCCGGCTGTTCGTCCACGATCACCCTGGAGTCGGAGGGCAGCTTGGCAGGTTTGCGGGTTCCGTCGAAGGCAAGCTCGCCGCCGCCTTCCCCGGCGTCGAAGGAAAGGCCGAGCTTGCCGAGCACCGCGCGGGCCGCCGCCATGCCCTCCGGTTGGGCGGCATGCACCGCCTTCTTCGGGACCGGCATGGTGCCGCGAAGCACGGCGATGGCGTCGTCGACGCGGAGCGATCGGTCGCGCTCGTCGGGGCAGAGATAGGAGTCGAGGACGTACCCGAGCTCCGGCGAGAGTTCGACGACGGCGCGGGGATCGAGCTTGAGGCCGTCGGTCGGCAGGTCGGCC
Organism: Spirochaetota bacterium; assembly: GCA_026398615.1. GTDB lineage: Bacteria > Spirochaetota > Spirochaetia > Treponematales > UBA12059 > JAPLSN01. The sequence continues at coordinate 52,073 of JAPLSN010000036.1, read as the reverse complement.
GGGTGGGTATGCGTGAGGAGGAAGACCGCGCTCGCCGCCGCCGCGTAGAGATCCGAGCGGACCGATGCCTTGCCCATCATCTGCTCGAGGGGCGCGTAGCCCGGGGTGCCCACCACGGTCGACGTGCCCTTGTAGGCGGCAGTGATGGCATCCTGGACGCCGGAGAAATCCACGAGGGCGAGCGTGCCGTCCGGTTTCATGATGAGGTTCTTGGGGGTGACGTCGCGGTGGACGACGGGCGGCCTGAACGAATGCAGGTAGCGCAGGATTTCGAGGAGGTCGGCGAGGAGGCCCGAGACTTCGGCTTCCGTGAAACGCCGGCCGCGGTCGACCTGCCGCTGGAGGTCGACGCCGTCCACGGCCTCCATCGCCAGAGCGAAGCGCGTCACGCCGCCCTCGGAATAGGAGAAGTTGTCGTAGAGCCGGGGGATGGCCGGATGGCTGAGCTCGGAAAGGACCTTCACCTCGCGCTTGAAGAGGTCGAAGACCTTCCAGTCGTCAATCGCGTTGAACGACATGGCCTTGACGACCGCCGGGCTGCCCTCGGGGATTCCCGCCGGGTTGGCCGCGGTGGCGGTCGCCCGCCAGGTGACGGAGGTGGCGCCGTCGGAGAGCTTGTCGTCGAGGCGCCATGCGCCGTTCAGTATCTCGCCTTTTTCCATCCGTTCCTCCGTCGTGGCGAATCGGCCCGACATTGCCGTCGCCGCATCATTCGGGTGAGCGCCCGTCGCGGACTCGTGCGGCGGCGCGAACCCGGCCTTCCCCGTCCCCCAGCTCGGCGTACGCGTCGCGCAGATTGATCCACGCGTCGTTGTCATCAGGGTCCAGGGCCAGGGCCCGTTCGAAGCAGTCCCGCGCTTCGGCGATATGCCCGCCCGTGAACATGACGACGCCCAGGTCGTTCCATGCCGGCGCGAAGCCGGGATTCACCGCAAGTGCGCGGCGGTACAAAGCCTCGGCGGCCCCGGCGTCGCCTGACTCCCATGAGACGAGGCCGAGGCTCGTCAGGCAGTCCGCACGGTCCGGGGCGGCGGCCAGGGACGCGGACAGGCGCTCCTGGGCTTCGAACGTCCGTCCGAGGGCGTGCAGTTCGAGTCCCAGGTTGTAGAGAAGGTCGGCCGAACCGGGATCGGAGGCGAGGGCACGCTCGAATGCGAGCGCCGCTTCCGCGTGCCGTCCAGCGTCCGCGAGTTCCCTGCCGAAGGCATCGAGCGTTGCCGGGTCTTCCATGAAAGGGAAGTCTAGCGCCGACCGGCCCGGTGCGCCAGTACCGCCCGAGCGTACGCTCCTTCCATGGCTTCCGCATGGCGATCCGCGGAGAAGCGCGCCGCCAGTGCGCGGCTGGCGAGGGCGAAGGCGGTGCGGGTCGTTTCGTCGGACAGCAGGTGGGCGGCGTGAATGGCGAGATCCCCGTCCGTATCGGCCAACAGGCCCGAGCGCCCGTCATCCACGAGGCCGTCCAGGCTTTCGTCCCGCCTCGCGACGAGAGGCAAGCCGGAAGCGGCCGCCTCGATGGCGGTCATGGGGTGATTTTCGCTGAGCGACGCCGTCGCGAAGAGGGCTGCGGTTGCGCAGGCGACGGGAATCCGTCCGTGCGAAAGGTAGCCCGGCAGCAGCACTTTTTCCCGCATGCCAAGCTTCCGCACCCGTTTCCGCGTCGCCCCGAACCCCGGCCCGCCGCCGACCATGAGGAGCCTGGCATCGGGGAAACCGGCCAGGACCGGGAGTAGCGCGTCGATGAGTTGGTGCGCGCGCTTTTCCCGGGCTATCCTCCCGACGTACAGGATGATCCTGGCTCCGTCGGGCACGCCGAGCCCGCGGCGGAAGTCCCCGATTTCCCCGGAGGCGACCGCGCCCACGCCGAAACGATCCAGGTCGATGCCATTGGGGATTTCAGCTGACGCCAGGCCAGGGACCAGGTCGGCGAAGTAGGAGAGCGTCGTGCGGGAAGGACAGACGACCAGCGAGTAGGGATGAAGGAAGCCGCGCCAGCAGGCGCGAATCGCCGCTTCGGGAATGAGGAAACCGAGCGGGGCGTAATGCCGGTAATGCTCGTAGATCGTGTGGGCCGTATGGACCAGGGGAATGCCGAGACCGGCGGCGACCCGGCGCGCCGCCATCGCCATGGGGAATTCCGAATGGGTGTGGATCAGGTCGAGCGCACGATTCTCGGCGATGCGTCCGAGTTCCCGGAGGTCCGGCCTGGCCCATCGAATGCCGACCGACGGCAGTGCCGGGACCGAGGGGACGAGGATGACGTTGGCGTCGCTTCCTGCGCGGCCGGGAAAGGCCGGCGCGAAGACCGTGACCCGGTGCCCACGCCGCTCCAGGCCGGCCGCGAGCACGGCGGCCGACGACGCGACGCCGTTCGGCGTGGGGGACCAGCAGTCGGTAAAGATGCCTATGTTCATCGCCCGTCCGCGAAAGAACGGAGCCCCTCCTTCGCAAGGGGGGCTCCACCATGCCGTTGTCGGGAAATCCGCGCGGTCAGTTCTTCGCCCGGACGAACTTCTTCCCGGTAGCCAATTCCACGCACTTGTAGGCGCCGTCGTAGATGCCGATGCTCTTGTTCTTCACGATGCAGTCGCAGAACATCGTCAGGAGGTCGTCTTCCTCGGTCATGAGGTCGATGGCCTGGAGGGTCTGCGGTATGGTCCTGCACTCGATGGTGCCGTCGCCGACTTCCGCGCCCCGGACGGCGCCCCACATCTCGTGCCCGCCGACGCGTTCGTTGAAGATCTTGGGAACCGGGTAGAACGCCAGTTCGCTCGGCTTGGTGATCATCGCGTCCACGACGCGCATGAGGTAATTGGTGGAATAGACGCCGTGGAATGTGTTGTCGTGGAGGAAGACGTGGATGCCCCGGACGGGATTGTCCCGGATTCCGTCCGCGAACGCCCTGGTGTCCTCCCAGTCGAAGTGCGTCGTGACGAGATTCTTGTACCCGGAGATCTCGCCTTGCAGCCATTCCCAGTTGTTCCTGTGATCGCCCAGGTTGACGAAAAGGCTGATCTTGCCCGCCTGAGCCATGGGAGCCGCGTGTTCGATGATGGCCTTGAAGAGCTCCCGCTGGGCCCCGGCCCCGCCCATCGTGACCAGGAAACGGCGGGGTTCTTTCGCCTTCATGCGGCGCAGCCGCGCGGCGCAATCGTTCTCGATGTTCTCCACCAGCTCGTGGTCGACGAGGTGCCCGACGTAGTGGAGGGCGTCGGTCGGCACGGGCTTGAGGATCCTGCCCTTTTCGTCGAAGCCGCGCATGGCCCTGAAACCGTAGTAGCCCGACGGGGTCTGGACGCCGTGCCTGGCGCCCTCGGTGAGCTGGAAGGCCATGGGCCAGTTGTCGAACATCATGTCCACGACGTTGGTCATGCCGCCGGCCACGGCTCCCATGCAGTTCCACATGTGCGAGGTCAGGGTCGGGATGTCGCGGGGCAGCGTCCCGTAGAGATTCCCGAAGAGCTCGCTCATCTTGTAGTCCTTGACGTTGGTCTTGAGGAAACGCCATGGCCAGCCGACGATCCAGGAATTGAGGATGGCGTCGAGCCCCGGCAGCGAGGGTTCCCCGGTGGTGACCGGTTCCCAGACGTGGCGGTTGAAGAAGGGGCTGCGCTGCGAGATGCGCGACCAGCGGCTGTACCAGGAATTGCACCAGTCGATGACGTCGGTGGTGATGCCGGGAATGGCGAGGAGGTCGAGCCAGAGCGGCGTGAAACCCATGGCCCTGGCGCACGATGCGCCCGCCATCGCGATGCGGTAATGGCCATAACCCATGCGGATGGTGGAAACGACGACGCTCCCTTCCTTCCGGATCGGTTCGCCCTCGCCGTTGCGCAGGATATCCTTGAGGCCGAACACCGGGCCGAGGTACTTGTTGTCGGAAACGCTCAGTTCGTACTTCTCGTCGGGATCGTACTTGAACTTGCGGACGAACATCCTCTGCCACTTGTCCGTCTTCCTCGAATCCGGGCGATTGAGCTCGTTGCCGAACAGGGAATACTTGCCGTTGACCTTCTCCATGGTTTATCCATCCTTCGCGAAAACCTATCATGCCCGGGCAAAGGCGTCAAGAAAGCGCTTACATCGGCCGTTTCTCCGCCACGGCGATGCCGTATGGTCCTACCTTCGCACCCAGTATCCTTCGCCGCCTGGCCGTGTGGTTCAGGATCGCCGAGACTTCCCGGCCATCTTCCGTGGTCCGATCCACGATTTCGATGCCTTCGCCGAAGAAGCGCGGTTTCATACCGGCCGACTTCAGGATTCGCCGGTACAGGAGGAATATCGCGGCCGGATCGGGGCTCGTCCCGATGTAGTAGACGCGTCCGGAACCCAGGCGGTTGACCGTGGCGCAGGGGAGGCCGGAGTAGAACTTGTTCCGGTCCGCCCAGTACGCGACCGGCGCGGCGGTTTCCGGTTCGATCAGGTCCGCCCATACGCCGCCCCTCGCGGGGAACAGCCCGACCCGGATCCGCGCCGTCGTGTCTCCGAGGGCTTCGAAGCGCGGAACAGTGATGCCCGCCAGCGCGCGGAAAAGGCCGGGCAGCGGTTCGGCGACATTGCGATTCGAAAGGTCGCGGGCGCCGGCCCGGTACCCGAGGACCAGGGTGCCGCCGGAGTCCACCCACGACGCGAGCCTTTCCACGAAGGCCGGGTCCGCCATCTGGTAGAGCGGCAGGCTGACCAGCGAGTAATCCTCCAGCTTCACGGACGCGACGCTCTTCACGTCCGCGTTGACGTTGAGGACGCAGTACGGCGCGAACCACCTGGCCAGCTCAGTGTCGTAGCCGGGATTCATCCAGTCCGGAGCGCCTGCCGGCTTGAGGGCCTTGGACAGGTGCTGCTCGCGCAGGAGGCGGGCGTCGTCCTTGGAGTGCAGGACGCAGGCGCGGCTTTTCACCGGGACCCCGGCGAAGGAGCCGAAGGTTTCGCGCACGACCTTGATGTTGCCGCGCAGGACGCGGGCGCGCTCGGTTTCGCGGTCGTCCGTGTCGAAGATGCCGTAGCAGAGCTGCTCCTGTGCGAAGGGGGCGGTGCGCCAGCGGAAGTAGACGATGCGGTCGCCGCCCCGCGCGATGGCCTGGTTGGTCCACAGCGCCACCCGCCGTTCGGGCGGGAGGTGGCCCAGGCAGACGTGGCCCTGGATGCCGCTCATCTGTTCCATGACCGTGAAGAGCCCCGTCCCCCCGAATCCGCGCACGAGGGTTTCGCGGAAAGCGGGAATCATCCAGGGATCGGGTTCGGTCATGTCGCCCCAGACCGGGTAATTGTCCCAGCTGGCGAAATCCATTTTTTCCGTCAGGGCTTCCGCGTCGACGGCGTTCGAAAGGACGGCTGGGTAGAAGTTCGTGGTGATCCACTTCGAGGAACCCGCGACGGCGCGCAGGATGCCGATCTGGGCGTCGGAGAACGAAACCACCGAATCGGACATGTAGCGGTCGTAGTCCAGCCAGAGCGCCGGGTTCTGGGACGCCCCGGACTGCCTTCGCGGGACGGGAACCTGGTCGAAGCGCGAATAGGTTTCGCTCCAGAAGACGGTTCCCCATGACGCGTTGAGCGATGCGATATCGCCGTACTTCCGGGCGAGCCACCCGTGCCAGAGGGAACGGCAGGCGGGGCAGACGCAGCGGTCGGTGCCTTCGAAGGCGATCTCGTTGTCGATCTGGAACCCCGCCACCGCGGGGTGGGCGCCATAGCGATCGGCTATCGCGCGGGTGACGGCGAGCGAGCGCTCGCGGTAGGTCGGGTTGCTGTAGCAGGCCGCGTGACGGCGCCCGAAGTCGGCGGAGATCCGGGTCGGGTGCTCGGTGAGCACGGAAGGATCCATGTCGACGAGCCAGGCCGGGATTGCGGCGGTAGGAGTCCCGACGATGACGCGGATGCCCCGCGACGCGAGGAGGGTGATCGCCCGGTCGAACAGGGAAAAGTCGAAGCGCCCCGGTTCGGGCTCGATGACGGCCCACGCGAATTCCATGAGCCGCACGATGTCCACCCCGAATTCCTTCATGCGGTCGGCGTCGCGCTCCCACATCCCTTCATCCCACTGCTCGGGGTACCAGTCCACGCCGAAACTCAAGCCGCTTGCCATGCTTCGATCCTTTCCTGCGCGAAGGTGTGTGCGCCTGTATCTGTCGGGTTACATGAACAGGATGGTCAAAAAGCGCGTGATGCGCAAGCGGGTGGATCCCGGCCGGAAGGTGAACAACAAGGAAAAGATGATGAAGGCGCATTCCTCCATCTCGCCGTCCTGGAAGCCCTATCCTTCACTTCCCCCTGTTTGCCGCGGTAATCATGCGGACGATTCCGCCCACCGTATAGCCGACACCGAAACCAAACAGGCCGATGGTAATCCAGTAGCTGCCACCGGCCCGTGAAGCTCTCGTGTAGGTCGCGGCCGTGATTCCCGTACCCAAAGCCAGGCAGACCAGCCCGATCAGGAGGTATTTCACTCCGGCGAACAGACCCGTTCGGCGATTCCCGGCGCGTGCTTCTTCGATGACCCGATCGGCGAGCTGTTCCGCGACCCCGCGCCCCATCAAATCGGCGCGTAGGTCATCGGGTGAATGCCCGCTCCGCAATTTCGACGCGGCGTATGCCAGAAGCGAATCGAACAGGCCGGTATCTTCCTGCGTTGGGCGCATCTTGAACCTGTCGAAGCTCAGGAAACCTTCAGGGAGCCCTTGGCGGTCATCAGCAGCGGCATGTTGTATCGTACCCGCTTGATGGTGCCCTGCGCGACGTCAACCGAAATCGAGTTCTCGCCGCAACGGGACATGAACAAGTATCTGAAGTACACCGTGATCTTGCACGTGCCGGGCGGGATTTCGAAGAAGTGGGTTCCCCAGCGTTTTTCGTGCACGTTGCCGTTGATCTCGATTCGTGGAGTGCAGAAAAACAGGAAGAAGGAAAGCGGGAAGAATCCTGTCGTGATTTCTACACCCGTAACACCCTGCTCTGTCATCGCACTACCTCCATTCCTTGGCTGTGTCGCCGAACGTTGCGGTTCAGCGCCGGCGGCACGGTATAATCTGCAGCCGCTTGTCGAACTATGGTTTTCCGTCTACTGCAAATCCCCTCTTGCCAGCTTGGCTAGCGGCGAACGACGAGAGTCCTTGCCATCATATCGTGCAACGCCTGCTTTTTCCCGGTGAATGCGGCGAGCAAGAAGCCGATCCCGACGGTGAGCAACGAGACCCACTTCGACCAGAATCGGACCGAGGCCTTGCCGAACGAGATCCTTTCGCCGCGATCATCGGTCACTTTCATCCCCAGCGCTTTCTTGCCCAGGGTCGCCTGGCCGGAGGAACTTTCCAGCAGGGCGAAGTAGAGCCATGAGCCGACAACCAGGATCAAGGTGAGGATGTTCGTCACCATGAGCCGCACGCCGCTGCCGCTGATCGATGACACGCCGAGGACCGCGGAAGTCAAGCCGAAAAGAATTGCCGACGGGATGGCGACCGCCACGTATATCAAAAATGCGTCTATCAGGGTTGCCCCGAAACGCATCCAGAAACCAGCGTATCGCAATTCCACGGTGGCCGCCTCGGGCTCCGTGATGGCTTCTCCCGCGACGTCGCCACCCGCGGAAGCCCTTTCGATGCTTTCGAGGATGTCCGGCAGCCTGCCCCGGTTGAGGAAATACATCAGGAAGCTGCCCATCCCCGGAATGGGAACGTAATTCCAGACTTCGAGGTGCGCGACGCCCCCGGTCACGCGAGCGCTCGCGAAAACGGGCCAGATCAGCCCCTTCCTCCAGATGTACTTGTTCCTCGAACCGGTACGATCGAAACCCTGCGCTTTCAGGCAGGACTCGATCGATGCGGCCACCTCGGGTCCGCTCCTGGCCGTACGTACATCGAAACTTTTTTTCGGCATGGTTTGCCTCCTGCCCGGCATCAATGCCGCCTGCGTCGAGATATCCTCGCCGTACCGTTTCGCGTTGTCAATACGGCACACGGCCGACATCAGCTGAAAGCAGTGCTCCGGGATGGACTATACTTGGAGGCATGACCGACAAAACGGTGTTTCCGTGGACGTGGTGATCGCCTGGCTCATGGACGGCGATCCCGCCATCCGGTTCCAGGCTGCCCGCGACCTGCTCGGGGAATCCGGACCCGCCCTCGAACGTCGGCGCACGCTCATCGCGCGCGAAGGCTGGGGCAGGACGCTGCTCGACGCCCGCGGTTCCGACGGGCTCTGGTGCGGGGACTTCTACGTCCCGAAGTGGAAGTGCACGCACTACGTGCTGGCCGAGCTGCGCGGCCTCGACCTGGACCCCGCCGACGAAGCCTGCCGGGAGAGCGTCGGCCTCGTGCTCGACGCACCTTCAGGCCGCGATGGCGGCATCAACTACGCGAAGACCGTCGAGGTTTCCGATGTCTGCGTCAACGGCATGATCCTCGACTTCTCGAGCTGGTTCCGCGCCCCGGGAAGACCTGGGTCGACGGGGAAAAGCCCGGCGCTCCGGGGCGGTGGAACACGCTGCGCGCGCTCCGCGTCCTGAAAGCCCACGGGCGGCTCGCGTACATAAGGAAGCTGATTCATTAAGACACATATTCCGTCTTGCCGATGCTTTCCCATCACCATCGCCTCCCGAACCGGAAGGACGCGGGCAGCTCCGCCGGAGTCTGGGACACCGACTCCTACCAGGAGCAGTTCCGCATCGTCCCGCGCGACCGCGGCGTGATCCATCCCGAGAACATCGGCGAGTACATCGCGCGCGACCCCGATGCGTACATGGGCCCTTCCGGCATCGAGCGCCTCGAGTTCCCCGACGAGGAAGCGGACAGCCCGATGGATCCGTACACCGGCGAAGAGCTGAAGGAAGCCGCCTTCACCGGCGTGCGCGGCATCTCCGGCATCAAGGAACCCCGCAGCGGGCAAGCGCGGCGAAGCCGAACGGGGGCGTCCATGCGGGCGCTCCTTGTTTTCCCCGCGAACCACCCGGTGCCGCTCGCGTGTTTGACCCTCGCCCCATTCCGGGATATGCTTCCGCGACATGCGAGCCGCCCGCGTCGCTCCCGAGGCCGAATTTGGGCGCGACGAGGAACCGGAGGGGTTTGTCCAGTACGGCCGGTCGGCCCGGACGCGGTTTTTCCGAAGGAGGCGAATGATGAGGACGACGACGATGGGATGTGTGCGTGCGCTCGCCCTGGTCCTGGTTTCGCTTTCGCGTCCCTCGGTCGCGCAGGACCGTCCCGTCCTCGACGAGTCGTTCTGGGAGAGGATGGACGGGTCCACGGCGACCATCCCGCTGTCGCAGGCTTTCGCGCGCGCGCTCCTCGGGGTCGACGCCTCCGGGGCGAAGGAGCTGGTGAAGCACACCAAGACTTTCAGCGCCTACAAGCGGCTCCTCGACCGCGAGGTCGACCTCGTCCTCAGCTCCCTGCCGCCGCCCGAGATTCTCGCCGAAGCCCGGGCACGCGGTTTCGAGCTCGTCCAGGTGCCCGTCACGGTCGACGCCCTCGTCTTCATCGTCAGGAAGAGTTTCCCGGTGACGAACCTCGCCTCGGAACAGGTGAGGAAGATCTACTCGGGCGAGATCGTGAACTGGAAGCCGGTGGGCGGACCGAACGTCCCGATCACGGCGTACCAGAGGAACCCGGATTCGGGGAGCCAGAGCCTCCTCGTCAATCTCGTCATGCGCGGCGTCCCGGTCATGGAAGCCCCCGTCGAACACGTGGAGATGGGCATGGGGGGGATGATAGACCGGATCGCCGAGTTCAAGCCCAACTTCGGAGCCATCGGCTACACGATCTACTCCTACGAGCTCCTCATGTACCCGAACAAGGACATCAAGCTGCTTGCCATCGACAGCGTCTACCCGGACGCCGACACGCTGTCGTCCGGCCGCTATCCTTTCCAGGGACCGCTGGTCGCGCTGTTCAGGAGCGATGAAAAGCCGGACGGCCGGGTTCGGGCTTTCGTGGCGTGGATGAAAAGCGACGAGGCCGTCTCGGTCATGCGCGACGCCGGTTTCCTCCCCGCCAGATGAAGCCCGTCGATTTCCCGGCTCCTTCCTCGACGGCAGGAGGACAGGCACCATGATTGACGACAAGATCGCGCTGGGAATCGACACGGGATCGGCCGCCGTGTCGGTCGTCATCCTCTCGAAAGGCCCCCTGGGCCTGAAGGTGCTCAGGTCCGGCTACGCGTTCCATCTCGGCAAGCCTGCTGAACTCGTACGCGCGATGCTGGCCGATGCCGAAGCGGCCGGGATCCCCGTCGTGGACGCGGTGCGCTGCACGTCGCAGGTCAGCCCCCGCGTGCGGGGAACGCGCGTCGATTCGCGAACCGCCTTCCTGGAGGCGGCGAGGGCGGAGGTCCCCGGCGTGAAGACCCTCCTCGTCGTCGGGGCGGAGAAATTCACCCGCATGACCCTCGGCGCCGACGGGACCGCTCCCGTCATCCGCGGCAACTCGTCGTGCGCGGCGGGGACGGGGAGCTTCCTCGACCAGCAGGCCAAGCGCCTCGGGCTCGCCGGTTCGGCGGAACTCGCGTCCCTGGCCCTCGCCAACGCGGGCTCCTTTCCCGCCATCGCTTCGCGCTGCTCCGTGTTCGCCAAGACCGACCTCATCCACGCGCAGGCCGAGGGCTGGACGCGCGAGGAGATCTGCGACGGCCTGTGCGCGGGGCTCGCCCGGAACATCGCCGACACGCTGTTCCCCGGCGAGGTTCTCCCGGGCCCCGTCTTCATGGCGGGAGGCGTGTCGCGCAACGCGGCCGTCGTACGGAGGCTGTCGGAGCTCTGCGGTTCGCCGGTGGCGGTATCGCCCGACTCGCACTTGTTCGGGGCGCTCGGCGCCGCCTGCCGCGCGCTCGAGGACGTTTCGGGGGTCCGTATCCGCCTGGACACACTGATCGAACCCGAAGAGCGCACGCTTTCCTATGAACACGGGCCGCTGTCGATTGCGGGTCTCGAGTACCCGGAGTTCGGCGGCATCGACTCCTTCGTGTTCGTCGCCGCGAAAAACGGGAAGGCGAATCCCGTCGAGACGGACGTGTACGAGCGGCTGGAAGGCCCGGACGGCGTGATCGCGGCCTGGCTCGGGATCGACGTGGGGAGCACGAGCACGAAGGCCGCGCTCGTGGCCGAGGACGGGACGCCGCTGGCCGGGTTCTACACGCGGACCGCGGGCCGCCCCGTGGAAGCCGCGCAGTCGGTCCTCGAAGCGGCCCGCGAGGTCGAGCGCAGGCACGGCGTCCGTTTCGGCGTGCGCGGCGCCGCGACGACCGGTTCCGGGCGGAAGATCGTCAAATCGGTGGTCGGCGCCGACGCGGCCATCGACGAGATCAGCGCGCACGCGCGGGCGGCCGTGGAGCTCGATCCCGGGGTCGATACCATCATCGAGATCGGTGGCCAGGACTCCAAGTTCACCACGGTGAGGAACGGGATCGTCGTGTACGCGCAGATGAACACGGTCTGCGCCGCAGGCACCGGCAGCTTCATCGAGGAGCAGGCCGACCGTCTCGGCGTACCGCTCTCCGAATACTCGGAGCGGGCCCTGCGCGCGAAGGCTCCCCTCACCTCCGACCGCTGCACGGTCTTCATGGAACGCGACCTCAACCACCTGCAGGCTTCGGGTTACGGGGTCGACGAACTGCTCGCCGCGGCGCTGTTCTCCGTCTGCGACAACTACCTCGGCAAGGTCGCGCAGGAAGGCCTCGTCGGGAACCGGATCTGTTTCCAGGGCGCGACCGCGCGGAACAAGGCCCTCGTCGCGGCATTCGCTTCGAGATTGGGCAGGAAGGTGAGCGTGTCGAAGTTCTGCCATCTGACGGGAGCGGTGGGCGCCGCCCTGGTCGCGCGCGATGACCGCGTCCGGCCGGGCGCCCCGTTCGCGGCGACCGCCTTCAAGGGCTTCGGCATCTGTGACGATGACATCGCGTCCCGGGGCGAGAATTGCGCTCTCTGCGCCAACCGCTGCCGGCTCCGGATCCTGACGGTGCGGGACGAAGAGATCGCGTTCGGTTTCCTCTGCGGCCGTGACTGGGGGACGAAGCGTTTCGTCGCAAGGCCGAAGCTCGCGTGGGACCTCCTCCCGGCGCGGCGCGCACTGGAGCAGCGGATGTTCGGCGCTCCCGGTCAGGCGGCCAAGGCCGGGCATCCGCGGCCGGCGAAGCCTTCTCCCGTCGCGGAAAATTCGCGCATCGCGCCCCGGCACGGTCCGGCGGGAGCGGTGGAGGCGCGGACCCGCATCCGAATAGGCTTGCCGCGGGCCCTGTACCTGCACGACGAGGCTGAAGGCTGGTCGGGTTTTTTCCGTTCGCTCGGCTTCACGGTGGTCCGGGTGGGCGATGATCCCGGCGAGGCGTCGGGCATCATGAAGGAAGGGAAGCGGCTTTCGGGCGCCGAGTATTGCGCTCCCATGGCCTATGCCTACGGCGAAGTCGCGTCGCTCCTGAAGTCTTCCGACTTCGTCTTCCTGCCGGTGTACCTCGAACGCGCGCGCTCCAGGATCCGCATGCCCGAGACGAAGCGCAAGGGCATCGGCAAGCGGATGTTCTGCAACTACTCCCAGTTCGCCACCGTGACGATACCTCACGCCATGCCCGAGGGCCGCCGCATATTGACGCCCCTCGTCGAAGGACACAGGCGGTCGGCTGCCGCCGTCCTGCGCGCGATCGCGGGGGAGCTGGACCGGGCGTCCCGCGTCATCCCCTTCCCGGTGCCGGCCATGAACGAACTGGCATCCGCCTGGAAGCGGCGCGAAGCCGGGCGGGCGAAGCTCCGGGAAGGGCTCCGCGAATCGTTCGCCGAGGAGCTTGCAAGAACGGACGGACCCGTGGCCGTCCTCGTCGGCCGTCCCTACGACGTGCTCGCCCCCGAGATGAACAAGGGGATTCCCGACATGATCGCCGCCTTCGGGCTGCCCGCCTTTTTCCAGGACATGCTGCCGATACTGTCCAGAGGCGAATCCTCGGACGACCTGACCAGGCTCCGCGGCGAGTTCCACTGGGACTACGCGGTACGCGTGCTGGAAGCCGCCGCGTGGTGCGCGCGGAATCCACGGGCGTACCCGGTGTTCGTAACCTGCTTCAAGTGCTCTCCGGATTCCTTCGCGCTGGTATGGTTCAAGAAGATCCTCGACGCGGCCGGCAAGCCATACCTCATCCTGCAGATCGACGAACACGACTCCGGCGTGGGCTACGAAACCCGGATCGAGGCCGGCGTACGGGCGTTCCGCAACCACTATGCAAAGTCGCGCAACGCGTTTCCCGGCCAGGCAGCGGACGGCACGGCGCCCGCGCTCGCGTCCGGCCTCGCGGGGAAGACCGTCCTTTTCCCCAACTGGGATCCCCTCGTCGCGCCGCTCTTCGCCGCCGCCATCCGGCGGGTCGGGCTCGACGCGCGCGTCCTCGAAGAGACACCCGAAGCCATCAGGCGTTCGATGACGCACAACTCCGGGCAGTGCATCCCGATCTCGATCATCGCGCAGGAGGCCATGGACTACGTCCGCGGTCACGGGCTCGATCCCGCGTCGACCGTGCTGTGGATGATGGACGTGCAGTGGCCCTGCAACATCCCGCTCTACCCGCGCTTCATCAAGGCCATTTTCGACACGGCGGGCGGCGGAATGGAACGCCTGAACGTCTACCGGGGCGAGCTCACCTGCCTTGACATCTCGCCGAACGCCATGGTCGGGGCTTACCTCTCGTTCACGCTGGGCGGCTCGCTGCGGCAGCTCGGGTGCAGGGTCAGGCCCTATGAAAAGGTCGAGGGAGCGACGGACCGCGCGACGGCGGAAACCATGGCCGACCTCGTCGCCACCTTCGAATCCGGCGGGAAACGCGGGCCGGCGCTCAGGCGCATGATCGATCGTTTCGAAGCCATTCCCACGGGGGGTGAACGGCGGCCCAGGGTAGCGATCTTCGGCGACTTTTACTCGCGGGACAACGAGATCTTCAACCAGGGGCTCATCCGCATGATCGAGCGCTGCGGCGGCGAGGTGATCACCGCCACGTACGTCGACTACGCGAAGGCGACGGCCGACACGAACTTCAAGCGCCTGTGGGCGGAGAGCAGGTACTACGACGCCGCCGCCATCAAGGCCTCCGTCGCCACGGCGAGGGCGATCGATCGGGCGTTTTTCCTCAGCTCCGGCGAGCGGCGGCTGGAACGGACGGGGTGGCGCACCCGCGACATCGAAAAGAAACTGGAAGCTTTCGGCGTGAAACCGGAGCACGAAGGGGAATGCTTCGACAACCTCTTCAAGGTGGCGAGGATCGTCGAGGAATATCCCGACGTCGCGCTCTTCGTGCAGGCCAATCCCGCCTTCTGTTGTCCGTCCATCATCACGGAATCGATGCGTTCGACCCTGGAACGCGTCACCGGCGTGCCCGTGGTTCCCATCACCTACGACGGCACCGGCGAATCCAAGAACGACATGCTCGCCACCTACCTTGACCTGGCCAGGCGGCGGGCCGGGAGGTAAGGTTTCAAGGAGGTGCGAACGCTCGCGGTCGACCGATATCGACGCACGGCCGTTTCGACGGGATCCAAACCGGCCCCGGACCCTCCCTTAACACTGGCGCCCGCTTGGGGTATACCTATGGTATCCTTAGATATATCGAGAGCACAGTGGAATTCAGACAACTCGGCCTTCATCCCGACCTTCAGCGCGGCGTCGACGACGCGGGTTATGTGGATTGCATGCCGGTCCAGGAAAACGTTTTCGTCCACGCATTCAAGGGCGAGGACATCTACGCGCAGTCGCAGACGGGCACCGGCAAGACGGCCGCCTTCCTCGTTTCCATCTTCCAGCGCATCATGACCGACGACGCATCGAGGAACCGCAAGGTTCTCATCCTGGCGCCGACACGCGAACTGGCCGTCCAGATCGAGGCGGAAGCCCAAAAGCTCGGGAAATACCTTTCCCTGGTCATGGGAGCCTTTTACGGAGGCGTGAGCTACGGACCCCAGTTCGACATGCTCAAGGCGGACGTCCAGTTCATCATCGGGACCCCGGGCCGGATCATCGATCTCATCCAGCAGGGCAAGATGGTGCTCCGCGAAGTCGGCTTTCTCGTGATCGACGAGGCTGATCGCATGTTCGACATGGGCTTCATCGACGACTTGCGCAAGCTTCTCCGGTACCTGCCCGCTCCCAGGGATCGCCAGACCTACCTCTTTTCGGCCACTCTCGGCTTCAGGATCAAGAACCTGGCCTGGGAATACATGGACGAGCCCCACGAGATCGTGATCGAGCCGGAGCTGGTAACCGTCGAACTCGTGACCCAGGAACTCTACCACGTCGGGAACAACGAGAAATTCCGCGTCCTTCTCGGCATCCTGGCTCGTGAAAAACCCAAAAGCGCCCTCATCTTCTGCAACCAGAAGTTCATGGCCGAGGAAGTCTCACGGCGCCTGTCCATGAACGGCGTCGACTGCGAATTCATCATGGGCGACCTTCCCCAGAGCAAACGGCTCGAAGTCATCAACAAGCTCAAGACCGGCAAGCTCGAGATCCTCGTCGCCACGGACGTGGCCGCCCGCGGGCTCGACATCGATTCCCTCGACCTCGTCATCAACTACGACGTTCCCATGGACCCCGAGTCCTACGTCCACCGCATCGGGCGAACCGCGCGCGCCGGTAAAGCCGGCAAGGCGGTGACCCTCGCCTGCGAGAAATTCGTCTTTGGCTTGCCCGCCATCGAAAAGTATCTCGACAACAAGGTCCCGACGATGCCGGTCACCGACGAGCTGTTCGTCGAAGATAAAAGCTCGGGCATGAGGTTCGGCCGTCCGCGCGACCGGGCCCGACCCGGGGACGTCCGCGGACGCCATGACGGGCGGCGCGACGAGCGCCTGACCCGGCATGGCGCCGGTTTCCGCCGCGACGGTCCGCCGCAGCGATCCCCTCTTTCTGCAGCCGGTGCCGGGCGGCCCGAGGGAGCCCACAGGCCGGATGATCGGCGGCAGCGCGACGGACCGGACCGGGCCGTCGCCCAGCGGCGCCCGGAGCAGGCGGACAGGCGACCCGCGGAAGCCGCCCCGCCGTCGCGCGATGCGCAGGGCAGGGATCCCTACGCCATGTCCAGCGAAGAACGGATGAAGCTCTACAGGCGGAAATACGGCGCCGACGGACGCCATGCCGGGCCGGAGCGCGGCGGCGAGCGGCAGCCGGATGAACCCGGGCGAAACCGGGACGGCGGGCAGTCCCGGCCCCACGGCGATCGCCGCCCGGATGAACCGGGACGGAATCGCGACGGTGCGCAGTCCCGGCCCCGCGGCGAGCATCGCCCGGTGGCGGGAGGCGGAACGCGCCAGGAAACCGGGGATCGGGGACGCGCGCAGCGTACCAACCAGTCCGATTCGCGACGGGGTTCCCGCCCGGATCTCCGGATCAAGCCCCAGGCGCCGGTTGCCGGCAGACCGGATGTGGCTCCGTCAGTCCGGCGGGTCGCGGCCCCAAAACCGGGTTTGCTCGATCGGCTCAAGGGCTTGTTCGGCGGCGGGAAGAAGGACTGAAGGAAAGGATCGCCTGGGGCGGCGGACATCCGCCCCGCCGGGAAAGGCTCAGGTCGAGGCGGGCAGGCCCGATGCGATGGCGGTGCGCACCCGATCCGGGATCAGTCTCCGGGTTTCGGCGTCGATGCCCGCCGTCGCGACCGGATCGTGGAAAACCATTTTCGTCCTGTTCGGCGTTATCCGTTTCCGTTCCTCCCAAATCCGCCAGGTACCGTCGATCGTGACCGGGACGATGGTCGCTTCCGACTGCGTCGCGAGCTTGAAGCTGCCGTTATGGAACGGCAGCATGGTCCTGCCTCGGCTGCGGGTGCCTTCCGGGAAGACGATCATGGCGTGGCCCTTCCCGAGGATGCCGATGCCCCGTCCGATCGAATCGCGTGCCTTGCGGATGCTCTTCCGGTCGATGAAGACGCTCCCGAGGACGACGATCCAGACGTTGAGGATGGGAATGAAGAGGGCTTCGCGCTTGGCGATGAACCCGGCCACGCGGGGAAGGTACGCGAGCATGAGGATGATGTCCATGTCGCCCTGGTGGTTGGCGACGAAACAGACGCGGCCGCCGGCCGGTACCTTTTCACGGCCCTCCACGCTCACCGTCGAACCGCACATGAAGAGCACGCTCCGCGCCCACGCGCTTGCCAGGACGCGCAGCACGCCCTCGGTCAGGGGACCCAGTCCCGCGAGCCTCAGGGCGAGGAAGACGAGGCAGAACGGCGTGGACAGGACCAGGGACAGCCAGAAATAGGTGAAAAACACGATCGTTCGCAGCATGGAAACCATCTTCCCGCGTTGCGCGGTTTTTGGCAAGCCGTTTGTTCGCGTGAAGCCGGATGCGTTGCAGGAGGGAACGTTCCGGCACGGCGTTGACCAGCCGCTTTACGATGGGGAGAATGGATCCTGGTCCGTCGTTCCGGACGCGGCGAAAGTTTATTTTGCGGGAGGGTACCATGTTTGCCAATCTCCTGGAAATCCCGTTCCGCTCGGCGGCGCTATGGCCCGACCGAGTCTCCCATAAATTCAGGGTAGGGAACCGCGAAGAAACTCGGACGTATGCCGATTTTGCCGCGTCCATCCGCCGGCTTTCCGCCGGCTTCGCGGCGGCTGGAATCG
The DNA here is from genome assembly GCA_026398615.1 of Spirochaetota bacterium. Taxonomy (GTDB): domain Bacteria; phylum Spirochaetota; class Spirochaetia; order Treponematales; family UBA12059; genus JAPLSN01. Next base: position 34,498 of record JAPLSN010000036.1, on the reverse strand, counting down.
GCAAGGGCGACCATGTCGGGTTCTTCGTGAACAACCGCTACGAATGGATCGTCACGGATTTTGCCCTCATGTCGCTCGGCGCCGTTTCAGTGCCCCGGGGCTCCGATACGCCCCCGAAGGAAACCGCCTTCATCTTCAGGCACTCCGATTCCGTCTGGCTCATCCTCGAGAACGCGGAACAGCTCCAGGCCATGATCGAAACCTTCGGGCCGGAGGACTGGGCGCGCTGCAAGGCGGTCTTCCTGGTGGAAAAGGCCGATCTCGCGGGCATCCCGGCCGGCATCCGTCGCATGACGGTCGGCTACGACGAGCTGATCCGGAACGGCGGGCGCGCGGTCGGGCAGGATCCCGGCATGATCGAACGTGTGACGGCCGGGATAGCGAGGGACGATTTGCTGACCATCGTCTATACCTCCGGCACGACGGGAAATCCCAAGGGCGTCATGCTCACCCATGAAAATTTCCTCCAGAACGTCCGGGCGAACACGCCCCGGCTGGAAATCGACCCCGAGGCCGGCGAAACGACGGTCGTCATGCTTCCGTCATGGCACGTCTACGAGCGGGCGTTCGAGTACTGCGGCATCTTCACGGGACTCACCCTCGTCTATTCGTCCGCCGGCCGCTTCTCCGCCGACCTCCTGACGGAGCGTCCCCAGGTGCTGATCTCGGTGCCCCGCGTGTGGGAGTCCATCCACCAGAAACTCGTCAAGGCCATCAGCGACATGCCGGCGGGAAAGCGAGCGCTCGTGATGTCGCTCATCAAGCTCAACCAGGCCTATCTCTCGTCGATCCAGTACCTGAAGGGATGCTACCTGTCGTTGAAGCCGAGGGGGCCGGTCCGGAAGGCCTTCGCCTGGCTCGGCCGCCTCGCGCGGTCCGTCCTGCTCTTCCCCGGCCATCTCCTCGCGGACCGGCTCTTCAAGCCCTTTCGCGACAGGGTCGGCGGGCGGCTCCGCGTGGCGACCTGCGCCGCCGGTTCGCTCCCCAAGTACCTCGACGAACTGATCAACGCCATCGGGATCACGCTCGTCAACGCCTACGGCATGACCGAATGCGCGCCGGGAATCCTGTCCCGCACGATAGGGCGCAACACCTTCGGTTCCACGGGAATACCGTTCGCCGATACCGAGGTACGCGTCCGCCGCGATGACGGCACCGAGACTTCCGTCGGCGAGAAGGGCCTCGTCTTCGCGCGCGGTCCGCAGGTCATGAAGGGATATTACAGGAATCCGGAAGCGACTTCCGCCGTGCTGTCGCCCGACGGCTGGCTCAATACCGGCGACCTCGCGATCAGGACCGAGAACGGCGAGATCGTCATCGTGGGCCGGCTCAAGGACACTATCGTCCTCATGGGCGGGGAGAACGTCGAACCGGAGCCGCTCGAGGAAAAGCTCAAGGAAAGCATCTACATCGACCACGCCGTCGTGATCGGCCAGGACGCAAAGCAGCTGACGGCCATCGTCGCGGTGAACGAGGACGAGCTCATGCGCCTCGCCGGGGAACTCAAGCTGTCGCCGTCGGACCCTTCCCTCACCGCGACCATCGAGAACGACGTCATCTACAAGATCCTCCTCGGGGAAGTGAAGGCGCTCATCTCGCACGAGCAGGGCTTCAAGTCTTTCGAGTTCATCTCGAAGATCCTTCCCGTCCGGAACGATTTCTCCATCGGGAAGGAACTCACCCAGACCCTGAAGGTGAAACGCGCCTTCGTCGAGGAGAAATACCGGGAACTCATGGAACGGTTCTTCGGGGAGAAAGGTCGGGGGAAATAGGGGCGGTACGACGGTCGCCCCGCCGGCGTTTCACGCCTCGAGGGGCAGGCTGATCCTGAAGCGGATGGATGGGGCGACGGCGAATTCGAACGAACCCTGTATCTGCCCGCTCAGGGCGTCGACGAGCCTGAGCCCGAAGCCCTCGGCGGCTTCGAGCGTGAAGCCGGGAGACAGCCCCACGCCGTCGTCCCCGATCTCGAGTATGGCCCGGTGGTCGACGTTCCGAAGCGTGAGGGTGATCGAGCCCGAGCGCCCGTCCGGAAACGCGTGCTTGAGCGCGTCCGTGATGAGTTCGTTGACGATGAGCCCGAGCGGGATGGCGCGCTTCGCGTCGAGTCTGAGCGGCGCCAGCTCGTGACGCAGGTGGATGCCCCTCTCGTCGGCGCCCGAACTGGTCATGAGCCCGTCGGCGATCTCCCCCAGGTATTCGTCGAGGCTGATCGACCTGATTTCCCCGGACCGGTACATCAGGTCGTACAGCGACGCGAGCGTGGAAATGCGGTTGCCGAGATCATTGAGGGTCTGCCTTGTATTCGCGTCTTTCTGGCGCCCGCTTTCCAGGCTGATCAAGCCCGCGATGACGGCGAGGCTGTTCTTGACCCGGTGCTGGAGTTCCCGCAGGAGCATCCCGTTTTCCTCGCAGGCGTTCTCGAGGGCTTTTCCCGCCAACTTGCGGTCGTTGATGTCCCTGGCCATGACGACCAGCCGGGAGACCTCGCCCGTTCCGTCGGTGACGGGGTAGGCGGTAATGTCCATGACGCGCTCGCCCGATGCATCCTCGAAAGTGGCCGGGACTCGCGATGCGAAGATTTTCGCGATGCGCTTTTCCCTGCATTCCGCGACTTCTGGGGGCAGCCAGGACCAATAGGACGTTCCCGCGATTTCCTTGGGGCTGAGGCCGTAGCGCGACGCGAACTTCCGGTTGGATTCGAGGATGACGCCGTCCGGATCGACGATGAGGACGGCATCCAGCGATGTCTCCATGAGGGCCATGATGTTCTCGTGGCTTTCCCGCAGCCTGTTTTCGGTCCTGATCCGCTCGGTGACATCCTGCACCGCCGAGGCCAGGTAACTCACTGAGCCGTCGGCATTATGCTCGGCGCGCACCGCGACGCTGGCCCAGATGGTTTCCCCGTCCTTTCGGATGAAGCGTATCTCGGTCGCGGCCGCTTTGCCCTCGAGTGCGCTCCGGTAGCAGGCGAGGCAGGCATCGCGGTCGCCGGGGTGGACCAGTCCGGGCAGCGTCGTGAGCGACAGCTCCTGGAGATCGTAGCCGAGGATCTTGCAGAGCCTGCCGTTGGCTTCGATCCAGCGGTGGTCGGGAGCGGTGATGCCGATGCCCACGAGCGGGATGTCGAAGTAGCAGCGAAAGCGGTCGGCGTTGCGGTGCGCCGCGGTGCGGAGCCTGAGGTTCCAGAGAAGCACGAGACCGAGTGAGCAGCCGATCATGCTGAAGCTCCAGCCCATGTAGGTAGCCGTATTCACGGGATCGTAGGACAGTATCGACTCGATCGGCGCCAGGACGCCGATGAACGCCCGCGCGGCGTGCGCCGCTCCCGACGCGAAGAAGACGAAGGCGACGACCGCGGGTATCATGCCCGGCAATCCGCTCCGGATCGACATGCAGGACCAGCCCGTCTCGATGAAGAGGAAAGCCGCGGCGAGCGGGACGAGGACGTTCCTGGCGGACGGCGACGGCCGGAAAAAGGTGAAATACACGACCGCCGCCATGACGAGACCGAAAAAAGCCACATGGACTGCGATCCGCGGCGGTCGCCCTATGAAGTGCCGCATGCCCAGGGCGTACAGTATCTGGCCGCCGACCAGGAAACCATCCGCGGCCACGATGCCGATCCATGCCGGAGTCTTCCCCTGGGTCGCGAGGGCGGCGAATCCGAGCGCGATGGTAAGGATGCCGAGGGACCAGAGCATATCCCCGCAGTCGGAAGAGTATCCGGAGCGCCGCTGGTCCACGACGGAGAGCGACAGGAGCGCGAAGGTGACCATACCCGAAAAGGCGATCATCCACAGCAGGGTCGCGTTCGTCATCCCGGAACCTCGGTCCCTTTCCAGCGATGCGGCCGCGAGGGTCGATATCGTTGCGATCGCCGCTGTTACTACCTGACAGCATAAGCACCGTTCGCCCTGATTGTACAGCGAAAATGCAGGAGTCATCGACGGCGGCATCCCCATCTTGCGAAAGAAACGGCGGCCATCCCCGGGGAAGGCCGCCGTTCGTCAACGCTGGAATCAGCCCGTTCCTACTCGGTAAAATCGCCTCCGAATATCCAGCCGGCTGCCGGAGCGTCGATGCGGTACCATTTGGCGGTGACGGCGCCGACCTTGAAGCTGTCGATGGTGGCTTCGAGGGCGATGACCGATTCTCCGGCGGGCACCTCGCCGGCCGTCTTGGCGGTCACGAAGGGTTTTGAGTGGATCTTGGCGGCCGCGTCCTTGCAGGTCAGGGCTATACCCACCGATTCCACCTGCGGGAGCGGCGCCTTGTCGGGATTCGCCTCCGCGAGAGCGGCCGTGAGTTCGCGGGAGAAGGCGCTTCCCGAGAACTGGCGGACCGCCTCGATGAGGAGATTTTCCTTCTTGCCTGCGTTGGTCTCGGCCTTGGCCACCGCGAGGAATATCGCCGCCTGGACGTCGCTCGAGTCGGGGGATACCGTGGTTTTCTTGATGTAGCGCTTGTATGCGTCCGTGAAGGCGATGCGTCCGACCGGGTCATAGCCATGAATCTGTGCGAACTCGTCCGATCCTTCGACGGGCACCGTCATGACCACGAGCGCGCGGGGTATGGACTGGCTCGTGACCTTGATCGCCTCGGGTTTGGTGTACAGGACGGAGGTCTCGTCGATGACGACGGACAGGGTCCCGTTGGCGCCGAGGTAGTCGGCGAAGACCCAGCCGGTCTTGTCGCCCTCGAGCTTGATCTTCATGACCTTGATCGGGTCCTTGCCGCCGTCGAAGGTCACGTCCTGGCTATCGTTGGCGAGGACGACCTTGTCGCCGAGGGTGAGGTAGGCGATCCAGTCGGTCTTGGACGTGATGATGGCGTTTTCCATCTTCCAGACCGAAAGCAGGTTGCGCAGGACGATGGCGGTCTGTTCCTGGGGCTTGGTCGCCTCGACCTTGGGCTCCTCGCCGGTGCCGGGGACGCCCGGTTGGGGCTTGGTGCAGGCCGCAAGGGCGGCGATGAGCGCGAAGCCGATGACGAGAAGGCGGAACGAAGTACGCATTTTGGATCCTCCCGATACGATGTTGGATGACGTTCCATTGACGATCCGGGACACCCGACAGTGTCAGATAAAGCATAGTGCATCGACGCTGTGCGATCAATCGCGGCCGTGGAGAAAGCCGGCGGCTCTCCGCGATTTCGTGTGAATCAGCAGACGGCGGTCTTTCCCGATCCCGGCTTACCCTTGCCCACCTGTATGACGAGGGCTTCGTCCGGGTCTATCCCCGAAAGCGAGCCTGAAAGCCCCAGGATCGTGTTGAGCACGATCTTTCGCACGAAATCGTTGAGCGGCACAGTCTTCCCGCCGCTGGTGATTGTGAGTTCCCGTTCCATGTCTGCCTCCTCGTGAATTGCCGTGCCGGGCGGATCGCCGCCCGGCCTGTCGATCCGTTCATGTATCGCGCGCAGGTCTTCCAGTTTCGCGAGCGCCGCCTCGACCTCGTTCGACGGGAAAGTCGCGAGCCCGGCGGCCGCGAGCTCCGCGGCGAGCTCGGGCGAGTCCGCGATGACGAGGCCGACGGAATCTCCCGGGAATTTCATTTCCCCGGATTTCGTCGCGGCGCCGGCCGCTTCCACGACGAGGGCGCCTTCGACGCGCGGGCCTTCGCAGAACAGGTACTCGGCTTCCGGAAAGAAGCGTTCCAGAAAAGCCGCATCCATGCGTACCGGACCGCGATACCGGAGCTCGAAGCCGCCGTCGTAAAGATAGGCGGTATCCGCTCCCGCCGCGAAGAACCGTTCCGAATCCTTGGGTGACTTGACGGTCCCGGAAGGGTCAGGGAAGGGCATGAAGCGGTCAGGCGCCCTGTGGGAGTTCTTGATCACCGCGCACGCACGACCGCGCCGGGAGAGGAGGCTTACCGCGCGTTCTATGAAAGTCGTCTTTCCGGTGTTGGACCAGCCGACCACCGAGATCACCGTTTGCGTGTCCATCCGGGCACAACTCTAGTCGCAAGCGCCAAGGTTGCGCAACCTGGGCGCGAGCCTTCGTTTCAATGCCGGTGGATGACCGTGGACCGGCCGAAGCCCCATCCGTTTTCCCGAGGTTCCGGATCGGCCACTGACAGGAGATCCCCCCTGCGGAGCGCGAAGAAGCCCGCCCGTCCCGCGGCCTGGTCGCCGCGTTTCGCCGAAAAGCCGAAGCGTCCCCCGGGACCGCAGATCAGGAAACGTACGCGGCCGGCCTTGTTGAGCATGCCCTCGGACACCACGCGATATGCCGCTTTTCCCCGGTCGGCATTCACGGCGGGGGTGGTATCTGCCCCGGGCTTGCATGCGGCGAACCAGGTCATCTTGAGGATGTCCTTGTCGAGGCGGACCCGGGCGGCGAGCAGGCGGACGGTTTCGGGGGGAGTCCATTCGACGTCGTCGCGGCAGGTCTGTTCCGGGCCCGCGGCGAGGGCGGGGCAGGGGCCACTCCTCGTGCACGGGGCGATGATGGTCCAGTCGCGCCGTTCCAGCTCGTCGCGGAGGGCGAGGGCGTCACGGCCGCAGGCCAGGGTGGCGGGCTCCACGACGAGGACCGTCCCGCCGGATTCCAGGTTGTTCGATATGCGGTCGACGAGGCCGGCGCGTTTTTCGATCCTCCCGGCTTCGTCTTTCCAGAGTTCGTTGAGGGAATGCCCGAAGACCGCGCACCCGAAGGAGCCCTCTGGCAGCGTGAAATCCGACGAGAGATCGGCGACGACAGTCGTCGGCGCGGGGATGCCGTGACCGGACAGGGCTTCCATCGCCAGGTCGAGCGCCCGGCGGCTCGAGTCGACGAGCGTCACGCGAACCGCGCCCCGGTCGGCCGCGGCCGAGGCGAAGGCTCCCGAGCCCGCGCCCAGGTCCAGCACGGACCGCGGGCTGAGGCCGGCGACGGAAAACGCCCGCTCCGCCTGGGCGCGGGAGACGGGCCCGTAGAAGAGCCGGTAGGCGCGGGAAAGTTCGGGATCGTCCATGTAGCCTGCGCCGATGAGGGCGCGGTCTCCGGTGAGTCCCCGCTGGAGGCGGAAGAGGGCGTCCGCGTCGCGGTCGGGAAGGTCGGCGTCGCCCGTAGCCCGGGAAGGTTTTTTCATGCTCCCGGATTTCCGGTTCTTCCCGTCATGCGGAGACCGGGGTGTACCCCGCATCCGTGATGATGGCCGCAGCTCATGTCTGCCACGGTGAACGCCTGTTTCATGACAACTCCTCCCGCGCCCCCGCCGAAGCCGGGTTGCCGTCCCCCGCGCGGACGGCGCCCGGCTTCAGGCCGGCTTCGAGCGCGGCTTCCTTCAGGGCGTCGGCGGCCTCGCGACTCACGCCTGCCGCCTTCTCAAGGTAGGCTGGCTCCGCTTCAGCCACCGCGGCGAGCGAGCCGAAAGTTTGCATGATCCGGGCAGCCTTCGCGGCACCGATGCCCTTCACCGACTCCAGCACGCCGAACCCGACCTCCTTCCCCCGGAGCCGCTGGTTGAGGCCGGTGGCCACGCGGTGGGTTTCGTCGCGCAGGGCCACGAGGACGCGCAGGCCGATGGAATCCTTCGGGAGGACGACGGGGTCCTTCCGCCCCGGGAGCCACAGCTCCTCGTTTTCCTTGGCGAGGCCCACGACCGGGATGTCGAGCTCCAGGTCGTCGAGAACCCCCCGCGCGGCATTGGCCTGCCCTATCCCGCCGTCCACCATGACGAGATCGGGAAGTTCGGCTTCCTCGTTGAGGAGGCGCAGGTAGCGGCGGCCGACCGCTTCGCGGATGGATCCGAAATCGTCGATGGCTCCATCGAGACTCCTGATCTTGAAATAGCGGTAGTTCTTCCTGTCGGGGACGCCGTTCAGGAAGGATACGAGCGACGCGACCGTATGCTTGCCCGAAAGCTGCGCGATGTCGAATCCCTCGATGCGGACCGGTATACCCGGCAGTCCCAGTACCTTTCCCAGTTCCTCGAGGGCTTCGGCGTCGCCGGTTTCGCGTCGGCGTTTCAGTATGTCTTCCCGCGCGTTCTGGATCGCCATGGCCATGGCCGCCTCGTGCCGGCGCTCGTCGGGGACGAGGAGGGCGGTTTCCGTCCCGAGTTCACGGAGGAAGTACCGGGCGACCACATTCGCCTCGATTGGCGCGGCGACGAACACCCTGGGCGGAGGCAATCGCGTCCCGTCGTAGTACGAAGTGAGGAACTGGTGCACCGCTTCCTCCTCGGTGCCAAAGGCTCGCGAACGGAACAGGTCCCGTCCAGAAAGGCGCCCCTGCCGCATGGAGAACACCACGAAGGTGATCATCGAACCCTCGACCGCCCACGCTGCGTAGTCGCGCGACTCGGGATCGAAATCGATGACGCTGTTCGCGCCCCGGAAGGTGTCCACGGCAGCCGCGGCGTCGCGCAGTTCCGCGGCTTTTTCGAAGCGCAGGCCGGCAGCCGCCCCGTCCATCTCCGTGCGCAGCCGCGTCAGGAGTTCGTCGGTCTTGCCGGAGAGGAGCTCCTCGACGGCCTCCACGGTTTCCATGTACTCCCCGCGGGCGACGTGGCCGGAGCAAGGGGCGGGGCAGCGGCCGATGTGATAGTACATGCAGGGGCTCGAGCGCTTCCGCAGGCGGAAACAGCGCCGCAGGGGGAAGAGGCGGCGGATGAGGTCGATATAGGCGTCGATGGTTTCCGCGCTCGGGAAGGGGCCGTAGTACCGGCTGCCGTCGTCGATGACGCGGCGGGTCCGGAATACCCGCGGGAATTCCTCGTTCGTGACGCGGATGGCGGGGTAGGTCTTGCCGTCCTTGAGGTTTATGTTGTACTTGGGAGCGTGCTTCTTGATGAATTCGTTTTCGAGGAGCAGGGCTTCGTAGTCCGTGGGCGTCAGTATCCATTCGATGGATGCGATCCGGGAGACGAGCAGCCTGGTCTTGGCGTCCTTCCGGCCCGAAAAGTACGAGGAAAGGCGGTTCCGGAGCACTTTTGCCTTGCCGACGTAGATGATGGACCCGTCGGCGTCCTTCATGATGTAGACGCCGGGGCTTTCCGGGGCGGTTCGCGCGAGCTTTCGGAATTCGACGATACGCTGTGCTTTATTCTCGCCCATAACGCTCGATAATATAATGAGAGTTCCCTGAAAAAAGACCCATTCCGGCGGCGAAGTCCCGAAAAACGCCCGCGGGGGAAGGATTGAGTACAGCCGAATGACCGTCAGGACGAATATAGGCATCATCATCTTCTGTTCCGCGCTCCTTTCTCCCTGCCAGGCTGGAGAAAAGACGCTCAGGGTCGACGCCCTCACCGTGGTCCCCTCCTCGCCGTACCAGTGGCTCCTGGACGGGGTCGTCATGGCGCCCGGCTACCGGGGCAGGCCGGACATCGTGCTCGGCCGTGCAGCACCCATGGTCCAAAGCGCCTGCGATCTCCTCGTCGATTTCGACGACGCCGTCCCCCGCGACGCGACCGGGCGGTGGAGCCTGTCGGCGGCGGGAGCCTACCGTCGACTGTCCTCAAGCCGCGCGTTCACCGGCCAGGGCGCCGGAGGGTTCGCCGGCCCCGGTTCCGGCATCGTCATGAAACCCTCGGGCAGCGAGCTGTTCGGCTCCGGCCTCCATCCCGCCGATTTTTCCATGGAGTTCCGCATCAACCCCTCGCTGGCCGCCAACGGCGAAACACTCCTCCTCTGGAAAGGCGCCATGCTCCTGCCGGAAGGGCCATTCACCCAGAGAATTACCTGCGTCGTGGAGCGCGGCCGGCTCTCCTGGACGTTCGAGAATTTCTTCCAGCCCTCGGGCGGAGCCCCGGCCAGGACCACGGTTTCCCTGAAGGGAACTTCCCTTCTCGTTCCGAAGACCTGGTCCCATCACCTCGTCCGCTATGATTCCGCCACGGGTCTCGTCGAGTACCTCATGAACGGGCTCCCCGAAGCGATCGCCTACGCGACGCCAACCGGGCGCGAAAACGCTTCGGTCTTCAGGCCCCGGACCGGATCGGCGTCCGCGTTCGAGCTGGCGCCGGACTTCACGGGCATCGTCGACGATCTGGCTTTCAGGACGGATTTCCTTGAAAACCCGGAACTCTCCAGGTACGGCCGGCAATCGGGCGTGGCGATCTCCCCGATCATCGACCTCGGGAACGCCAACACCGAACTGCGGGGCATGGAAGCCGAGTACCGGGCGGCCAACGGCGCCGACGTGGAATTCTCGTTCCGTTGCGCCGACGACACCACCGCCTGGCGCGAAGGCTCCCCGGCCTGGATACCTTTCGCCCCCGGGGCTTCCCTGCCCGGCAAACCCCGCGGCCGCTACGTCCAGCTGCGGATCGAGCTCTTCCCGGACGGCTCCGGATCCAGCGGTCCCGCGTTCTCGGGCCTCACGGTCCGCTACGTCCCCGACCTTGCCCCGCCCCCGCCCGCTTCGGTCGTCGCGGCGGCATCGGACGGGAGCGTCGCGCTCGCCTGGTCCCGAGTCAACGAGTCCGATCTGGGAGGCTACCTTGTGTACTACGGCGACGCGCCGGGCTCGTATTTCGGGACCGACGCCGCGCTCGGATCCAGCCCCCTCGACGTCGGCCGGGTGCAGACGGCGACGGTCAACGGGCTGGCGAACGGCAAGCGTTATTATTTCGTCATCGTCGCGTACGATACCGCTCCGTCCCGCCACGAAGGGGAATTCTCCGTCGAGGCGTCGGCGAGGCCGGCGAGGACGGGCAGGTGAACGAAAATCCGAAGAAGCAGGAAGCGCTCGGGCGGGCGGCTAACGCGCTGAAGCTCAGGGATTTCGCGACGGCCGAGAAGCTCGCGCGCCAGTACCTCTTCGGGGACCCCGCGTCCGTCGAAGCCCGGAGGACGCTCGGCACCGTCTACCTCAGGACGAATCGCACGAACGAAGCCCTTTCGGCCTTTTCGAGCGTCCTCGAGCGGAAGCCGGATGACGTGCGCGCCCTGGACGACATCGGCGCCGTGTACCTGCGGCTCGGGCGCCCCAACGACGCCCTCACCGCCCTCGAGCGGGCTGCGAAGCTGGCGCCCGGAGACGCGGGCGTGCATTTTTCGCTCGGGAACGTCTACCGCCACATGAACAACCTCCGCGCGGCGGAGCTGTCCTATCTCAAGGCCATCGAACTGGATCCCAGGAACGTCCTGGCCTACAACAACCTCGGCAGCGTCTACCTGAACCGTGGAGACAACGAAAAGGCCGTGCAGGTTTTCTGGAAGGGCCTCGGCGTCGACCACAACTACCCCTCGTTCCATTACAACCTCGGCGTCGCGTACGAGGCGCTCGGGAAGAACGGCGACGCGCTCGTCGAGTACGACAAGGCCGTGAAAGCCAGGCCGGGCTGGAACGAAGCCATGATGAGGTACGGCCACGCCCTCGTGAAGGCCGGCCAGGGACGGAAGGCCGTCGAACTCTTCGAGCAGGTGATCGCCATCGAGAAGGACAGCGCCCAGGCGCGCAACGGCATGGGCATGGCGTTCGCGGAGCTCGGCAGGGTGGACGATGCCGTGAAATGCTTCCGCGAAGCCCTGGAGACGAATCCCGATTTCCTCGACGCGTCCGTCAACATCCAGCGCCTGCTCGAACAGACGGGGCGCTATGCCGAAGCCGTCCAGGAGATCAGGTCCCTCGTCGACCTCATGCCCGACAACGACGGGCTCCGCCTCCAGTTGGCGGAACTCCACCGCAAGCTGGGCGACATCGACCTGGCCCTCAGGGAGACTGTGGAGGTCCTGCGGAGGAAACCCAACGATCTGGCGGCTCTCAAGCTGTACGCGGCCTTGCTCCAGCAGTCGGGACAGGCCGAGAAATCCCGTTCCATCTTCGAAAAGATCGTTGAAATGTACCCGAAGGAAGCCGAGTTCCGCGTCGATCTCGCCGAGATCTACATCGCGGAAGGCCGCTTCGACGATGCCGTGGCCGGGCTCCAGGACTACCTCCGCATGAGGCCGGGGAATTCCCGCGGCCGGCTCGCCTTCGCGAGGGCGCTCTCGGGCCGCAAGGATTGGCAGCACGCGAAACAGGTGCTGCTCGAGGAGACGAGGGACAGGCCCGACAACGCTGAAGCCTGGCTCGAACTTTCCGCCGTGTATCGCATGCTCGGGGAGCGCGAAAAGGCGGTCGACGCGGCGGACAAGCTGGTCAACCTCCAGGGGAAGCGAGGAAAGCCGGAAGACATCGGCGACCTCGAAGCCTCTCTGGCCGAGTACGAAAAGGCGGTTAATTCCTATTCGCAGGATGTGCGCGATTCCTGGGACCGCAACCTGAGGGTGCTCAAGAACCTCCTCGCGGCGGAGGTGAAAAAAACCGAAGCCGGCCCGGAGGAACCCACGGAGGAGGAGAAGCTCGAAGCGCTCCTCGCGATGACCAGCGCCGAACCCATCCCGATCGACGAGGCGGAAGAACTCCTCATGCTCGACGAGCGGGAAGAACCGCTCGACGAACCCGATGCCCTCGAAGAGCCCGAAGGGGAAGAAGAGGACGAGGAGGAGCTCCGCAGCTTCGGAGGCCTGGTCGAAGCCAGGGACCACAATACGGAAACCCCTGGCGGACGGGGCGACGACGATCGCGGAAGCGGAGCGGACGGGCGGCGGCCTCCGCGTGGATCCGATCACGGGCCGGACTACGACGAGGCTCCGTTCGATGAACCGCATCCGCGGCGCCCGGAACCCGGTCCCGAGAGACAGGAACAGCCGAGGCAGGCCCCGCAGCCACAGTACCAGCCACCGCCTCAGTACCAGCAGCAGCCACAGTACCAACCACCGCAGTACCAGGCGCCGCCTCCCCAGATCCAGCAACCCCAGTTCATCCCCGTGCCGATGCAAATGCCCATGCCCCAAGCTCCGGCGCGGCAGCCCAGACGCATTCCCAGGCCGCCGACGAGCGATCCGATAGGTCTTTCGCAGCCTGACGAACTCGATGAACCGGGTGCGAATTTCGCACCGGAATCGATGGAAGCAAGTGAAGGTGACGAAGGATCGGAAACGGGTGAACCGGACGAAGCCCTTCCCCTGGATGGAGAGAAACCGGGATCGGAATCCGAAATTGAATCCGAACCCGGGGTCGAAATCGAACCTGAACCAGAACCTGAGGCTGAAGGCGAACCCGAATCCGTGCCCGAGGGCGTCGGACCGGCGGAAGACGAGGACGGGGTCGAAGTGGAGGAAGGTCCGGAAGATGTCTACGGCGAGGCTCCCGGGGGGTTTGCGGAAGACATCCCGCTCGCGGACGAAGTTCCCGACGACGACCATTCGGGAAAACCGGTCCCGGCCGGGACACCTGATGGCCAGCCGGAGGGGAAAGACGGGAACGAACCCGGACAGTGGAACACCGGGAGGGAAGCACCCGGCGCCGGCGACGGCATCCTGGACGGCTCGACCGCCGATCTGTTCAGGTATCTCAAGGACCTGACGGGCGAACTGCCCGAAGATAAGCGGAAGGAGCTCGAGGATTCCGGTGTCTATGACATGATGGATCGAATCATCAAGGGCCTTACGGGCGAAGAGGACTACCAGGATGATGAATTCACCGATTTCGTGGAAACCCTCGAGGGTGCCGCTCGTTCGGACACGGTCGGGCGGAAACGCGTGTTCGACATGCCTCGTGACCGCCGACGGGTCCGGGATCGGCGGCTGAAACCGGAACGCAGGAAACCGAACGATCGCAGGAATGGATCCAGGCGGGGGAATGAAGCGAAAGCAGCACCCGGCAGTTCGCGCCCGAAGCCCGCCGGACAGGGGACGGAACCCGTGACCGGCGGCGCGCCTTCGGCAGGAGCGCTGTCTTCGACTGCCGCCCCGCCGCCGACCGGGGTGCCGGGAGCCGCTACGGCGGCACCCGATTCGCCGGCCGCCGGCGAATCGGGCGGCAAGGTGGATATCATGGGTGTCCTCGTGTCCCCCAAGGTGGCGAAACTGATAGAGATCATGAAACGGGAGAAGGAACATGGCGGGAAGCGATAACATCCGGCGGATCAGGGACTACATCATCTCGATGCCGAGCCTGCCGACGACAGTCTCCAAGGTTCTCGAAGTCTGCAACAATCCCAGGACGAGCCCGCTGGACCTCGACAAGGTGATCTCGCTCGACCCGGTTCTCATGGGCAAGGTTCTCAAGCTCATCAATTCGGCGTACTATGGCCTGTCAACCCAGGTCACGAGCCTCGCCAGGGCCATCATCATGCTCGGCGTGAACACGGTGAAGAACCTCGCCCTTTCGACCGCCGTCATCGACAAGTTCGGGAACAAGGGCGATTTCCGCGCGCTCAATCCCGAGGGCTTCTGGAGGCACTCGCTCTGCGTAGGCGTCGCCGCCAAGATGATCGCGAAGCGGCGCGGGGCGGATCCCAGGATGCACGAGGAATACTTCGCCGCGGGGCTCCTGCACGATATCGGCAAGATCCCCATCAACAACGCGCTTGCCGAAGAATACATCCGGACCATGTCCCTGGCGGACAGGGAGCGGATCGCGCTCTTCCTCGCCGAGAAACGCTCCATCGACGTGGACCATTGCGAAGCCGGGAAGATGGTGGCGGAAGCCTGGAAGCTCGACGGACCCATCAATGACACCATCACTTTCCATCACGCGCTGGAATCCTACGCGGGGGGGCACCGCGACGTCGTGCTCACGGTGGCCGTCGCCAACTACTTCGCCAACCGGGAAGGCATCGGGTTCTCCGGGAACCTGTACCCGGACCGCATCCCTCCCGAGGTGTTCGAGGAGCTCGGCATGGCCAAATCCGTCCTCGATGACATCGAGGACAATGTCAACGCGGAGATCGAAAAGGCGAAGGTATTCCTTGCGGGTGCGCGGGCATGACGGGCGCGATGCGCGGACGAGCGGCTTCGACCGGACGGAGGGACTAGATGTTCAGCGTCAAGCTCTGGGGTTCCCGCGGGTCCATGCCGACGCCGGGTCCCGACAGCGTGGTCTTCGGCGGCAACACCTCGTGCATCGAAGTCCGCTGCGACGACAGGCTCATCATCATCGACGCGGGCTCCGGGATCAGGGGACTGGGCGATTCGCTCATGAAGACGGATCTGAAAAAGGGTCCCATCACCGCCGACATCTTCCTGACGCATACCCATTGGGACCACATCATGGGCTTCCCGATGTTCACGCCGATCTACGTGCCCGGGACCCGGCTCACGATCCGGGGTCCCATGGCGTTCGAGGACGATTCGCTCGACAAGGTGATCGGCACCCAGCTGTCGTACCGGTACTGGCCGGTGCGGCAGGAGGAGCTCGCCGCCCGTATCGACTACGAGCACCTGCGGGAGACGCGCGTCGACATGGGTGACGGCATCACCGTGCAGACCAAGTACCTCAACCATCCCATCCTCTGCCTCGGCTACCGGATCGAATTCAAGGGAAAGAGCTTTTCGACCTGCTACGACCACGAGCCATACCGCAACCTCTTCCCGACCGATCCCGGGGACCCCCAGTACGACGAGGCGATCGCCCGCGAAGGCGACCAGGCGACCCGCGAGGAGAACGAGAAAGTCTACCGGTTTTACGCCGCCTCCGACCTCCTGGTCCACGACGCGCAGTACACCGCGCGCGAATACGCGGCAGGCAAGACGGGCTGGGGGCATTCCTCGTTCGAATACGCCATCAACATGGCGAACAAGGCTTCGGTCAAGCGCCTGGTCCTGTCGCACCACGACCCGAACAGGACGGATACCGAGCTCCAGGAACTCGAACTGTTCTACAAGGCGAAGATCGCGGGGAAATCCATGCTCGAGATCGATGTGGCGCGGGAAGGGAACTCCTTCATGCTGGCCCCGTGAGGGGGATCGCAGGCGGTGTACTTGATTACGCCCGGATATCCCTTACAGTTATAGGTCGATGCGCGGCAAAGTCATCTCCTCGGCGTTTGTATCCATCTCCTCGAACGGAGCGGCCGACCGGGCGATGCGCGCGCTGTCCGTTGCCATTCCCGGGGCCGCAATCGAGCGCAGTCAGCAGGCCGCGGACCCCGCCCGTTTCAACCCCGCGACCCATGACCTGCTCGTCGGCGATGACGGCTTCGCCGATGCCCTGCCCGCCGACTTCGCCCCCGAGTGCCTCTTCCTCGTCCTGTCGTCCGATCCCGGGCGACAGGTTCCCGGCGCGGTCGACGTGCTCCCCGCCGGCACGGCGAAGTGCGTCCTGACAGCCTGGTTCCGCGCCATCGCCGCTGCGGCGCGTTTCCTGCCCGATCCAAGGAGCACCGTGGACCAGGGCCGGCGCTACGAAAACCTCGTGAACGCGCTGCCCGACGTGGTGTATGAACTGGACCGGCGGGGCGTCGTCACCTTCGTGAACGCCGCCGTTTCCAACCTCGGGTACGAACCTGGGGAAATCGTCGGCAGGCATTTTTCGGTGATGATGTTCGACGACGACGTCCGAAACGTGGATCGCGGGAAGGTGCTGGCCTTCTACCACGGCCTCAACACGGGCACGACCCTGAGCCCCAAGCTCTTCAACGAGCGGCGCGGGCCCGAACGGAAGACGGAAAACCTCGAGATCAGGTTCAAATCCAAACCCGGTTCCCGGACCTCGGGCGAACTGCTCGGGACCGTCATTTCGTATGGCGAAGTGTCATCGGTAGGGACCTGGGACCGGGGCAGCGATGAAACCGAATTCATAGGCTCGGTCGGCATCATCCGCGACATCACCCTCAGGCGGAAATCCGAGGGGATGCTCCGCAAGCTCTACCAGGCCGTGGACCAGCTCACGTCCAGCATCTTCATCGTGAACCACGATTTCGACGTCGAATACGTGAATCCCGCGTTCTTCCAGCAGACCGGATTCTCTCCCCAGGAAGTAATCGGCCGCGGCATCTTCCGTTTCGTTTCCTTCGACTCCGATCGCGCCGAAGCGATCCGGGACGCCATCCACGACGGTTCCGAGGTGAAGGAGGAGGCGACGGTGGCCAGGGCCGGCGGCGGTTCGTTCTGGGCGTCGTTCCTGATGTCGCCGGTCCGGTCCCCGTCCATCGGCATCACCCACGCGGTGGCCATCCTCGAGGACATCACGAGGCGGAAGTCCATGGACGCGCTCCTGCGGAGCGCCCGCGACGACGCCGAGAGGACGGACCGCGCGAAGAGCGTTTTCCTCTCGAACGTGAGCCACGAGCTGAAGAGCCCGATCAGCGCCGCGATCACCGCCGCCCGCCTCATCATAGAAGCCCCGGAAACCGCCGACCGCAACGCGCGCAAGATCATCGACCAGTCCAACGTCCTCCTCGACACCCTCGGGGGCATCCTCGATTACGTCCGGGTGGAGACGGGGGACATCGACATCCGCACGATGACCTTCCCGCTCGGCGCCTTCATGCGCAGGACGTGCGAACCGTACCGCGCCGCCGCCCGGGCCAAGGGGCTCTCCTTCGATCTCTCCGTTGCCGAGGTCGAGATCGATACCGATCCCGACAAGCTTGGCCGCATCGTCGCGATCCTGCTGGACAATGCCGTCAAGTTCACGGAGAGCGGCGGCGTATCGGCGGAAGCTGCCGTCGAAAGGAAGAAGGGGAACGTCCCGCACGTCGTCATCGCCGTCGGCGACACGGGTCCCGGTATGCAGGTTTCCGGCGGAGAAGGCATTTTCGAACCGTTCACGAACGAGGGGTCGCCGTTCTCGAAGAAGCACGGAGGCCTCGGGATCGGGCTGGCCCTTGCCTACAACCTGGCGCGCGCGCTCGGCGGCGAGCTCCGCATCGCGAGCGATCCCGGCTCGGGCAGCCGGTTCTCCATCCTCATCCCCGCGCAAATACCCGTCGCCGCCCCGAAGGCGGGCGACCTGGTCCCCGGCCGGAGGCTTTCCTTCCTCGTCGTCGACGACAATGACGTCAACCTCGAATACATGAAAACCCTCATCGGGAACCATGGCCACGCCGTCGTCGTCGCCGGCACCGGCGTCGAAGCCCTGCAGCGCCTCGATGAATGCCCCGTCGACGTGCTCGTCGCCGACATCCAGATGCCGGGGATGAGCGGCCTGGAGCTCGCGGACAGGATCCGGGCATCCGGCGGATCGAGGTACTCGGCCGACCTGCCCCTGATAGCCCTGACGGCCTACGATTTCCAGGATCTTTCCGGCGAGAAGAATTCCTTCAGGGCGGTGTTCGCGAAACCGGTGGATATCGAGCTCCTCCTGCGCGAAGCGAAGGCCGCCGTCGCCGAGTACGATACCTTCACGCCTGACCTCCGGAGCGCCGCGTCCGCGGGGCTCGAACTGGGCGAGTCGATCCGGGCGACCGGCGATGACGCGTTCGCCGCCGTGCGCTCCGTGCTCGAAGACCGCGGCAATCCCGGGACGGATGTCCGTGACGAGGCGTCCCGGCTCGCGACGATGCTGGACCGTCTCGGCGTTCCCCGTCTCGGCGCCCTCGTGCGGCAATTCGCGGCCGCTTTCCCGATAGCGGACAGGGACCTGCTCCGCATACGTTTCGACCGCGTCGAGGCCGCTTGGAAGACCATCGCCGGGAGCCTGGAACAAGGCGCCGGCGAATCCGGAAAGGGAGCGCGGGGATGAAGATCATTGCTGCCGATGACAACGAGGCCAATCGAAAGCTGCTCGGAAGGATGTTCGGGAAGCTCGGTCACCAGATCGACCTGGTCCCGGGTGGCAGCGAGCTTGTCGAGGCGGTGCTAGCCGACAGCTACGACCTGATCCTCGTGGACCTCCAGATGCCGGGGATCGACGGGGCTACCGCCGTCCGCATGATCCGTGAAGGATCGGAGGGGAAGCTGCTTCCCGCCTGCATCGCCCTCACCGGCTTCGAGGAACGCCTCGAGTACTACGAAGCGGGTTTCGACGGCTATCTCGGGAAGCCATTCACGCTCGACGACCTCTCCGGCCTCGTCCGCAAGTATGCGCCCGGCTCCGCGACATAGCGGGTGCGTCATGGCGATCAACTACCGTCCTTCCTGCGGAAAGCCGGGCGGCACGTGGATCCCGGACGGTCCCGGGCTGGACTGCAGCGGCTTTCCCGTTCGGGAATGATCTCTCGCTTGCCGCGCTGCCGGTAGCCGCATCGGGTGAACCGCTGCCGGGCAAGGAGCCCGTCATCGCCTGCCCCATGCTGGATGACCGGGAAGGGTATGTCGAAAAGCTCCGCGCCCCTCGAAGTGAAGGTGGTGTCGGTCGAATCAGGGGCCATCCGGATCGCCTGATCGCTGTTGGAGAAGACGAAATCGGGGGATTCAGCGAATCTGCATCATCGCGAGGAAGGCTTGGACGATGTCCGGATCGAAATGGGACCCGGACAGGGCTTCGATATGATCCAGCGCCGCCGCCGGCTCCCATGCCTTGTGATAGGGGCGGTCGTAGGTGAGCGCGTCGTAAACATCCACCACGGCGAACATGCGTGCCGCGATCGGGATTTCCACACCACTGAGTCCCCGCGGGTACCCGCTGCCGTCCCATTTTTCGTGGTGGCAGTAGGGGATCTCGAGCGCGGGTTTCAGGAATGGGATCTTTTCGAGGAGTTCGTGCGCGTAGTCGGGGTGGCGCATCATGACACCCTGCTCGTGCTCGTCGAGCCCTGTCGGCTTGAGGAGGATGCTGTCCGGGATGCCCATCTTGCCGATGTCGTGGAGCACGGCCCCCCTGCGGATGTTGATGATGTCCGGTTCCGGGACGCCCATGACCCGGGCGAGCTTGACCGTGATGTCGCGCACGCGGCGCGTGTGGCCTTCCGTGTCGTGGTCCCGGAGTTCCAGTGCCCAGGACCAACCCTCGATCGTGGCATCGTAGGAGGAAACGAGCGCGCGGACGGCGGCTTCCCGTTCCGCGAAGAGCTTGGCATTCCTGATCGCCACCATGGCCTGGCCCGCAAAGGCAATGGCGAGCTTCATGTGGCGCTCTTCGTATTGTCCGCCCGTATTGTCGGCCACGACGGCGCCGAGGGTTTCTTCGCCGTCGATGAGCGTCGCCACGAGCCGGGTGCCGTTGCGGCAAATGTAGGATTCGGCTTTTTCGATCGCCCGCGAGAATTCCTCGGGGTTGAGCGATGCAGCCTCGGGGCTCGGTTCGTCCCTGTAGTCCCGGTTGGCCCGTCCGCTGATGCCAGAACCGTTTTCGCGCAGGAGGATGGAGGCCCGGTCGTAGGGCACGATCCAGCACAGGTAATCCAGGAGGCTTTCGAGGAGCAGGTCGGGATCCAGGTTTTTCGTCAGTTCGAGGAACGCCACCCTGAGGGTCTCCGCGGCCTGGCGCGCGCGGCGTTCGGATTTCAGGAGGGACTTGGTCTGATCGATGAGCTGGCCGAAAACCTCGTCATTGTCGGAATCGGGCACGGGAAGTTCGAGCGCTTCGGCAAGGGCGGCCGCGCTCGGTCGTTTCCCACCGTTCGGAGCTATTGTACCGTCCATACGGACTCGCCGGCCAGGATCTTGGTGATGATTTCGCTGAATTTGCGGCCATCTATGGGTTTGCCGACGAAACCGTCGAAACCTGCGGTCTTGGCCCGCTCGATATCCTGCCGCATCACGTTGGCGGTCAGGGCTACGATCTTCGTGCCGGCCAGGGCCGGCATGGCCTTCAGCTCGGTGATGATGGCGTATCCGTCCTTGCGGGGGAGCTGGAGGTCCAGGAAGATGAGATCGAAGTCGCCCAAGCGGTCCGGGATCAGGACGGTGGGATCGCTGTCGCATTCGGCGACATTCTCGGGGCGTACGCCCGAGAGCTTGAGGAGCCTCGTGATGACGAGACGGTTGTTCGGGTCGTCTTCCACCACCAGGATCAAGGCTTCGTTCGGAGTCACGGTTTCTCGGATCATGCGACCCCCCCCCAGGACTGTGATTTCGACGCTTGGCGCGTCCCTCCGGGATCGTTCAACCCGCGCGTGCGAAACCAGTATAATCCATTTTGCATCGTCCAGCTCGGGAATCTGACTGTTTTATGGGGAAGACCGGTGTTCATGCCCTGTGCGGCAGGATCTTCGCGAGCGCCCGCTCAAGTTCCTCGCCGATGGAACCGCCCTTGTTGATCCATGCATTGGCGTCGTGCCCGAGGATTTCGCGTTCGGCGGGACTCAAGTCCTTGGCGGTGAGGACCACGACGGGAATGTCGGCGAGCCGGGGGTCGGTCCGCATGCGCTCGAGGACTTCGAACCCGGACATGCCCGGCATCATGAGGTCGAGGATGACGGCGTCCGGCCGGTCTTCGCTCATTTGTTCCAGCCCCGAAAACCCGTCGGTGGCGGACCTCACCTTCCACGGGCAAATATCGAGCACCCGCCTGACGATCTCGAGCGCGTTTTCATCGTCGTCCACCGCGAGGATCGTACCCCCTTTCGGGATGAGCCGCTCGACGATTCGCAGCAGGTTGTCCCGATCGATGGGCTTGAGGAGGCATTCGTCGGCGTGGAGGGAATAAGCCAGGCGCCGTTCGTTGACCACCGAACAGATGATCACCGGGATGTCCTTGGTTTCGGGGTCGTTCTTGAGTTCCTTGAGGATGTCCCGGCCGTCGTAGCGCGGCATCATCACGTCCAGGACGATGGCGGCCGGTCTCTTGCGTTTCACGGCATCGACCGCCTGGCGGGAATCCTGCACCATGATCACCCGGTAGTCGTCCGAGAGCGAATCGGAGATGATGTCCGCTGACGAGGGATCCTCGTCGATCACGAGGATGTCGTGGGGATCGGCGTGCGTCGCGGCGGAATCCTGCGGTAACGGTATCTCGGGAAGGGCGCCGGGCGTCCTGCCCGCCGAAATCCGCCTGTTCGGCAGGGTGAAGCTGAAGATGCTGCCCTTGCCCGGTTCGCTCGTCGCCCAGATTTTTCCCCCGTGCATCTCGACGAAGTGCTTGGAGATGGGAAGCCCCAGACCCGTCCCGCCGGCAAGCCGGTCGGGACCGGAATCGATCTGGACGAACTCGGCGAACGACTTTTCGATGTCCTCGGGTTCTATCCCGATCCCGCTGTCCTCGACCGAGATGGTCGTCTCGAATTCGTCGGTCCGCGCGCGGACGAGGATCCGCCCCTTGTTCGTGAACTTGGCGGCGTTGGAGATGAGGTTCAGGAGCACCTGCCTGATCCTAGTTCGGTCGGCGGCCACGACCGGCAGCTTGGGAGCCAATTCCAGGTCGAGGGATATGGGTTTGTCGCCGATGAGCCCGATGGCCGTGGAGATGACGCCCTCTATAAGCGGCTTCAGGTCCGTGTCCTCGACGTAGAGTTCCATGCGGCCGGATTCGATCTTGGCGAGATCCAGGATGTCGTTGATGAGGCCAAGCAGGTGCGTGCCCGAGTCCTCGATGCGCGCCACGAGATCCCGCTGCCCTTCGGACAGGCTGCCTTCCGTTCCCCGGACGAGGAGGTAGGCGAAGTTGATGATGGAGTTGAGGGGTGTGCGCAGTTCGTGCGACATGTTGGCGAGAAAGTGGCTCTTGGTCTTGTTGGCTTCTTCAGCCTCGGCGCGGGCTGTTTTCGCCAGGCTGTACGATTGGGCGTTCTGGATGGCCACCGACGCCTGTCTCGCCAGCCCTTCCAGGAACGCGTTGTCCGCCCGGGAGAAGGCGGGTTCGTCGGCGCTGCGCCAGATGGCCATGACGCCGATGACGCCGGCCGGGGATACGAGCGGCGCGGTCATGAGCTTTTCGCCGTCCTCGTCCTCCTCGGTCCCGGCGATGTGCACGCTCCGGGGGTCCACGAAGGTGTTGTTTATGATTTCAGGCCTTCCGGCGGCGGCCGTCGATCCGATGATGCCATCGCCGATACGTATCCTTTCGGGCATGATTTCATGCGCGGAAACTCCTGCCGCGGCAGCGGCCCTGAGGATCGAAGCATCGGCTTCGTCCACGAGGTAGACCGCGGCCGTATCCTTGCACATGACCTTCCGGGCCTTGTCGACGATGAGGGCGAGGACGTCGTCGATGACGAGGGTCGACGAGATCTCGCGGCCGATCTCCAGCAGCGTGGAGGTCTCGGCCGCGAAGGTTTTAGCCTCCTCGTAGAGGAATGCGTTCTGGATCGACACCGAGACTGTCGACGAGAGGGTTTCGAGGAGCCGCACGTCGTCGGTCGTGAACGCGTTTTCCCTGTAAAGGTCCTGTACCGAGAGGACGCCGATGGCTTCGCCCCTGGCCAGGATGGGTACGCCCAGCCACGACTTGGGAGGGCGCTCGAAGCGCTGGATGGCGCCGTAGTCGCGGAGCAGTCTGTCCGTATGCCGCTGGATGAGGAGGGCTTCCTTGCGGTCGAGCACGAGGCTCGTAAGCCCGCCGCCGACCGGGTACGGCTCTACGGGGATGTCCCGGCCTTCCGCCCTGAAGAAGGGAGTACTGATGAGGCCGGTGGCGGAATCGTACAGCGAAATGTACACGACGCCCGTCCCGAAGATGGTCGCCAGGTTCTCCCCGACCACTTCGCACAGCCCGTCGACGTCGAGCCGGGACGACGCGGCGGCGCCGATCTTGCCCACCGCGGACAGCTCGAGCATCCTGCGCCGGGTTTCGCCGAGCAATCGCGCGTTCTGGATGGCGACGCTCGCCTCATCGGCGAAAGCCTGGGCCAGTTCCAGGTCGGTTTTGTCGAAAACGCCGTACTTGTGGGAGTCGAGCGTGAGGATGCCGATCGGGCCTTTTTTCCCGCGGAGCGGGATTCCTATCCATGCCCTGATGTCGGCGCTGCCCGGCGCCGTGTTGTCGCCTTGCCATCGCTCGTCGCTGTTCGCGTCCGCCAGGACGGTGGGTGAGTTCGATTCGAGTATCCCGGCCTGGATGGGGTAGGCCGAGAGTTTGAACCTGAATCCGATGACGGAAGCCGGGTCCGCGAACCCCCGGGCCGCCCTGATTTCGAGCGCGTTGCCGCGCCGGAGCATGATGGAGGCGGTATCGTAGCGGATAACGCGTTCGACGGACAGGAGGATGGCTTCCAGCGTCTCGTCGAGTTCGGAATTCGCGCCTTCCCGGGTTTCGCCGAGAAGCTCGTTGAAATCAGCGTCGCGGCTCTCGGGGGAGGAGCTGTTTTCTTCCGGTGCCATGTTCAATGCTCCGCCGCGACCCGTGGCGATGGCGGGTCCTGGATGGAAATACGTACTTAATTGTAGCTTTGTCCCCGCGGTCATGCAACGAAAAGCGCCGGGCCGGCGAAGGATTCGTCGGCCCGGCGCTTTTCGTGCCGAGGTTGTTCAGGCCTTTTTCTTCTCGATGAGTTTTTTCATTTCTTTCCACGATTTTGCGCAGCGTTCGCGCAGGGGGAAGCCGCCGCCCGAGGAAAGCCACGATCCGAGCAGTATCAAGGTGTTTCCCACGATGGCGC
Organism: Spirochaetota bacterium; assembly: GCA_026398615.1. Classification (GTDB taxonomy): domain Bacteria; phylum Spirochaetota; class Spirochaetia; order Treponematales; family UBA12059; genus JAPLSN01. The sequence continues at coordinate 10,316 of JAPLSN010000036.1, read as the reverse complement.
CCGCGATGGTTTCCGCGTCGACGTCGTTGCGGATCTGGCCGGCCCTGGAGGCTTCCTTGATGCAGGCCAATACCTGGATCTTGTCCCGCTGCTTCAGGGCGACGATCCTGTCGCTCAGCTCTTCATATTCGAGGAATATGGTCGAAGCATGGACGATGAGGTACGCGAAATCGGCGTACTCGGTCAGGATGTCGAGTATTCCGAAATAGGCTTTTTCGAATCTCGGCAAGCCTTTCAGGCCAGGAGCCGTGTAGGTCTCGTTGATCCTGTCGAAGAAGAACTCGACGGCCGTGCATAGCCCGTCGAACACGCCGTCCACCCCGTCGAAATGGCGGAATACGGCCGGTTCGGTTACACCCGCGTGCTGCGAGATGTTCTTCAGGGTGGCGGCCCTCGGGCCCCGTTCCTGCATGACGAGCGCTGCCGCCCTGACGAGCGTCGTCTTGGCCTTGGTATACGGCCAGCCTTCCGGCATTGTCGTGTCTGTATTCATGGTGGGAGCATACCATGTAATTGCGGCTTTGTGAAGAAGTATTCCTGAGATTTTATATAAACGAGTTATACGACGTTTCTCCGCGAGTCTTGTCTGAAACGGGGTTGCCCGGGAGGAACCACGGGGGCACCGGGACACCGGGCAAGGGGCAAGGAAGAAACGGATGGAATGATCGTATTCCCCCGATTTTCTCGGACGGCCCAATCGCGTTACTACGTGCAGTGACTGCTCGGTTTTGGCGTTCTGCTCGCACGGGCGCACCGTGACCCCGGTCCTGTTGATCTTTCGGATGAGAACGGGGGGGCATTGGCATGTCGAGGAAGCGCATCGCTTCCCTCAGGAGCAGTTTCAGGTCCCGGTCGCCGGCTTCGACTCGATGACATCGGCGAGCGTCCGCGAGAGTTCGACGATCGTGAAAGGTTTCTGGAGGAACCGGCCAGCGGCATCCCTTTCGATCTCTTCGAGGATCCGGTCATCGGCATAGCCGGATGTGAGGATGACCGGCCTGGAGGGATCGATCGCCCTGATCCGCTGGAAGGCTTCCCGGCCATTCATCACCGGCATGGAGAGATCGAGGAGTATGGCGGCATACTTGTCCGGCGATTTCCTGAACGCGTCCACCGCGGAATCCCCGTCGGCCACGAGCTCGGTCTCGTAGCCCAGGGCCTTGAGGAGCGCACCGTCTGATTTCCGCAAGGTATCTTCGTCTTCGGCGACGAGCACGACGCCGAAGCCCTTCCGTACGGTTCGGACGGCTTCAGGCGTGCGCATCACGGAGGCGTCGCAGGCGGGGATATAGATCCGGAAGTCGGAGCCCTTGTCCCGTTCCGAGAGGACTTCCACGAGCCCGCCGTGCTGGCGGGCGATCGAGTGGACCATGGCCAGGCCCAGCCCCGACGATGCCTCGCCGCCCTTGGTCGTGAAGAACGGGTCGAATATCCGGGGCATCACCTCGCGGGGTATCCCCACGCCCTCGTCCCGCACGGAGAGCCGCCAGTATCTGACCGGGCGCGCGTCGGGGTTGACCGAGAGGAATCGGAGGTCGGGTTCGTACGGATCGATCGACACCGTGATCGCACCGCCCCTGTGGTCCCCGGGGGGCCGCATGATCGTCATCGCGTGCGCGGCGTTGATGAGGAGGTTGAGGATGAGTTGCTCCATCTGCGACGTGTCCGCCATGACGGTGGCGTCCGCGGCCGTCCTCCCGAATTCGATCGTGACCGAGCGGTCGACGCCCTTGCGGGAAAATTCTATAACGCGTTGCGCGATTTCTGCGAGCGACGCCGGCCTGGTTTCGACCGGGCGCTTTTTCGTGATGGCAAGGAGGCGGCCGACGGTCTTGGCGGCCCGGACGGCGGATCGCTCTATCGTCTCGACTTCGCTCATCATGTCCCCGGGCGAAGCGTAATCGCCGTTTTCGAGGCCGTGCCGCATGAGGGATACGGCGCCGACGATGCCGCCGAGAGTATTGTTGAAATCGTGCGCGATGCCCCCGGTGAGCGTGCCGATCGCCTCCATCTTCTGCGCGTGGTCGAGCTTCCTGATCTGTTCCAGGGTCTCCTCGGCGGCCTTCCGTTCCTCGGTCACGTCCCTGGCGATGCCGGCGCTCCTCGTCCCGCTCTTGAGGGGAATGAGGAAATTGGTGACCTGGAGGATCTTGTATTTCCCGCTCCTGTCAGTGATCCTGAGTTCGATGAACCGCTGGTTCCAGTCGGTGGTTTCACCCCTGAGCGCCCGCATGACTGTTTCCTTCGTGCCCTCGACGCCGAGTTCCCCGTCCCCGCCGGCGGGGGACAGGGAGCCGAGGATGTCCCAGACCGGCTTGCCTCGCGTCTCGGCGGAGGGAATCCCGGTCATCCGCTCCATGGCCGGGTTCCACCGGTCGATCCGGCCTTCGGAGTCCACGAGCATGATCCCGTCCAGCGAACGCTCGATGAACTCGTCGAGAACGAGGCCCGTTTCGGCCAACAGCCGTTCCGCGCGTTCCCGGCCGGTCGCGTCCGAGAGGTCGCTGGCAACGAGCACGACACCCCTGAGGGTGTTCCGCTCCCGGAGTGACACCAGCTTGACCGCTGCGGAAATTCCCGACGGACCCACCCGGGCGAGCGCGGCCATGGAATTCGACTTTCCCGTAAAGAGATTGCGGGCGTATGTGGCGTCGGCTTCCTGGAAATCCACGATGGTGTCGAGGTTGAGGTTCTGGAACTCGGCTCCCCGCTCGACCGACAGCAATTTGCGCGCGCTCGCGTTGAGCCAGGTCGCGGCACCGCCGTCGTCCAGATGGATAACGGCATCAGCCATCGCGTCGAGGATGCGGTACGCGTCCTCGACCGGGAAGGGCGCGAGGAAGTCGTACCCGCTCATGGCCAGGAGCACGCCCAGCGACCAGATGGTTATCCAGAGGATCGCCATCTGGGGGAAGTTGACGTCGAAGAGCGGGAAGACGGTATCGGTGATGAAGGCGAGCACGAGCGCGGTAGCCACCGATATGGTGATGATGCGGAGCCGGGCCTTGGCGGCGGTCCCCCTGCTTCTCCCGATGCCGCGAGCCAATAGCACGACCGACGCGACGATGTACGCGAAGTAATAGACGATGTAGGACGTGAGCGACCAGTCGGTCCTCAGATCCGGCATGTAGTAGCCGCCCCGCCATACGAGCCCGCGGAAAAGATAGAGGTCGGTGATGAGGGTGAATGCTGCGCCCGGGCCGTACAGGCCGAGCATCCCCGCGATTCGACCGATCCTGCTTCGGGCCGGCGGCACGCCGGTCACCCTCAGCGCGAAGTGCAGGGCCAGGCCTGAGAAAAAACACCAGCAGAATGAAAAACCGAGGTAGAACATCCGTGAAACCGCGGGATCGGCGAGGCCGTAGGAGAACACGGCGTCGAAAGCCCAGAGGGCGAAAAGGACGTTCAGCAGCGCGCCGATCCGGTTTACCGTCTTGCCGGGGGCCAGGCGCAGCATCCAGGCAGCACAGAAGATGTAGATTGTGCACGCCACGGCGGACAGGTATGATAATGGATTCAAGAATGACCTCGTTTGGCCGCCATCGACTCGCCGGGTCCGGATCGGTCTTGCCCCCCCCCCCCCGACCTTTCGCCTGGATCCCCGGTGCATCCTGACGCAGATATATGGATGATACCCCATGATCGCCGAATGCGCAAACACACAAGCGGCTGGCCCGGCCGCAACCTTTTTCCTGAAGCCGGGTCGAACTTCCCGACGGATCGTGCCCCTGAGGACGCTCCGCACCAAGGAAGGTTCCCGTGCAATCCGCATCAATTCCCGCATCTGACGACGATGCCGGATCTGTCCCCCCTGCCGGAGCCCCGCGTTGTTCCATCGGGGAGGAAATAGCCAACGGCATCACACATGGCCTGGGCGCGCTCCTGTCCATCGCCGGGCTCGTCATCCTGACCGCCGCCGCGGCGACGCGCGGCCCCCCGGTCACCGTCGTTTCGTACGCGATCTTCGGCGCGTCGCTCGTGGTCCTCTACACGATGTCCACGGTCTACCATTCGATCCAGGACAGCGGCGCCAAACAGATCCTGGAGATCATCGACCATTCGTCGATCTACCTCCTCATCGCCGGCAGCTACACCGCGTTTTCTCTCGGCGTCGTCGGAGGCAGGATGGGCTGGATCATCTTCAGCCTCGAGTGGGCCATCGCCGCCGTCGGCATCGCGCTCAAGGCGGTCTTTCTCGAAAAGATGAAGAAACTCACCGTTCCGATCTACATCGTCATGGGCTGGCTCATCGTCTTCGCCTGGAAACCCCTCGTCGCCGGGACTCCCCGCCTGGCAGTCGCGTTCCTCTTCATCGGCGGCGTGGCCTACAGCGCGGGCACCCTCTTCTACGCCATGAAGCGAGTCAAGTGGATGCACACGGTCTGGCACCTCTTCGTGATCGCCGGATCGGTCTGCCACTTCTTCGCGGCGCTGTATGCATTGCCCGTATAGGACCTGAGGGAACGCCGGGGGAGGGGAAGCACGATTCCGCTTCCGTCGGCGTTCCTTTCGCGCCCTTCACTCCGGCGCCTTCCCGTATTATGATAGCCGCCTCGCGCCCGCCTGCGTTCGGATGCCGCGGGAATCCCGCAGAACCCGGGGTTCGGCAAATCCAAGGAAGTCGCCATGATGATCGATCCGCGCCTCCGCAAGCTCGCGGAGCTTCTCGTCAACTATTCCGTCGCGGTCAAACCGGGCGAGAAGGTCCTCATCCAGGACACGGGCATCGAGTTGGCTTTCGTGAAGGCCATCGTCGAAGCCGTTTACAACGCGGGGGGCATGCCCTTCGTCACGCTCCGCGACAAATCCCTCGACCGGGCCGTCTACCGCCGGGCGACCAGGGCCCAGCTTGAAATCCAGGCCGCATACGAGCGAATGCGCATGGACGCCATGGACTGCTACATAGGGTTCACGAGTTGGCGCAACCTCTCAGCGCTCTCCGACGTACCCGCGGAGCGGATGGAGATCTACAATTCAACGATCTGGAAGAAGGTCCACATGGAATCGCGGCTCGGGAAGCGTTGGGTCGTGCTCCGCTACCCGAGTGCGGCCATGGCCCAGATGGCTTCCCTGAGCGAGGAAGCTTTCGAGGACTGGTTTTTCGACGTTTGCGTCTTCGACTACGCGAGGATGTCGAAAGCGATGGACCCCCTCGTCGGCTTCATGTCGCGGACCGACCGCGTCAGGATCGTCGCGCCGGGTACCGACCTCTCCTTCTCGATCAAGGGTTTGCCCCCGATCAAGTGCGACGGCACGATGAACGTTCCCGACGGCGAAGTCTACACGGCGCCCGTGCGCACTTCCGTCGACGGTGTCATCTCGTACAATGCGCCGAGCGAATACGAAGGTTTCGTGTTCAAGGACATCCGGCTGGAGTTCCGGAACGGCAGGATCGTAAAGGCGACGGCGAACGATACCGCGCGGATCGACGCGATCCTGAATACCGACGAGGGCGCACGTTACGTGGGCGAATTCGCGATCGGCGTGAATCCCTTCATCACGAAACCCATGCTGGAAACCCTCTTCGACGAGAAGATATCCGGATCCATCCATTTCACGCCGGGAAATGCCTACGACGACTGCTTCAACGGCAATCGCTCGTCGGTGCACTGGGACCTCGTCCTGATCCAGACGCCGGAATACGGCGGCGGCGAACTCTGGTTCGACGACCGGCTCGTCCGGAAGGACGGCCTCTTCGTCGTCCACGAGCTGGAAGGGCTCAACCCGGACAAGCTTCGCTGACGCATCGCCATGATCGGCGCAATTCGGGATCGCGGACCCGTTTTACACTTGATTCCCGGCTTCCGGCTTCGTAGTCTTTCTGGCAGGGTGTCGCCGCTGGATGCGAACGGGAAGCGACTCGTTTCCCGGCACCCTCATTGCCCTGCAGACGGGAAGTGCATTCCTCCAGTCTGCGGAATACGTACGGAGGTTGATTCATGTCGATACTCGAAACTACATACCTGGGACTTTCGCTCCGCAATCCCATCATCCTCGGTTCGTGCGGCCTCAGCTCGACTGCCGATGGCGTCAGAAAGGCAGCCGCGGCGGGCGCGGGAGCCGTCGTCCTCAAGTCGCTGTTCGAGGAACAGCTCCGCGCGGAATTCCCCGCGATGGACGATGCCGGTGCCCATCCCGAGGCCGCCGCCTTCCTTGAAAACATGGGCCTCCATACCGGGGCCGCCGGGTATCTCGAACTCGTGCGCACGGCCAGGCGGGAGGCCGGGATACCGGTCATCGCCAGCGTGAACTGCGCAGGCGGTCCCTGGTGGGCCGAGTTTTCGAGGCAGCTTGAAGCGGCTGGCGCCGACGCGATCGAGCTCAACGTCTCGGTCCTGCCGTCGGGACCCGGCGAGTCCTCGGAATCGATCGAGCGCCGCCTCCTCGAGATCGTGGCCGGGGTTCGCGCGAAGACGAAACTCCCCCTGTCGGTGAAGCTGGGAACCTGGTTCACCAACCTGGGCAGGGTCGTAGCGGGCGTCGCGGGCGCAGGCGCGGCGGGCGTCGTGCTCTTCAATCGCTGGTACAAGCTCGATATCGACCTGGACTCCATGCGCCTGTCATCGGGACCGGCCACGGGTGACGACTCCGATCATCACGAATCGCTCCGCTGGATCGCCCTCCTCTTCGGTCGCGTCCCCTGCGAGTTCGCCGCGTCAGGCGGCGTTTCCACCGCTGAACAGGCTCTCAAGCTCGTCGCGGCGGGCGCCCATGCGGTACAGGTCTGTTCCGCCGTCTACAAGGGCGGGTACGGCGCCATCACCGATATCATGGAAGGGATGGAACGGCGGGCCAAAAGCCTCGGCCTGGCCGGCATGGACGGGCTACGCGGACGGCTGTCCAGGTTCATGTCCGACGATCCGGCCGCGTACGACCGCCTGCAGTACATGAAAGCGCTCACCGGCATTTCCTGACGCAAAGCCCCCGCGATCGGCAAGCCGGAGCGGGGTGCTCGTTCGGGGTGTGTCAGTCCTCGCCCTTTCCCTTGATCCCGAGCGTCGCGGCCAGTTCTTCCTTGGCGCGGTCAAGCGCGGCTTGGTACTGCGTTTTCACCTGCCCCGCGTTCTGTTGATAGAAGGCCACGAATTCCGGATCGGACATGGGATCGATGCGGACGGCCTGGCCCGTACGGGCGGCGTATTCCTGCTCTTTCCGTTTCAATTTGGGTTCGTACTGCTTGCGGATCGACGCGTCCATCGTCGCGATATCCTCCGCGTAGCGTTTCATGAACTCCGCGATCTGCTGGAACATCGCCTCGATGCGCTTTTCCCCGAGCAGGGCCGTATTCAGTGCCGAGAATCCCCTGGCCAGTATCTGGAACGTCCCTTCCGTATCCGTGTTCCTGGAGAGCGGCAGCTGGATACGGGTTGCGAGGACCTCGAAGGCGCCTTCCCTGATCCGGCCGACCCTGTCCTTGGCGCAGGTCCTGATGGCCTTGGCCAAATCGACGGTTTCCGGGTTTCTCAGGAATTCTCCGGCCAAACGCTTGCCTTCCTGACGGAGTTCGTTGGTCTCGATGGAAGCCAGGTTGGGCTTGAGATCCTTGGTACGTTCCAGCGCGAGTTCCAGGGCGCTCTTGATCTGTGCCATTATTTCGTCCCTCCGGATCGATCGGTGAGGTCGGGCGCGATTGCGGATTTCGGCCGCTCCGGCGCTTCCTTGAGCTTGCAGGCGAACAGGATGATCTTGTCGAATATGGAAACGAAAATGACGAAGCCTCCCGCGAACTCGAGCGCGCTCCAGCAGACGCTGTTCGGGTCAGCGACGAGCAGCCTCAGGATTTCAAAACCGAAAACGGTCATGGTCGATGCCACGGCGGCCTTGCCGAAAAGCGTCGACCTGGCATCGATTGTTCGATGCACGAACACGAGGATTGTCGCGAGGATCGACTGGCTGACGAGCCGGACGACGACGAGGAGAAAGAACCACGGCGGGATCAAGCCCAGGTAGAAGAGCGCTATCGCCAGGAAGAAGAGGAGGCTGTAGTCGCTCACGGAATCGAGGATCTTCCCGATCTTGGTGACCTGGTGCGTCGTGCGGGAAATATATCCGTCCATGAAATCAGTGAGGAAGACCGCGGCGATCAGGACAAACACCGGGATGGTCACCGGGTAATCCCTCGATGCCATCAATAGGAAGAGAATCGTAGGGAGCGTAGAGAGCCGGGCCAGGGTGATCCTGTTCGCCAGGTTGACGCGTTCGAGCTTCTCGCCGGTTTCGAGGATGACGAAATCCGGGAGGAACTGCATGAGGACGACGAGCACGAAGAGGTGAAAACCCGCCGCTGATGCGGCAAAAAGCAGGAAATATTCGAGGGGCATGCCGAAGAGGGCGCAGAACGCGCCGAACATCGCGAACTGCACGAGCAGGAAAGATTCAAAGGTCAGGTGGATGCTGCGCGTCAGGCGTGTTCGGAGAATGAAAAAATCCATTGAATGCTCCAGGCGCGAACGTCCTCGGGCGTCCTGTCGACGTACACTCGTCAAGACGATCGTCGGGATGAACGCATGCCCTGGTCCGATCGATACTCGAGACGAAACGGCGAAATTGCACCGCCGGATGGAAAATAATACAACCTTGACAGATGCCGTGTCAAACCCCCATACTCCCGACGATGACAACCGCGGATAAATTGACCGCGTCACGGCTCGTCCTGGCGCCGTTCTTCTTCATGTTCTATTTCATTCCCCCGTATTTCTCCGTCGATGCACGCTTCGTCATTCCGGTCCTCTGGGGGTTTTTCATCGTCATGGAACTGACGGACCTTTTCGACGGGATGGCTGCCCGCCGCAACAACTCGGCGAGCGATTTCGGCAAGCTGTTCGATCCCTTTGCGGACGTTATCGCCCGCCTCACCTATTTCCTGTGCTTTGCCTTCACCGGGCTCATGCCGCTCTGGGTTTTCCTTCTGGTCGTCTACCGAGAATATGGAATCCTCTTCATACGCCTGCTCGCGGCCCGCCGCGGCGTGGCCATGGGCGCGCGGCCCGGCGGCAAGCTCAAGGCCGTCGTCTACATGGTAGCCGGCTCGGTATCGATGATCATGCTCACCCTGAACGCATTCGGCTGGCTCGGAAACGCGTCGGCATACATCGCGACGGGCTCGTTCGTCGTTTACTGCATCGCGGGCGCGTTATCGGTCGGATCCTTCGCCGACTACCTCCTTCACTACCGATCCCTGTCGCGCTCCCCGGCGCCATGACGCCCGTCTCGGCTCTGCCGTACGGCGCGGCTGCCGCCATCCGCTTTGTGCTTTTCGATATAGATGACACCATTACCCGTGACGGCCGCCTCCTGGAAGCCTCTTTCTCGGCCATGTGGCGGCTCAGGGAAGCCGGGTACCGCGTGGTTCCCGTGACCGGACGACCGGCGGGCTGGTGCGATTGCATTGCCCGGCAATGGCCCGTGGACGGCGTCGTCGGCGAAAATGGCGCCTTCGCCTTTTTCATGGACGGCGAACGCTTGTCCACCTTGCGCCACCCGGCGGCCCTCGATGCGGCGGAAGCCCGCGAGCGGCTGGAGGGCGTCAGGCTTCGTGTCCTCGCGGAGGTGCCAGGCGCGCGTGTTGCCAAGGACCAGTTTGCCAGGCTCTGCGACCTCGCCGTCGACTTCGCCGAGGAGCCGCCCGTCCTGCCGATGGAAACCGCACTCCGCGTCAAGTCGATCTGCGAGTCCATGGGTGCGCATGCCAAGATCAGCTCCATTCATGTCAATGCATGGTTCGGGGACTACGACAAGCCATCGATGGCGGAGTTCTTCCTGTCCAGCCGTTTCGGGTACCACCGGGACGAAGACCTGGCCTCGGTTTTGTACTTTGGGGATTCCCCGAACGACGAACCGATGTTCGCACGATTTCCGGTCAGCGTCGGGGTTGCGAATGTGCGTCGCTACGCGGGGATCCTGAAAACCCTGCCTGCCTATGTTACCGAGGCCGAATTCGGTGCCGGTTTCGCTGAAGGCGTTTCGGTTTTGTTGAATTCGATTGCACAATGATGAATTTGACGGAAAATTCAGCACCCGTGGCTTGACATCCCGGCGCCTCGGAATGTATATACCTCCAGCCGTGTGCGACTGACGAATTCAGGGTTGCCGGGTGTGATGACAAAGATAAAAAGGTGTTCTTATGCTTGACGCGAAAGCTGCAAGTTCGGTAGACTATCCTAGCGCAATGTCGCCTGCGTCGGTATCCGGAAGGGGCGCGACGGCAGGGGGCGAAAAGAACGCAGGGAACGTTCGGATGCTTGACAAGGGCGTACGGACGAAAGTATAAAGCACTGCTTCTGGCACGAAAACTGCTAAGGCAAACGGGATCTTCA
>JAPLSN010000029.1 GCA_026398615.1 Spirochaetota bacterium | reverse complement strand
CAACAAGCGATCGATCAAGGAAGGGATGAAGCCCGCCTACAGCCTGAACGGGAAGACCGACCCTGGTTCCTGGGGCGCGGTGCCGACGTCGAGCCCCTCCAGCTGGGACGCTGTCGTCTGCGACTGGAGCGCGAACGGCTATCGCCTGCCGACGGAAGCGGAATGTGCCTGCCGCGCCCGATCCAACGCCTCAGTTCTTCAGGTGTTCGTGGAAGCTGTAGTACTTGGTTTCCTTCTGCATGTCGAAGTCGACGGCAGCATGGCCGTGCCGCGCGCACTCCTCGAGGCCGGCCTCGGCCACGTCGATCGGGATGTTGAGTTCGATGGCGACCATGGACACGGTGAGTATCCCGGCGTGGTCCTTCGCGAGTTTCAGGATCCTGACCGGGAGCATCGGGTCGATCTTGACCGAGGGCGCGAAAAGGGTCGTGGCCGATCCGCTCAGGAGCTTGGACCAGGGGATGGCGCCCCGCAGGAGGAACAGCCCGCCGATGCCGACGAACGCAAGTCCCGAGAGGATGGCAACCGGGCCGACGGTGGGAACGGGTATCGGGCTGAAGGAGTCCAGCATGCTGACGACGCCGAACGCGATGAAACCCCAACCGATAACTTTCCCCAACGAGACACCCTTGTCTTTTTTCCCTTCGTCGCCCTTCATCGCCGCTCATCCTCCCGGGGTGGTCCGGACGCATGCTCCCGGCTCGGTTCCCGCGATCAGGATACGGCGAGGTCGGGAAGTTGTCCAGTACGCCCCGGGGTTTCGCCTTTCCTTGATTTCCACGCAAAGTCGCCCATACTGGAATGGACGGACATCGGCAGGAGTTCGCGGATCGAGCCGTCTGGGTTCCGGGGCCGGGCGGCCGTGCGAGGAGGCGGGAATGTCACAGGATGCGGGCGCGAGCCTTCCGACGCGCGAATACAGGCACGGGATCCGGCTCTCGGTCGTCGGTTTCGGCGGTATCATCGTGGTGGGCATGGACAGCCGGGACGCGGGAAAGGCCGTCTCCGGGGCGATCGATTCGGGGGTCAACTATTTCGACGTCGCCCCGAGCTACTGGGATGGCGAAGCGGAGATCAAGCTGGGAGACGCTCTCAGGGGCAAGCGCGATTCCGTCTTCCTGGCCTGCAAGACCAACCTCCGCGATGCCGCGGGCGCGGAACGGGAACTGGCGCAGTCCCTCGCGCGCGCCCACACGGATCGCTTCGACCTCTACCAGTTCCACGCGGTGACCACGCCAGGGGAGGTCGACCGGATCTGCGGCGCGGGCGGCGCGTCCGAAGCCGTGATGCGTGCGCGGGCCGACGGCCGGATTCTCCACGTCGGCGCGTCCTGCCATTCGGTGGAGGCGGCGCTTGCGCTGATGGACAGGCTGCCGCTGGATTCCCTCCTGTTCCCGGTCAACTTCGCCTGCTGGCACAACGGCAACTTCGGCCCCCAGGTCATGGCGGAAGCGGGGCGGCGCGGCATCCGCGTCCTCGCGCTCAAGTCGCTCGCGCACACGCCCTGGGGCCGGGACGAAACCCATACCTACGAAAAATGCTGGTACAAGCCGGTGGATGATCGATCCATCGCCCGCGACGCCCTGCGCTTCACGCTGTCCAGGGGCGTCTGCGCCCTGATCCCGCCGGGAGAGGAGACACTCTTCCGGATGGCGCTCGGGCTGGTCAAGGAACTCGGACCCGAAGGCCTTGCCATGAGCGCGCCTGAGGAAGCAGCGTTCGTGAAGGTCGCAGCTTCGGGCGTCGTCCCGTTGTTCACCTGTCCATCCAGGGAGATCCCGGGCGCTTGATACGGTACGGTCGGTTGTCGCCCGAACTTGATTGCCGGTACGGTCCGGATCAGGCTGATGTGGGATGGACGCGCGTACACCGGAAGCCCTCCAGTCGACCCTCATCGCAAGGATGCCGGAAATCTTCGGATCGCTCAGGATCGACGACTACACCGTGCTCGCGGCCGGCGACGGCGCTTCGCCCGTCGCGTGGGCTTTCGCGGAGGTCATGACCCTGCTCGGGCAGTTCGGGATACGGTTCCCGCAGGGCGGGAAGAAGGCGCCGCCGGAAGGGAATTGAGCCTCCGGGGGCGCGGAAACGAAGAAGGATTCTTGACGACCCGCGCTTCCGGGTGTAGGGTGGATTTTTCCTGTTCACGGACACGCATTCTTTTTCGCGCCGGCGGCGATGAGGCTTGACCCAGAGGAGGTCGGGTCGCCCGTCGTTATCACGCTATCTACGCGGATGGAGAGGACCATGAAACTGGAACTGAAAAAGGGTATCGATATATTGTCGGAGCTCGGCGGCGTGAAGAACGCGGCCGACGCGCGCGCGCTGCTCGAGCGGAAGGCCGGGCCCGGGAGCAAGGCCAAGCTCGCCGCTGTCAGGAACGGGGAGGTGCTCGGACGGATCGCGAACGCCGTCGCCATGATGGAACCCGACGACATCTGGATCAACGACGGATCGGAAGCGGACTTCCGCCACGTGCGCGAGATGGCAGTCCGCAAGGGCGAGGAATTCGAGCTCAAGCTGCCCGGCCATTCCTGCCACTTCGACCTGCCCGAGGACCAGGGGCGAATGGTCGACAAGACCTATTACATCGTCAACGAAGGCGAGGAAATCTCGACCGGCTCCCGGGGCATGATCAGGACCGAGGCGCTCGACTACATCGCGAAGAACTACCGCGGCATCATGAAGGGGAAGACGATGCTCCTCTCCTTCTGGAGCCGCGGGCCGGTGGGCGCCGAAGCCTCGATCCCCGCGCTCATGATCACCGACTCCTGGTACGTCGTCCACTCGGGCAACCTCCTCTATCCCTCGGCGTGGGCTTCCTTCGACGCGGAAGCGACCCGCGCCGGCACCTTCTTCACGAACACCCACAGCATGGGACGCTTCCTCTCCGAGGACATCCCCAAGGCACGCATCTTCATGGACCGGAGCTGGCTCACGACTTTCTCCATGTACTGCACCTATGCCGGCAACACGCTGATGCCCAAGAAGGGCAACCACCGTTTCGCCGTCGACCTCTGCACCTACTTCCGGAAAGGGCGGCAGCTCTCCGAGCACATGTTCATCACCGGGCTGACGGGCCCAGGCGGGCGCATGACCTTCTTCTCAGGCGCCGCGCCCTCCGGCTGCGGCAAGACGACGACCGCGATGGTGGGCACCGACTTCATCGGCGACGACCTCGCGCAGATATGGATCGACGCCGACGGCGCGATGCGCGCCGTCAATCCCGAGATCGGCGTATTCGGGATCGTGGAAGACGTCAACCAGGAAGGCGACCCGATCCTCATGAAATGCCTCCGGGGCGCCAAGCCCTGCGAAGTCATCTGGTCGAACGTGCTCGTCGACGCCGCCGGGGTGCCGCACTGGTCCGGCCACGGCGAACCCGTTCCGGCGAAGGGCAGGAACTGGCTCGGCGAATGGACTCCGGGAAAGAAGGACGCGAACGGGAAGGACATTCCCATGTCCAACGCCAATGCCCGCGTCACCGTACCCAGCTCGGCGATCGACAACTACAACGGGAAGATGGCCGCCGATCCCGCGGGCTGCGTCATCGGGGTCGTCACGTATTCGGGGCGCGATTCCGACACGATGCCGCCCGTGTGGGTGGCTCAGGACCCCGATCATGGCGTGGTCATCGGCGCGTCCATCGTCTCCGCAGCGACGGCCACGGAGGTCGGAGTCACGGGCGTGAACCGGCAGCCCTGGGCCAACGCCCCCTTCATGCCGGGGCCGGTCGGCGACTACATGGCGGCCCAGTTCGAGTTCTTCAATTCGCCGTCCCTCAAGCGGAAGCCGGTGATGGCGGGGCTCAACTACTTCCTGACCCACGGCTCGCGCGGCGGCGAACCCGGGTCCAGGAAGCTCCTCGGCGAAAAGCGCGATGTCAAGCCCTGGCTCACCTGGCTCGAGCGCCGGGCCCATGGCGAAGTGAAGGCCATCAATACGCCGATCGGATGCATTCCCCTCTACGATGACCTGAAAAAGATCTTCGCCGAGACCATCGGCAAGGAATACGGCAGGGAGATTTACGAAAAGCAGTTCTCATTCCACGTGGACAACATCCAAGCCCGTATCGAGCTCCAGCGGAAGGCGTACGAGAAGGAACTCCACTGCCCGCCGCGTATCTTCGAGATCTACGGGGAACAACTCAAGGGCCTCGAGGCGCTCAAGGCGAAATATGGCAGCGTGGTGCCGCCCGACGGGCTCCTCGAAGCCGGCGGCACGCGGTGAAGGCCGCCGCCGCCCCGGGGCGCTGAGGGGGATCCCGACATCGGCACCGTCCCCGTCTTCTGCGGCAAGGACTGCGGAGGCGGCGCCTGCCCCCTGCTTGCCGAGGTCTCGGGAGGCAGGGTCGTCCGCATCCTGGGCAATCCGGCCGGCGCCCCCGTCTACGCCTGCCGGCGGGGGCTGGCGCTGGCCGCCGAGCACTACGCGCCCGACCGGTTGCGGACGCCGCTGGTCCGCGTCGGGACGCGGGGTTCCGCCTCGTCCTTCCGGGAGGCTTCCTGGGACGAGGCGCTCGGCATCGTCGCCGACCGGCTCGGGCAGTCGCGCGCGCGGCATGGCCCGGGATCGACCATCGCGCTCGCGGGTGCAGGCTCGACCGGCGCGCTCCATGACAGTTCGGCCCTGACCCGGCGCTTCCTGGACGCGTCAGGGGGTTGCACTACGCTGTCGGGCAGCTACAGCAACGGCGCCGCCCGTTTCGTCCTGCCTTACCTCCTGGGGCCCGAGTGGAAGCGTTCCGGCTTCGACCCCTCGACCGCGCGCGACGCGGCCATGATCGTCCTCTGGGGCGCCAACATCCTGGACACGAGGCTCGGGTCGGAGCTGCCCGGCCGCATCCTCGAGGCGCGGAAGCGGGGAGCGCAGGTCGTCTGCATCGATCCCCGCAGGACTTCCACGGTCGCGCGAGCGTCCACCTGGTGGATACCGTGCCTGCCGGGGACCGACGCCGCGCTCATGCTGGCGACGCTCCACGTCCTTCTCTCCGAATAGCTCGCGGACCGGCAATTCGCCGAGAGCCGCTCCATCGGGTTCAGCAGGCTGGAGGCGTACGTCCTCGGGCACGCCGGCGGCGACCCGCGCGACCCGGCATGGGCTTCCGGCATCTGCGGCGTCGACGCGGCGGAGATCGTCCGCTTCGCGCGCGCGTACGCGACGGCGAAACCCGCCATGCTGCTGCCCGGTTACTCGATCCAGCGGGTGGTGGGGGGCGAGGAACCCTTCAGGCTCTCGGTGGCGCTGCAGCTGGCCACGGGCAACTTCGGCGTGCGCGGCGGGTCCACGGGGTCCATGAACAGTCGCCTGCCGGTCCCGAAGGTCGGAAGGATCGATCCGCTGCCGCTGGCCGGCCAGCCCGAGATACCGGTGCTCCGCTGACCCGACGCCATCCTTGGCGGGAAGGCGGCAGGCTGGCCGTCCGACATCCACAGCGCCTGCGTCGTCGGGGGCAACTTCGTCAACCAGGGCGCCGACATCCGCAAGAGCCTGGCCGCCTTCGAGCGGCTCGAGTTCGCCGTCTGCCACGAGCTCTTCCTGACGCCGACCGCGCGCCGCTGCGACGTCGTCCTGCCCGCCGCTTCGCCGCTCGAGAAGCGGGACATCGGCATCCCCTGGCTCGGCAACTGGCTGCTTTACAAGGACCGTGCCGTTCCGCCCGAGGGCCTCGCGCGCGACGACTGGGAGATCTTCGCGGAGCTCGCGGAACGCATGGGCTTCGGGGAACGCTTCACGGGGGGAAGGAGCGCAGACCGGTGGATCGACGAGTTCCTCGTGGAATCGGAAATACCCGACGTCGACGAGTTCATGCGTACCGGGGCGTACTTCGCGCCGGAGCAGGACCGCGTGGGGCTCGCGGACTTCGCGCGTGACCCGGTCACCCACCCGCTGGGCACGCCCTCCGGCCTCGTCGAGCTGGAGAGCGTCGCGTGGGAACGGGACACGGGCCGCCCGGCAATCCCGACCTGGCGCGGCGCGGTGCTGGACCCGCTGTACCCGCTCCTCCTCGTCACGCCCAAGCGCGCGGACCGCACCCACTCGCAGGGCGGCGACCGCTCCGGATCGCGCTTTCCGGCCGACCACGCCCTGGACATGAACGCCGCCGAAGCGGCCGCGCGGGGCGTAGTCGACGGCGACGAGGTCATCGTGCGCAACGGGAACGGCTGGACCCGGGTGCGGGTCCGGCTGGCGGACGGACTCATGGCGGGCGTCGTGTCGCTGCCGGAGGGGACCTGGCACGAGGGGGACGGTTCCGGCGGCGACCTTGTCGGATCGCCCAACGTGCTGACCTCCACCGACGGAGGCGGTCCGGCCCTCGGGGCGGTCATGCACGGGGTGCCGGTGGAGGTCGAACGGGCGTGACGGCAGCCGGCGCCGGTCCGTCGGCGTCCGACGGCGATGGCTCAGGCAGGCAGGTCGATCGCCTTCTCGATGGCCGAAGCCAGCGTCTCGGGCTCGGCGGAGGACGGGAAGCGCCACAGCGGCAGGCCGTCGCGCCCGACCAGGAATTTCGTGAAGTTCCACTTGATGTCGCCGGAACCGAAGAGGCCGCGCTTGCGGGCCTTCAGCCACGCGAAGAGCGGGTGCGTGCCGGGGCCATTCACCTCGACCCGCGCGAACATCGGGAAGGTCACGCCGTAATTGAGCGAGCAGAACGAGGCGATCTCGCCCTCGTCGCCGGGTTCCTGTCCGGCGAACTGGTTGCAAGGGAAGCCGAGCACGACGAAGCCCCGCGGGCCGTAGCGGTCGTACAGATCCTGCAGGCCACGGAACTGCGGCGTGAAACCGCACTTGCTGGCCGTGTTGACGACGAGGACGACCTTGCCTTTGAATTTCGACAGGCTCGTCTCGCGTCCCTTGATGTCCTTCGCCGAGAAATCGTGGATTCGCCCGTCCATGCCAGCTTCCCCCTTTTCCGGAAGATACCGCCGGAAGGAGCCCCGGGGGAAGTCAATTCCCGACGTACACGAAGGCACCCCAGTAGGCGGGAGCCCGCCAGGCCTTCGACGCGCGCAGGAACGCGACGGCGCGGCCGAAGGCCTGCCTGCGGTCCATGCCGCCGAGAAGGTCCGTGTAGAACGCCTCCATGAACGCGGCGGTCGCCGCGTCGTCGACCTGCCAGAGCGTCTTGACGACGGCGCCGGCTCCCGCCGCGCGGAAGGCGCGGTCGAGGCTCAGGGCGCCCTCGCCGGCCTGGATCTCGCCGAGGCCGGTCTCGCACGCGGACAGCACGACGAGCTCGGTGCCGTCGAGCCGCAGCGTTTCCGCCTCCCGCGCGGTCAGCACGCCGTCCTCGCCGGAGCGCGACGGACCGAAATTGGCACCCGCGAGGACGAGGCCCGACCGCGAGAGCGGGTCGATCGACGGGTCCGGGGCGCCCGCTCCGAGCACGGAGAGCCCCTGTCCCGCGGGCGTGGAGGGCTCGGCCGACGGCAGCGAGAAGCCGTGGGTGGCGACGTGGAGGATGCGCGGCGCGGCGATCCCCCGGACGGCGGCCTCCGTTGCCGCCGCGTCGGTGAGCCGGACGCAGTCCAGTCCCGCCGCCGCGGCCGCCGCAGCGATCGCCGAGGCTTCCCGCGCGGTCCCCGGCAGGCGGTCGACCTTCCCGCCGAACACCGGCGGCCGGGCGCGCCACTGCGGGTCGGCCGGTACGACCTTCGCGTCGAAATCGGGGTTCGCCACCACGACGATCGGTCCCCGCGACGTGGCGCCCCCGGACCGGACCCGGACTAGGTCGCGGGAGGAAGCGATCACGCGGAACGAGAACGCGTCGCCGACGCGGCTGCCCGGGGGACCCGCCGGGTCCGCGAGCGTGGCCGGGTTGAAGACGCAGTAGACGCCGTCGGGAGCGAACCACAGGGTCTTCGCGCCGCGCGAGAGCGAGGCGACCGGCGCCCAGAAGGCGTCGTGGAGCTCGCGCTCGACCCGGGGGACGTCCGAAATGCGCACGTTGCCCTCCATCAGGTCGCGCCACGCCGCGAGACGGCGGCCCTCGAGCTCCCCGGCGTCGCCTCCGGCCGTAAAGGCCGGCGCGTCGTCGCCCGCCCCGAGGGCGAGCATGCCGTAGCGCGCGGCCGCGCCCCAGCCGGACGCGTAGTCCCGGAACTTCACGACCTCCACCACGACATCGCCCGGTTCGAGCGCCGCGCGGAGCTCGGTCCAGCGCGGCGCAGCTGGCAGCGCGACCGCGTAGGCGGCGCGTGCGGCGAGCTCGCGCTCCAGGCGAGCGGCGCGCTCCTCGAGGCTGGCCGGGTCGGCGCCCGGGACGGCCCGGGCCCGGGCGAGCGCTCCGCGCGCGTCGGACCACGCGTCGTACGCCGCGGCGAGCGCCGGGTCGCCCGAGGCCAGCACGCGGGTGCGGGTGGCCCGCCGCGCGTCCAGAAGCGCGGCCTTGGAGAGGAGGAGCGCGTCCATGGCCAGCCGCCTCGCGGCAGCGGAGCCGCCGCCGTCGGCCGCGACCAGCGCGAAGCAGAGCTCGAACTGCGTCGCGAGCGACCGGGCAAAGGCGGCGCGCTCCTCGTCCCCGAGGAAGGGCAGCTCGTCCTCGTAGCGCCCGGCGGACAGTTCCCAGGCGCGGGCGAGGGTGACGGTCGCCTCATCGCGGCGGCCGAGCGAGAGGAGGAGGCAGCCGAGGTTCGAAAGCGCGGCGGCGGCGTCGGCCGCGCTTCCCGGCAACCTGACGAAGATGGCGATGGCGTTCCTGTACCTCGTCTCGGCCTCGTCCGGCCTGCCGGCGGCGAAGGCCGCGTTCCCGAGGTTGTTGAGCGACCGCGCCGTGTCGGGGTGGTCAGCGCCGAGGCTCAGCATCCTGATCCCGAACGCTTTCGCGTGGCATTCGGATGCGCCCGCGAAGTCCCCGGAGGCCTGGAGCGCGCAGCCGAGATTGTTGAGCGCGGTCGCGACGCGCGGGTGGGTCTTGCCGTGCTCGGCCTCCCAGAGCGCCAGCGCCTCCCGGTATCGGGCAGCGGCGCCCGCGAGGTCGCGCCGGCCCTCCAGGGCGGCGCCGAGGTTGTTGACGACGAGGGCGCGGTCGGCGCGCGAGCCGAGACGGTCGGCCCGGGCGAGGAGGCCGGAGAAGACGGCCTCGGCTTCCGCGAAGGCGCCGATGGCCATGAGCGCGCCGCCCAGATCGTTGCGGACGCGGTCCGTGAAACCATCGTCGGGACCCCCGGTCCCGGCGGCCGCCAGTGCCTGCTCGTAGCAGTCGATCGCCAGTGCCGGGCGCCCGGACAGGCGGCGCGCCGTGCCGAGCAGGGCCAGGCAGGTCGCGGCCTTCCGCCCCGTGACGGCCGCCGGCCCCGTCCCGGACGGCTGGCACGGCGCGAGGGCGGCTTCCGCGGCGGCGTCGCACCGCGCGGCCATACCGCCCCGCGCCGCGGCGACCGCGATGCGCGCCTGCGCCTGCGCGCGGTCGGCCGCGTCCGCCTCCCGGGGCCAGCTGTCCGGCGGTTCCAGCGCCGCGAGGTACTCGGCGATGGCGGAATCGTACGAGCCCGAGTCCGCCAGCGCGTCGCCGAGGTCGAAGCCGAGGCCGGGGTCCTGGACGGTCGCGGGCAGCAGTTCCCGCGCCCGCCGGAACTCGGCCACCGCCTCGGCGGGAAGACCCTTGCGGGAGGCGATCACGCCGAGGTCGCGATGGTAACCGGACAGCTCGAACCGGTCGAGGGCGCGAAGGGATTCGCACAGCGATCCGGCCTCGCGCCACATGGCCAGCGCATCCGCCTGGTCTCCAGCCCGGTCCCGCACGAATCCGAGCTCGCTCAGCGTCGGAAGGGATCTGGCGTGGTCGATGCCGAGGGCGGCGCGCCTGGACTTCACGGATTCCTCGAGCGCCGCCGCCGCTCCGGCCGCGTCGCCCAGGCCAGCGCGGGCCCGTCCCAGGGCGTCGAGTGCGTCGGCGAGGGCCGCCGAGGGGCCCGCTCCCCCGGCCTTCGACGAGGCGATCGCCGCCTGGGCTTCGGCCGCCGCGCGGACATAGTCGCGCGACCCGGCCAGGCCCCAAGCCAGCGCCGTCCGCGCCGCGATCGTCTCGGGCGCGTCGGCCCCGAAACGGCCCTGGAGGATCAGGACCGCACGATCGGGCGATTCGGGCCAGGGCAGGAGCGCGACGTCGGGATGGTCCGGCCCGAGCATCGCCTCGAGCGACCGCCTCGTCGCGGCCGCGAGCTGCAGGGCGTACTCCCGCGCCGGGATCTTGCAGTACATCGTCCCGGTGCGGTCGGCGGCGTACGCGGTCGACGCGAACGAGCGCTCCAGGACCTTCCGCAAGTCCTCCATGGCGAGACGGACGTGCCAGGCGGCCGAGTTGTCCCGTTCCTTCGCCGCGAGCATGCGGGCGCGGAGCAGGTCCAGGTCCAGCACCGTCCGGTCGGCGCCGCCGAAGAGCGCGCGGCCGGCCGCGGCGGCCTTGAAGGCCAGTTCGTACACCTCGACGAAATCCCGGTCGCCCTGCGGGGCGGCGTACCCCTCGGGCACGTACCAGCCGTCGGCGACGGGGCCGAGCGCGTCGAGCTTGAGCTCCGTGAACCTGCCTGAGCATTCCCGCCAGTCGAACCAGTAGCGCTGGACGGCGGTTCCCCGCTCGCGGAGCGCCGTCGCGCCGGGAAGCCCCGCGGCGTCCGCCAGGTCGGCCGCGAAGCCATAGGCCCTGGGATTGAGGCATTCGTCGGCCGGGATGAAGCGCGCCACGCCGTCGCCGCTCGCCCCGGTCCAGGGAGGGACCGCCTCGCCACGCTTGCGGGCAGCGTCCAGGAAGATCCATCGGGCGGCAACGAGGTCGGGATCGCCGGACCGGGCAATCGCCGCCTTCGCGAACGCCGCGTCGACGGCGGTGGGCACGCGGTACTGCATGACGCCGGAAGGGGCTCGGACGAAGCCGCGCCAGAACCAGCGCCAGCCTTCCGCCCTCCGGTCCAGTTCCCAGCACCCGAGCGCGGCGTCGAAGAACGGCACATCGGCCATCGGGTCGATGTGCCAGATTTCCCCGGCGGCCTCGATGACAAGCGCGGGCTTGCGGTCTTCCTTCGCATATGCCTGGCATTCCCGCCAGATGCGCGTGCGTTCGGACCAAGGCGCCGCGTTTCCGCCCTGCCGGAGGGCATCGAAAGCCTCTGCGGTCCTGCCGGCCTTTCGCAGGGCCGATGCGTACGCGGAAACGGCGTCCGCCGACGGCCAGGGCTCGCAGGCGGCGGCGGCAAGGACGGAAAGCTCGTCGGCGCCTGCCCAGACGCAGGCAGCGAGCGCGACGATGGCGACGATCGGGTTTCGAGCGTTCATGGGGACCTCGCGTGCGGCAGGCGGCCGGTTCGCCGCGGGCATCAGGTACTTCCCCAGTCTAGGCCGAGCGCGGGAATCTTTCAAACCGGTCCGGCATGGCTCATCATGCGTGCCGAGGCGCTTGCCGCGGCCTGCTCCGAGACGGATCGGAAGGCGGCAGGCCGGCATCCAGCCCGCCGGCGTCGAATGGACGCCGGCGGGAGCATGAAAGGGAAAATCGATGGCGGTATTGTTTTCTTGGCGAATTGCGGGATAATCGAAGGAAGCGGGCGGTGCGACCGCTCGCCGGGCCTGCCGTGACGGCATCCACCTGATCCGTAACCTGGCGATCGCACAACCATGTAACCTTGGTACCGGCATGCACCATGCCTACCCGCCGAAACGCCTCCAGAAGCCCGGTACCGATCGGTGAAAAGAAGCTTTTACCTGTCACGGGAGGAAGGACGGGAGAGAACACTCGAATGAGGGTACCAGGATGAAGACCCGGTTGATGACGCTCATCGCGGCATTCGCGTACACGGCCTTGTGCTTACAGGCACAGGACACGACGCCGGTCGTCGATTTCAGCCTTCTTCCTCAGGTCGGACACACGAATGCAGCCGGAAGGCTCGCGTTCTCCGCGGACGGGAAGAACCTGGCCTCGATTTCCGGGCGTCAGCTTCTTGTCTGGGATCTCGCGTCCTGCAAGGAGGTGAAGAGCCTGTACACGGAAGACCCGGACGCGAGCTTTTCCTGCATCGCCTTCGCCGCCGTGCGCGGCAGGCTGCTGGCCGGATGCAGCGATGGCAGCGTCATGGAGTTCGACCTCCTGCTTGACCAGCGGCTCCTGTATTTCCGGGCGCACACGGACTCGGTGAACTGCATCGTCCCGTCTCCCGGCGGTTCGACCTTCGCGACGGGTTCCGACGACACGACGCTGAAGACGTGGAGCCTCGACTCCGGGGCGATGGTGCGGGATTTCCAGGGCAACAGGGGCGGCGTCAACGCAGCGGTCTGGCTGCCGGACGGTTCGGGCATCGTCTCCGGCTCCGGGAACGGCGAGCTGAAGCTGTGGGATCCCGCGACGGGAACGGAAACCGGGAGCTTCGCCGGCCATGGAAAGTCGATAACGTCTCTGGCGCTCTCCACGAACGGCAAGGTCGTATTCAGCGGCTCGTCGGACAGGACGGTGAAAACCTGGGCGGTCGATTCCGGCAAGGAGCTCTTCGTCTTCGACGGCTACGCCTCGTTCGTCAACACGCTCGCCGTCGTGCCGCCCTCCAGCCTGCTGGTCTCGTCGTCCTTCGAAGGCGATTCGCTGCGGATTTTCGATCTCCAGACGGGGAAGGTCCTCCGCGAGATAAAGGCAGTCGGCATGAACGTCCACGCCGCCGCGGTTTCCGCCGACGGGAGGCTGGCGTCGATCAGTTCCGGTTTCGGGGACCTGGGCGTGTGGGACATCGGGAGCGGGTCGCGGACGGCGAATCTCGATACCGCGTCCACCAGCGTCAACTCGGCGGCATTCTCCCCGGCGGACGACCGGATGGTCTCGGGCGGCATGGACGAGGCGGTCAAGGTATGGGACCGTTCGGCCTGCAGCCTGTCGAAGGTCAACACGGACAACGATTGCGTCGTGCAGGAAGTCGGCTTCTTCCCGGGCGGAGGGCGCGTCTACTCCGTGGCGGACTACGGCGAATACCGCCTGTGGAACCTGGAAACCGGCGACGTCTTCGGCTTCCTGGATCCGCTCATCGCCGCCCTGCCCGACACCGCCTACGAGAAACTCGTCAATTCCTGGATCCACTCGGCAGCCCTGTCCCCGGACGGGAATGCGCTCGTCGTGTGCGGTTCCGACGGGAAGATCAAGTTTTTCGACACGCGAAGCGGCGCGTTGCTCGCGTGGTACTCCGACGAGAGCGCGCAACCCACCGCCGGCACGGTCCATGCGCCGTCGGTCGGCTCGTCGACGGAAGTCAAGCTGGCGGTCGCCTTCGACTCCGTGGCGTACGCGCCGGACGGCAGGACGGTCATGGCGGCCAGGCGCGACGCGCTCGGCCTGTTCGACCCCGACACCGGCGTCGTCTCGACCACGCTGGACTATCCCCGGGCGGACGTGACGACCGCGGTGCTGTCGCCCGACGGGCTCCGGGCGCTCACGGGGCATTCGGACGGGCATGTCGAATTCCGCGACCTCCGGGACGGCCGACTCGTCGTATCGCTTTCTTCCCCGGACGCCGGCATCGAATCCCTCGCCGTTTCCCGGGACGGCACGCGAGCCCTTTCCGGTTCCGGGCGCGGAACCATCGTGCTGTGGGATCTCGCCTCCGGCCGTGCGGTGCGGCAGCTTTCCGGCCATTCCGGGCGGGTTACCTCGCTTTCCTTCTCGGGGGACGGGGAAACGGCGCTCTCGTCGTCCGGCGACGGGAGCATCCGGCTGTGGGACTTGTCTTCCGGGGCATGGGTTGCGTTCGTGGCCGACGAAGACGGCCGTCGGTGGCTCGTCTATACCGACGACGGCTTCTGGGACGGCTCCCCAGATTGCGGCGAGCTCGTCGCGATGGTCAGTGGCCTTGAAACCTGGAACATCGACCAGTTCGCCGCGCGGAACAACCGTCCCGACATCATCCTCGAACGCCTCGGGAGCACAGACGCCGCGCTCATCCGGCATTACCGCGACCGGTACCTGAAGCGCCTCCGCCGCCTCGGTCTCACGGAAGCCGACCTGACGGCGGACTGGCGCGTCCCGAAGGCCGAGATCACCGCGGGCAAACAGGACGGCAAGTTCGCCGATCTCGAATTGCGTTTCACCGCCAACGGGAAACCGCTCGCGCGATACCAGGTCTGGGTCAACGACGTGCCGCTTTTCGGCGCGTTCGGCAAACCGGTGGGCGGCAGCCAGGCAAGCGCCAGGGAACGCGTCGAGCTGGGCTCGGGCGACAACAAGATCGAAGCGTCCTGCATGGACTCAGGCGGCGCGGAGAGCTTCCGCGTCCCTGCCTATCTGGGTTGGGACGGCGAAACGCAGCCCGACCTGTACTTCATCGGCTTCGGCGTGTCGAAGTACCGAAACCCCGATTTCGACCTTGATTGGGCGGCGCAGGACATCCTCGACCTCAAGTCGCGTTTCCAGGCGATGGAAGGGAAGGGCTTCCGCAAGGTGTACGCGACGAGCCGCACGGACGACGAGGTGACGCCATCCGCCATCAGGAAGGCGAAAACCCTCCTTGCGAACGCCCGCCCGGACGACGTCTTCGTGCTCGCGATCTCGGGCCACGGGCTCCACGATACCGACAGGGAGTCGACCTACTATTTCCTCACGCACGACGCGGACCTGTCGAACCTGGCGCAGACGGCGGCGGACTTCGACCTCGTCGAGGATCTCCTCCAGGGCATCGGGCCGAGGAAGAAGCTCTTCCTCATGGACACCTGCGAGTCGGGGGAGGCGGACGGCGGCGCGCTCGTCGCGGCGGCATCCGCGGGAGGCAAGGGCGTCCGGGCCAGGACGACGCGGAGCGGGATCACGCTCGGGAAGAAAAGCGCGGCGGTGACGGAAGCCCTGCGGGACCAGGGGCGCTACATCTACAACGACCTGGTGCGGCGCTCCGGGGCCATCGTGTTCTCGAGCTGCAGGGGCGGCGAACTGTCGTACGAACTGGACGAGCTGCGGAACGGGGCGTTCACCGAGGCGGTCCTTGCCGCGCTCTCGTCGCCCGCCGCCGACGCGAACGGCGACGGTATCGCGGACACGACGGAGCTGCGGGCGTACCAGGTCGATAATGCTCTCGCTCGCCGTCATCTGCAGCGCCGGGGCCGTGCACGCGCTCGACGCGCCCGCCTCCGTCAACGCCTACCTCATAACGGAAATCCCCGGCTTCATGACGGGTCCCTCGGTCGACGTCCTCGTCTTCCCCTGGGCCATTCCGATCGGGGGCGGGCGGTACAACTGGCTGGGCGTGGGCGCGACCGGCGGCCTGTACTTCCTGACCGATCCCGATTTCACCGTCTGCCCGATCGTCCAGGGCGTTTTCGCCGGCAGGTTCGGCGTCGTCAAGGGTCTGCCGATCGACTGGGACGTCCGCCTCGGCCTCTTCAGCGGTCCCAACGGATCCACGATGGTCGCAACGACCGGCCTTTCGCTGTACGTCAGGATGTCGAAGTCGATGTACTTCCGCCCGTACCTCGGCTACAACATCTTCCCCGGCACCAACCCCTACACGGGATATGCGGACGTCGTCCACAGCTTCGCGATCGAGCTGGGCTTTTCCTTCCCGCAGAAAGGATGGATGAAGGCACGGGAAATATTCAACAAGTGAATTTTTTAGCGCCGGCCCGGACCGGTTCGACGCACATCGCCCGGGCGGCGCAGCCGGCCCCCGCCGTTTCCATCTTATTCAATGTCGCGTATTCATTGGAAAAGGAATCCATCGTCTCTCTGTCCCTGGACGATTTGCTCATGAAGTGGGATGTTTCGAGCGGCCAACCGCTCGTGGCAACCAAATTTGAATCAGCCCTGGCAATTTCACAAGACGGCAATTACCTGCTGTTCGGGCGCTTTGGCGGAATGGTACTGCGGGACCAGGGGCGGTATCGCGGACACGACGGAGCTGCGGGCGTACGTTACTGCGCGCGTGCCGGAGCTCACGAAGAACGTCCAGCATCCGACGGTGGACCGGGACAACCTGATCGTGAAATTCGGCTTCCCCGTGCAATGAGGCTGCGATGGTCCGGAAGCATGACGCGATACCCAAGGGCGATCTTTACCGGCTTGACTTGCCCGGAAGTAGTGCAATAATGTTTTCCGGGATGATCGGCGATATGCCATCAAATCCCGGGGGTTCAATGGGTGTTCCGTTCCTGAACAGGCTGAGTATTTTCGCCAAGCTATCCCTTCTCGCTTTCGTCGTCGTAATCGCATTCTCGGGAAATTTCCTGATCGCATACAAATCCTTCGGCGACCTCAATTTTTCCATACGGTTCCAGGGCTCCAGTTCGGAGCTCCTCGTCAAGACGGCGGCATTCCACGCCCTCGTCTACACCAGCCTCGTCGACCTCTACCAGGTGCAGGCGGAAGCCATCACCGGTTCGACATACGTCACGGGTGCGATCCAGAACTTCGAGGAATCCCTCTCGCGGAGCACGACCGAGCTTTCCCGGTTCACGGACATGGAAACCGACGAGGAAACGCGCGACATCCTCTCGGACACCGAAAAGGGGTACCAGGCTTTCTCCGAGGCCGCCACGAAGGCCGTTTCCGAATTCCGGACGGGATCCGTGCAATCCACCACGCTCATGTCCATAGCCCGGATACGGTTCAATGCCCTGGCCGCCGTGCTCCTCAAGCTCGATGAATCCATGAAGGCGAAAGCGGACGAGTCGGCGTCCCTGGCGACTTCCGCGAGTTCGGACGCGATCCGGACGCTCGCGATCGTTTCCTCACTCGTCTTCATTTTCGTGATCGGTTTCGTGATCCTCACGGTCCGTTCGATCTCCAAGCCGATCGGGGTCCTCGTCGGAGCATTGGAAAAGGCGGGAGACGGGGATCTCACCATGGCCGTGGGATCGAAGGCGAAGGACGAGATCGGAAAAATTTCCTCCTCCGTGGACGACCTGGTCGTCGACCTTCGCGGTCTCGTCCAAACCGTCAAGGAACGGATAAGCGCCCTCGAGGAAACGACGAACGGCCTGTCGTCGAACATGGAGGAGACGGGAGCGGCCGTCGTCCAGATCAATACGAACATACAGAGCACGAAAGGCCAGCTCGGGGAGCAATCGGAAGCTGTCGCGGAAGTGTCATCCGCCATGGACAGGCTCGTCGGGAGCGTCGATTCCCTCACTTCCCTGATCTCCAGCCAGTCGGCCATGATCGCCGATTCCTCGGCCGCCGTGGAGGAGATGATCGCCAACGTCGATTCGGTCGCGTCTAGCGCCGAGGGCGCGGCGTCAGCGTCGAATTTGCTGATCGAGGAAGGATCCCAGGGCACATCCAAGATCAACGACGTCATGGCCGCCGTATCCTCGATCGTGCAGTACTCGGAAAACCTGAACGCGGCCGTGGAAGTCATCACGGGCATCGCGGATCGCACCAACCTGCTTGCGATGAACGCGGCCATCGAGGCCGCGCACGCCGGCGAGGCGGGCAGGGGCTTCGCCGTGGTCGCCGACGAAATCGGGAAGCTCTCGACCCAATCGAACGAGCAGGCCAAGGACATCTCGAGGGACCTCGGAAAGGTCGCCGAGGCCATCGATTCCGTGAAGAAGGCGACCGATGCGACGGTCCAGAGCTTCACGTCCATACTGGAAAAATCCGGGTCTCTCGGCGATGCCATCGGATCCATCGGCGCTTCCATGGCCGAACAGCGCGACGGCGGCCGCCTCGTGCTCGATGTGCTCGGCCGCCTTCGCGAAATCACGGGATCCATTTCCGACGGCTCCGCGAAAATGGAGCAGGGCAACGCTTCGATCCTCCGCCAGGTCGAACGGCTCAGGAGCGTCAACATCATGGTCGTGCAGAACAACGAGGAGATATCCCAGGGCACCAGGGAGATCAACGAGGCGATCGCGAATACCATGGAGCTGTGCTCGCGCACCGGCGAGCTCGTCTCAGAGGTCAAGCTGGCAGCGGACAAATTCACGGTTTGAGTCCGCGGCCGCCCGTTTCACCCCGATGGTCGGAATGAAACCGCCGCCGAGTCCTTTCCGGCGGCGGCCATGCTTCAAGCCTTGGGCTTGGTGGAGAACTTGAAGGGCAGGTAGAGCGGGCAGAAAGCCACGACGCTCGTGGCGGCGAACACGACGGCAAGCGCCCCGAGCAGCCATGCGAGCGGACCCCGTACGACGCCCAGGGCGACGAGCGTGAAGAACGCGGCCGCGAGCACGATGCGGATGACGCGGTCGATCTTTCCCATGTTGCTGGTCATCTGGTTCCTCCGGCGAGTCCGTCGATCCGGCGGCCCGCCGTTTCGAATGTACTGAAATGATCCGCCTCAGGCGATCCCAATCGCACGGACACCGTTCCGAACTCCCTGCGGCCCGGTGCCCCGGATTCGATTTTTACGCGTTGTCGATCTATACTTCGACGAAAGCCCCGCACCCCGGAGGTCCGTAATGGATTTTTTCCGTTCGTCCGCTTTCGCAGCCCTCCTTTTCGGAGCCCTGAGTTCGGTGTCGCTCCCCGTCGGGGCGCTCATCGGGCTCTGGACAAAACCTTCGAGGACCGTGATCTCCGCCGTCATGTCGTTCGGCGCCGGTTCGCTTATAGCTGCCATTTCCTTTGAACTCGTCAACCCGGCGGTGGAACGGGAAGACGCCGGCTTCCTCCCCCTCGCCGCGGGACTGCTTTTGGGCTGCCTCCTCTTCATCGCGCTGTCCCGCATGGCGGACGAAAGCGGCGCCTGGGCGCGCAAGCGTTCCACCCTGTTGTCGGTCTTGCGGACGAAGAAGAAGCGCGCGGCCCAGGAACTGCTCGAAAAACTCGGTCACGTCGACATCCTGCGCTCGCTGCCCGCCGACCAGGTACAGGCGATCGTCCCCTACATCGAGCTCAGGAGCTTCCCCAAGGACGTTCCTGTCTGCCTCCAGGGCGGCTCGGGCGATGCCATGTACATCATCGATACCGGCGCCGTGCGCATCGAGTACACGGATGACAAGGGGAGCCGTTCCCTCGTCGCGGAACTCGGCGAGGGCGAGACCTTCGGCGAGATGGCCCTCATCTGGAACGCTCCCCGCGCCGCCGACGCGATACCCGTGAGCGACACGCGCGCGTACGTCGTCCGCAGGGAGGACTTCGAATTCCTGGCGGAGTCGAGCCCCGAGCTCAAGTCGGCTGTGGCGGAGCTTGCCGCAGCCAGGGGCCGGACCGGCAAGATCCCCGCCGCGGCCCTGAGCGGCGAGGAATGGGTGAAGGAAGCCGCGCGCCACCTCGACGAGAGCGCCTACCGCCTGACCGAGACCGAGATCAAGGTCGCGGCGAGCGAGGGGCGGACCGGGGCGGCGACGGCCATCTGGCTCGGCCTTCTCCTGGACGGCATCCCCGAATCCCTCGTGATCGGTGCAAGCATGCAGGGTTTCAACGCGAGCCCCGCCCTCATCGCCGGCCTCTTCATGGCCAACCTGCCCGAATCCCTGTCGAGTTCCACGATGATGAAGGAGTCCGGCACGAAGGCCGGCCGGATACTCTGGATGTGGATCTCCCTCGTGGCCGCCGTCGGAGTCGGGGCACTGCTCGGCAACCTCATTTCCGGCATCCTTCCGCCCACGGCGCACTCCCTCTTCGAAGGGCTCGCGGCGGGTTCCATGCTGGCCATGACCGCGCAGACCATGCTGCCGGAGGCCTACGAGCGCAACATCAGGATGGTCGGGCTTTTCACCGTGCTCGGGTTCATCGCCACCGTTTTTTTCCACACACTCGGCTGACGCGGGTCCTCCGTCGATCAGACGAAGGGTTCGTCGCCGCGTTCACGAGCTTGGCGGACACCTGCTCCGCCACGGCGATGGCGTCAGCGAGGACGGCGGCGCCCTCCGGCAGGTAGCGCGCGGCTTCGTCTGTGAAATTTTTCGAGAACAGGGCACGTTCCCTGTGGGCGAGAATGTACCCGTTTTTCGTGTAGAGCCCGGCGAAACCGGTTCCGAAGGGCCTCACCTCGTCGATGATGCCCTGGAAGTCCGTGAGGGTCAGATCGATGCTGACCGCGCCGATGAACGTGTCGTAGATGTCGTGTATCGGGGCCGTCGCGCTCACGCGGGGAAGGGGGGAACCGGTGCCGTAGGCGTAGTCCCGGGGATCGAGCACCACTTCGACGGAGAGCTTCTTCACCGTCGCATAGAGTTCGCTTTCGACAAGGGCGGCCTCGGTGGACCTGCCCCGTTCGACGAGGCCGCCCTCGTTGTGCCAGACGATGTCGAAACGCCCGGCGTCATTGCCGAGCTCCGTTCCCGCGTACCGGGCATCCAGCCCGTCGAGGGCGTCGGGCTCGAAGAAAACCCGGATGGACGTGAACTTGCCGTTCCGCTCCAGGAGCGACCGCACCTGGGCGTCGATCGTGTTCCTGCGGTCCGTCGTCGCGAAGCGCTCGAAGTTGGAAAATATCCGGGCGGCGGTACGGGCCGTGAGCAGGGCTTCCCCGGTCCTGGCGTCGATTCCGGCCGCATAACGGCCCGCGGTTTCCGTGGCTATCGTCTCGAGGGAGCTGCGCATCTCCTTCCGGATGCCGAGAGCCGCGAAGACGAGCACGCTCGCGAACGAAACGAGCACCGTCGTTCCGAAGATCATCTGCAACCGGGTGCGCAACGTCATGGTAATTTTCCTTCAAGGAAATTATCGGAATGATCAGGACGAGTATCCGCGCTTTTGCGGAGACGCGCAACGCTAAAACCCCGGAACACGGCGTGTCGTACCATGATGCACATGCTTCTTCCGGCAAACGATACGGTTTTATCGATTTCTTTTCTTCACGACATCGGGGAAAGGTCGTATAATATCGGCGTCATGCCGTCTGCCGGACGGGAGCGGCAGACGCAGGCCCGCGATCGCACCAACGGAAGGAGAACGACATGAAAGCCCTCGTCAAGAAATATGCCGAACCCGGCATCTGGATGGAAGACGTCCCCATGCCCAATATCGGCGACAACGACCTCCTCATCAAAGTCAGGAAGACCGCCATCTGCGGCACCGACGTCCACATCTACAAGTGGGACGACTGGTCCAAGCGAACCATCAAGACGCCCATGACCATCGGACACGAATTCGTGGGCGAAATCGTCGACATGGGCCGCGCGGTCCAGGGCTACAGGATCGGCGAGCGCGTCTCCGCGGAAGGCCACATCGTGTGCGGCGTCTGCCGCGCATGCCGGGCCGGCAAGCGACACCTCTGCCCCAACACCCGCGGCATCGGCGTCAACCGCGACGGCTGTTTCGCCGAGTTCGTCGCCGTTCCCTCCTCCAACGCCTGGCACGTCCATGATTCCATCCCGGACGAAATCGCTTCCATCTTCGATCCCTACGGCAACGCCACCCACACGGCGCTCTCCTTCGAGATGGTGGGCGAGGACGTCCTCATCACCGGCGCCGGCCCCATCGGCTGCATGGCCGCCGCCATCGCGCACCACGTCGGGGCGCGCAACGTCGTCATCACCGACCTGAACGACTACCGTCTCCGCCTCGCCCTCAAGCTCGGCGCCACGCGCGCCGTCAACGTGGCCAAGGAAAACCTGCACGACGTCCAGAAGGAACTCGGCATGGTCGGCGGCTTCGACATCGGCATGGAAATGTCCGGTTCGCCCCAGGCCTTCGAGCAGATGCTGGAGAACATGTACAACGGCGGCCGCATCGCCCTGCTGGGCATCCTCCCGAACGGCGCCGGCATAGACTGGGACAAGGTCATCTTCAAGGGCCTCTTCCTCAAGGGCATCTACGGCCGTGAAATCTTCGAAACCTGGTACAAGATGCAGGCCATGATCCTCTCCGGCCTCGACATCGGCCCCGTCATCACCCACCGCTTCCCCTTCGACGATTTCCAGAAGGGATTCGACGCCATGCTTTCGGGAGAGTCAGGGAAAGTCGTACTGTCCCTCGATTGAAGGAAGTGAGGCATCGAAAGCGCCGCGCCGGAGACGGACGCGGAAACAGGGGCAGCGCTCCATCATGGCCGCCAGGGCCTGCTGGAGGGGCTCCGCCTTGACCGTGTCGGCCGTCTCCGTCGGAGCCCGGGCCTCACAGCATCAGGGCCATCCCCATTCTGAGGCTGATCCACATCATCCCCTTCGCGCGTCCGATAGCGAGGTCGAAGTCGATGACTTTCATGAGACCGCCGAACCCGACCACGAAGCCGGTGGTTTCCGCCGTGTCGACCACGGTAACAGGCGTACTGTAGGTGTTGGGAGCGGTCCGGATGGCCTGGATGTCCGTGATGTTCTTTCGTTCGAAGGATAGCTCCGCATGCGCCCGGATCTGCTGGTCCATGCTCCCGTCCAGCAGGGTCCGGAAGTAGTACCCGATCCTGTACTCCGTGTCGTTGATGGTCCCCTGATGCCGGACGTCATCGAAGCTGTAATCACCGCCCACATCGTCGAGCAACATCACGTCGTACTCCAGCATGAACCACCGGCCCTGGACGCCAACGGAATGCGTAATCAGGTCGTCATTGTACAGGATGAGCTCCACTCCGGCCTCCGGGATCAGGCCGGCGGTGTTGAAAACGAATCCCTTCATCACCCCGGTCGCTCCGCCGCTCAGAATCAAGGGGAGGCCGGGGTACCACTCCACGCGGATCGGGACCGAGAAGAAATTATAGAAATAGCCGTACCAGTCCCGGAGCGGTCCACCCACGCCCATGGCGACAGGGCCGCCTTCCATGCCCACATCGACCGAGACGGACAGGTAGGGATCCGCACCCCAGAGAGGCGGCGCCGCGGCCGCCAGGACAACGAGCAGGATGGGGAGAGCGAGAGAAGGATGGGCAGACCGCATCGGATCCTCCTTGATTGGATCGCCCCAATGATAGTGCGTATTCCTCATGACGGCAATCGAACGGGCGGGACGCACGGGAAACGGAAGGACAATCGTCACGGTAAAAAGTGCCAGAAGGAAAATCCTGCGCATTGCCGCACTTCCCCGGACCGCCATTCTCGATGGTTGCCGTATCCCTCAAGGCATCATGCAACGAAAAAATTGACAAGGCATGGCTTCCAAGGCTCCGGAGCTCGACGGGGGAGGGCCGCACGATCGCGGCGGAGGATCCCGACCGCTCTCCCTACGGTTCCGTCACCGAGGCGCGCCGCCCTCCGGTGATCCTGAGGAGCGTCTCGAAGTCGGTCGGGACGCCGGTCGAGTCCGTGCCGGCGGCCGGGTAGACGGTCCCGTACGCGGCCAGGCTCTCGTCGATCCAGACCGCGACGCCTTCCAGGGCGAAGGGACAGACCCCGCCCGGCGGGTAGCCGGTGATACTCAGCGTTTCCTCGGCGTCGGCCATGCTCGCCCTGCAGCCGACGAGCGCCTTGAGACGGGAGGAGTCGACGCGGCGGTCGCCTGAGCAGACGATGAGGTGGTGGCTGCCGTCCTTCGCGCGGAAGAGGAGGGACTTGGCGATCTGCCCGACCGCGACGCCGATGCGTTCCGCCGCGAGCGGGGCGGTCGGTGTCGAGCCGGGTTCGAACTCGAGGGCCGTCAAGCCGGCGTCCGCGAGCACGCGGGCGACTTTTTCGGGGATCATGGGACGATGGTGGCGCCTTGGGGGGAACGCGTCAAGCGCCAGCCCGGGCGTCCTGCGCAGCGACCCGGTTCCTGCCGGAACGCCTGGCCTCGTAGGGCAGGGTGTCCGCCCGTTCGAAAAACGCGGCGGGCGAGTCGTCGGGCCGGGCCGATGCGACGCCGGCGCTCGGGATGATCGGCATGTCGAACATGGGCATCGGGGTTTCGGCGACGGAAGCCCTGACCCGTTCCGCGAACAGGACGACGGTTTCGAGCTCCCGGGTCATGGTCTCCTCGAGGAAGCGCCGGTTGTAGATGCCGGTAAGTGCGTCGTGGTACGAAAGGGAATCGAGCTTGCGGTTATTCCGTTCCAGTTCCTCGTGCAGGAGGAACATCCTCCGGAAACCGCCCTCCGAGAAGCGGTGGAGGAGCAGGGCCGCGACGGCGCAGCAGAACGAGGCGGCCAGCCGTCCCGGGTGGGGCAACCCGCCCCTCGCGGCGAGGATGGCGGCGGCCCCCGAAAACGATGACATCGACTGCGTTTCAAGGATATGATTACTCATTGTCAAGTCCGGTTTAATGCTAACGTAATGAACGGCAGATGGCAGAGTTGCCGTGCTACGGTATCAGAGGCGCCCCGATGAGATTGACCCCGTATCACGCCAAATACTATTGGGCGGAGCGCAAACGCCGCCCGCTCGTCATATGCCCGGCTTCGATACGAAAGCAATGGGCTCTGGAGCTTGAAGAGAAGTTCAATATTCCAACATTCACCCTGGACTCAAACCCTTACCGGGAGGCGCTGAAGGCTGGACGGGGTCTTTCGTCGACAAAGGTAGGGAAGGGCATTCGTTGGGCAACGGAAGACAGCCGCAAGCCGCTTGTTTCCGCAACGCCGCTCCAGAACTCTCTCCTGGAGCTGTTCGGACTTTCAACGCTCATGGATGAACAGCTTTATTATGATCTCGCTGCATTCCGGGCACAAATTACCGGAGTGGGGGCCAACATCAATGCCTTGCGAGGGCGTCTGGCGGGATTCTGTAAACGGACACTGCGGAAGCAGGTTACCGAATATGTCCGGTTTACCGAACGCCATGCGATCACTCGGCCTTTCCAGCCGACCGATGATGAACATAAGCTTTATGAAGCCATTTCCTCTTTCATTCAGCGTCCGGAAATCTGCGCCATCCCCTGCCGCCAACGTCACTTGATCCAGTTTATCCTTCGCAAGCTCCTTGCCTCTTCATCCTTGGCAATAGCCGGCACACCGGATACCATGAGTGCTCGTCTGGCCCCGCTCAGCAAAAGCGAGCGGCATTTCGTTGAGGATATAAAATCTTTCCATGACTGCAACACTGAATGTTTCGAGACACGCGATCTCTATCTACTGCGTAATCTGAGCAAGGGCCGCAGCATAGGCTTTTTCAAAGCAGGGAATTTTTATCCCGACTTCATCCTGTGGCTGCTCGCGGGCGGAAAGCAACATGTAATTCTCGTGGATCCCAAAGGCATCCGAAATCCGGGGTGGGACGATCCCAAGAGCCGGTTCCAAAAGACTGCAAGAAATCGAGCAGCGTCCCGTGAATAACGACGTGTGCTTGCGGTCCTGTACAATTTCGGATACCGCATCGGCGGAGATGACGTTGCTCTGGGGGAAGGGCAAGAACGAAATGCTGCAACACAACGTACTTTTCCAGGAAGAGGACCGGGACGTCCATGTGCGGATCATGCTTGACGGCGCCACAAGGAAGCAGGCGGCTGGTCGGATCGAGCGGGGGAGGGGAGGGCCATGATCAGTATCTACGATGAGCTGTCAGGGAAGATAGGGAAGAGCACGAGGCATACCGCGCGGGACGGCGCGAGGCGGGATCTCGGCCTCCTCCTCTTCGCCGATCGGGAGGCCCTCAGCGCTCTCTGGAAGGCCGCCGACCGCTGCTCCCGCCTCCCCGACGCCGGTGCATCAGGCGACCTGCGCCAGGCGGTCGAAAAACTGCGGCCTCTGTTCGGGGAGAGGGCGGGATGAAAAAAAGAGAAGAAAGAATTTCACGCGGAGGCGCGGAGACGCAGAGGGAGTTGCCGGAGGGGTGGGAAGGGCCAATACTGGGCGAGTCATGCGAATGCAATCCAAAGAAATCTGCACCGCACGATATTGACGCGGGGTTTATTCCAATGTCGGAAGTGTCCGGAATTATTCTGGATTCTCATGGGTGTCAAATCACAGAGTCGAGTGTCTTCTTCATCTGCATGCGCTATCAGATCCTTCAGCCGAGGCGCGAGCGTTGGCCGATCGGCTCGAGCCGAGCATCCGCGCCAGGGTTTTCCGGGGCGGGGCGGCCGAGAAAATCCAGCTGGAGGCTGTGCCGCCTTCAGGCAAAAGAATCGAGAAATCGAATTTGTAGTATTATCTAGTTCTGGTGGAAGGCGGCAGATTGTGTCAAACGTATTCATTCGCAAGGTGATATTGCGTAACTACAAGAGCATCGCGCACTGCGCTATCGCGCTCGGCCCGCTGAGCGTCCTCGTCGGGCCGAATGGAGCCGGCAAAAGCAACTTTATGGATGCCTTGCGCTTCGTCTCGGAAGCTCTCTCAGGAAGCCTTGACCATGCGCTCAGGGATAGGGGTGGCATAGACGAGGTTCGTCGCAGGTCGGCGGGCCATCCGAATTCCTTCGGCATCAGGCTGGAATTCTCGCTATCGGAGGAGCTTCATGGCTATTACGCCTTCCAAATCGGAGCGCGTGCGAATGGGGGCTGTTCGGTAGACGAGGAAGGATGCATGATTCACGGTCCGTTAGGGGTGGAGGATGCCTTTTACCTGGTCAAGGCTGGTGCGATCGAACGCTCTAGCGAGCCGATCATGCCGCCCGCCTCCATTGATAGACTCTATCTCGTCGCTGCGGCCGGACTCCCCGGGTTTCGTCCGCTCTTCGACGCTCTTTCGACCATGGGTTTTTATAACCTGAACCCCGACGCCATGCGCGAGCTTCAATCTCCGGATTCGGGATTGGTACTGAAAAGGGACGGACGCAATCTGGCTGCCTCTCTTGAGTACCTGAAAAGGGAGAAGCCCGATGCATTCTCGGCGATCGTCGACTATCTATCGCGCATTGTACCTGGTATTTCGGACGTGGATATCGTCCCCATGTCGAGGAAGGTGACGATCCAATTCAGGCAGAAAGTCGGTAATACCTCCGCTCCATGGCGGTTCATCGCCGAGAACATGTCCGATGGCACTCTGCGGGTTCTCGGCATCCTGACCGCGCTTTTGCAATACGGCGGCAGTGCCGCCAGGGGTATTCCCCTCGTAGGGATCGAGGAACCAGAGACCGCAATACACCCAGGTGCCGCCGGTATCCTTCGTGCGGCTATTCACTCGGCATCCACAACCACGCAAGTGATAGTGACGAGCCACAGCCCGGAACTCCTCGACGATGATGATTTCGACCCTTCGCATATTCTGGCGGTCGAGAGTATCGACGGCGAAACAAGGATAGGTCCCGTCGACGATTGCGGGATTTCCGCGCTCAAAGATCGTCTTTTTACGGCCGGCGAACTTCTCAAGCTTGGGCAGCTCAGGCCCGATGCCAAAGTGATGGAGAGTCTTCCCCCGCGGCAATTTGATTTATTCGGGACAGAGGCGAGATGAGCCCAATCCGGATTGCCGCCATCGTCGAGGGGGATGGCGAGACGGGGGCCTTGCCTATGTTGATCCATCGGATCGCAGATGAAGCGGGCTTATCTCCGGTTTCCGCAAAGCAGATCGCGATGTCTCTGTTCACGGGATAAATGGCGTTGAAGCCACTGGGGCTCAGCCTCCCGTATGCGTCTTTCGGAAGAGGGGGGCCGGGGGAGGAACCCTTTCGGGCACGAGGAAAGGGTTCTTCCCCCGGACAATAAAATGGAAACCATCACGCGTAAATCGCTGCTCAACAGGAGCGCCCTCGGCTTCCTCTGCATCAACCACGTGCAGGGCTGCTCCCATGGCTGCCTCTACCCCTGCTATGCCTTCTCCATGGCGCGCAGCTACGGCCGGGCCAGGGATTACGGGGATTGGCGCCGCCCGAGGCTCGTGGCGAACGCGGCGGAGCTCCTCGCGAAGGAGCTCGGGCGACTCAGGGAAAGGCCCGGGTACGTCCACCTCTGCCTCACGACCGATCCCTTCATGACGGGGTGGCCGGAGGTGACGGCGATGAGCCTCAAGCTTATCGGCCTCATCAACTCGAAGGGCATCCCGGTTTCCGTGCTCACGAAGGGTAAGCTGCCTGGCGAGCTCGCCGACCGGGGCCGTTTCCCGGAGGACAATATCTACGGGATCAGCCTCGTCTCGCTTTCCGAGGAATTCCGCGGGCGATGGGAGCCGGGCGCGACTCCCCATGCCGAAAGGATCGAGGCGCTCGAGCGTCTCCATGAGGCGGGATGCAGGACCCTCGTCCACATGGAGCCCTACCCGACGCCGAACCTCGCCGAACAGGATCTCGGGGAGATCCTCGGGGCCGTGGGTTTCGTCGACAGCATCTATTTCGGCGGCTGGAACTACAACGCGGAGGCGGGGAAGTACGCCCGGCGCGAGGAGTTTTACCGGGAGCGCGCCGGGCTCGTGAGGCGATTCTGCGCGGAGAGGGGAATCCGGTGCGAGTCCGGGGCGTGAGCAAGGTGGCGGGAGCGGATCTTGCAGCGCAGACGGTGAAACGGCGAGGCAGGAGCAGGGCGTGGGGATGGGGAAGCTGTAGATCCGGGTTTTCCCCCTGTCTTCGAATCTTGTGAGTTACTGCTGATAGCGGCTTCACCTTGACGCCAACTCTCCTGGCATTCAATACCATAAATGCCGAGAGAGTCGGCAGTTCGTGGTTGGAGGTTCCTGGTGGCGATCGGTATCGGGTTAGAGGTGGATTCTATCCTCGACGATGAAGTGGCGATCGAAGTCAAAGCAGAGGCGATTGCGCAGGGAAAACACCAGGCGGGTCTTCGCGCGCCTCGAGAGGAAGGTCGAGGATAGCTGATGTTCGAAGACGGGGATC
This sequence comes from Spirochaetota bacterium, assembly GCA_026398615.1. Taxonomy (GTDB): domain Bacteria; phylum Spirochaetota; class Spirochaetia; order Treponematales; family UBA12059; genus JAPLSN01. Next base: position 70,241 of record JAPLSN010000029.1, on the reverse strand, counting down.
TGCTTTGCGCACATGCTCTCTGTCCCGAGGAGCGGCGGTATTGATCACAGGAGGGCATCGGCCCCGGACCCACGGGCGGACCTCCGCGCCGGCCCGCTACTCCGCCGCCGTCCGTTCCCGCCGCCGCCTCGACGAGACGACCGCTCCGAGCACCAGGAACGCGGCAGCGGTCCCGATGCCGCCGGAGAGCGCCATGGCGAAGGGCGCGCCGCCCGTGGCCGCCACGGCTCCGGCGTAGAGGTTGCCGAACGGGATCACGCCGCCGAAAACGAGGGCGTATATGCTCATCACGCGGCCGCGCTTCGCGTCCTCCACGGAATGCTGCACCAACGCGTTGGTCGTCGCCGTGAACAGGATCGTGAAGAAACCCGTCAGCGCCAGGAGGATGCAGGCGATGGCGAAGTCCCGCGCGAAGGAACATGCGGCGAAGGAGATCGACGCGCCGACCGCTCCCGCGATCATGAGCCGGGGGTCGGGGGAGCGGTCGCCCCTCGTGGACAGGAAGGCCGCGGCGAGGAAGGATCCGGCTCCCATGGCGCCGAGCAGGAGTCCGAACGAACTTCCGTCCCCGCCCAGCACGGAACCGTTGAAGACGGGGATGAGCACGTTGTAGTTCATGACTACCGCGCTTTCGACCGCGAGCAGGACGAGCGGAAAGAACACCGTCGGGGTGCGAGCCACGTAGCGCAGCCCGGCCATGATGCCGTCGTCCGGATCCCGCGGCCGCGAAGAGAACCGGATGGCCATCGCGTCATCGTCGAGGCGTATCGTCGCGATGGCGAATACCACCGGGAGGAAGGACAGTCCGTTCAGGAGGAAGCACGGCGCCGTGCCGATGGCCGCCGCCATGATGCCGGCGACGGCGGGGCCGACCATGCGGGCGAGGTTGAACGCGGCCGAGTTGAGCGAGATCGCGTTCGCCAGGTGGTTCCGTCCGACCATCTCCACGACGAAGGACTGCCTCGTCGGGACGTCGAGCGCGTTCACGGTGCCGAGCGCGAAGGCGAACGCGAGGACGACGCCGTAGGACGCCATTCCCGCGAAGTCGAGCAGGGAAAGCCCGATCGCGAGGGCGGCCATGCATGATTGCGTGATGACGAGGATGGGGCGCTTGGGGAGACGGTCGGCGATGCTCCCTGCCGTGAGGGAAAACAGCAGCATCGGGATGTATTGCGCCGCGCCGACGAGGCCGACGAGGAGCGGGGATCCGCCGGGTTCCGCATCGCTGCGCGTAAGGTTCACGACGAGTATGGTCTGGCCGACGTTCTGCATCCATGTACCGACGAGCGACACGCACTGCCCGAGCCAGAACGAACGGAAGCCGCGGTGGGCCAGGGCGGGTACGAGCGGACGTTTGGGATGAAGGGTCGACGGGGCGTTCATGGTTTCGATGCCGCGATCATACACCGGGACCGGCGGTCGCGTCTCGTCCGGCGTTGATGCGCCCGCGCGCCCCGGGTATCATGGCACCCTGAGGATACGCGCGGCCGGATGCCTCCGATCGCCCGGCATCAAATCCCGCCCGAAGGAGAATCAACATGTCAGACACGGTCCTGGTCATCCACGGGAGTCCCCGGAAAAACGGCTCGAGCAGTGCGCTCGCGAAGGCCGCCGTTGAAGGCATCAGGGAGGGCGGTTCGCCCGTCGCAATCGAGGAATACTGCCTTCACACGATGGAGATCCGGCCCTGCAGCGCCTGCGACGCATGCAGGAGGGGGGCGCAGCGATTCTGCGTCATCGACGACGACATGGCGCCGCTGTACGAAAGGATCGAACGCTGTTCCGCGCTGGTGATCGCGAGCCCGATCTACTGGTTCTCCGTTTCGGCCCAGCTCAAGCTGTTCATGGACAGGCTCTACGGGCTGAACGTGGAGACGACCGGGAGCCTCCGCGGCAAGAAAGTCGGGATCCTGCTGACCTACGGGGACGTCGATCCGTACAGGTCGGGGGCGGTCAACGCGATACGGACCCTCGAGGACGCCTTCTCGTATACCGGATCGGTGATCAGGGGGATCGTGTACGGCACCGGGCGGGACGAAGGCGCAGAGGCCGGTTTGCTCGCCCGGGCGAAGGAACTCGGGAGGGGCCTGCTGTAACCGCCGTTTGCGGAGAATACGGCGGTTACGAGAACGGCGCCGCACGGGCGCCGTCGGATTCGGATCGAACGATGCCTGTCAGGCGTCGAACCTGGCGTCGACGTATTTGTTTTCGCGTCCTTTCTGTATCTTTATCTTGAGCGCCTTGGTGGTCGGGGGCATGTTGTCGAAATCGAGCCGGACGTTCCAGCCCGCCCGGCTCACGGTGAAGATGAGCCCCTTGTCGGCACCGGTGAGGAGCCTGGCGACGTCCGCGCCGCTGGAGTCGGTGTAGACCATGTACATTTCGAAGTAGACGTTGTCGTCGTCCTTCGCCACGTCGAACACGAGATCGCGCGCGTGGATTTCGCCGAGGTAGATTTCGAGATTGTCGTATTTCCGGGAGCTTACCACGGGGACGAAGTCCTTGCGGGCCTCGTCGAAGGCGGTTGCCCAGTTATTGCTCCAGACGCCCGAGGAGACCTTCATGTTGTCCAGGATGTAGTCGTACCCGGAAGCGGCGGTTTCGTCCACTTTCACGGTCTTGAGCGTGCACGATCCCAGCGCGAACAGCGCGGCGAGCGCGCAAACGGCGATGATGAGCCTTTTCATGCGAAATTCCTCCTTGCGGGCGTTTCCGATTCCGGAATCGGTCGTTTTCGAAATCGGCTTGATGGATTTCCAGCCTTGCCGGTCGCCGTCCTTCTTCCCGGGCGGCCCGACTTTTCAGGCTAGCACATGGGAACCTGTTTGTAAATGTCGCTGTCGCGTTATACTGACTGCATGAAGCCGATACTTCGAACGACAGCGGCCGCTTTCCTGTGCGCCGTCCTGGCTGCTTTCCCCGTTCCAGCCCGGGCGGTCGGGCCCGAACCCGTCCGGATGACCGCGGACAACCTGTCCGACCGCTCGGTGCTGTACGCCGACAACGAGCTGCCCTGTCCGGTGAGCCTTGCCCTCACCTTCATCCGGATCGACAATTACCTGGCGCCCGCTTCCGCGACCCTGTCGGTCGTCGTGCCTGCGTCCTCGCGCCGGGTTCGGGTGGCGGAGCTGGTCGTCAGGGACAATACCGCGAAGAGCGCCTTCGAATACCGCTATTCATGGTTCGAGGGCGATCCTTCGACGGCGCGGCACGCACCTGCCGAACCCTACTTGCCGCCCTTCGCCCACGGCGCGAAGTTCCGGATCATGCAGGGCTTTGACGGGGCCTTTTCCCACTCCGGGGTGGACCGTTTCGCGGTGGATTTCGACATGCCCGTCGGGACACCCGTCCACGCCGCGCGTTCGGGCATCGTCATCCGGATCAAGGAAGACTCGGACCGCGGCGGGCCAACGCCCGATTCCAGGCCGGACGGCAATTTTCTGGAAATCATGCACGACGACGGCACCTTCGCGGAGTACGTGCACTTCAGGAAGGACGGCGTCCTGGTCGCGCCCGGGGACAGGGTGATCCGGGGCGGCTTGCTCGGGTTTTCGGGCAATACGGGCTACTCGAGCAGTCCGCACCTCCACTTCGCCGTGATGCTGCCCACGTCCGCGGATGGACTTTCGTCCGTCCCTTTCCGCTTCGCAGGACGGGACAGCGCCGCCGTCGACCCCGAGCAGGGCCGGTGGTACCTGTCCGTCCATCCCGGCTTGCCGGCCGTGTCCGTCGTTCTCGGGGAATCCTTGCGCGACGCCGACTACGCGGGGTACTCAGGAAAAGCCGCCCCTGCCGAAGCCCCGTCGATCCGGACCGAGACCGTCGACGACACGGTCGTCGTCTTTTTCGAAAACGGCATGACAAGGGATCGCGAGGTCGAGTTGAGCTTCACGCTGACGAACATGGTTTCGGGCAAGGCGAACCCGCTGAGCTTCAAGGCTCCCGCGGGCGCGAGCGTCTTCGTCGCCATCCTCAACCCGGTCGATCCCGCGCTGGCGTACGCATGGAGGGCAAGCTACACCTACCGGTGATGGTTGCCCCCCGCGCCGGGTGCGGGCATTGCGTCGCTTCGCCGTCCCGTGCGAGAATCCGGTCGTGAACGAACGAAAACCGGGCGATCGCCCGAACCGCGAACGGAGCGGCTCAAGTGCGGGTGCCCGCCGCCCCGGTGGACCCGAAAAAGGCGGGAAACCCGATGGCCAACGGCGCGGAACCCGCGATCGTCGTCCCGCCAAAGGCGTGAAACAGCCGTTTTCCGAACGCTGCGATCCCCGCGACGCCCTCCTCCGGTCCAACCCGGCGCCCGCAGTCCATGAAAAGCGCGATTTCCGCGTCATGGAACGGTCCGATTTCCCGCCCGACGCGAAACGCTGCCTGGAGCATCTCGTCGACGCCATCGACGATGCGCTGCCCCTTCCGAAAACCCGCCGCCGGGACCTCGCCAGGAGCGTCCGCGATCTCTGGACTTCGCTGACGAGCGAACGATCGGACCGCCCGGCCGACTACCTCGGCATGCCCGAATCGCTGTCCGCGTACGCCCGCTACTTCCTGCCGTGGAACGTCGTGAGGCTTGTCCCCCTGTTCGCGGGCCCCCGCTTCGACCTTCGCGAGGGATCCACCTTGCTCGACCTGGGTTCCGGCCCCTTCACCGTGCCGATCGCCCTCTGGATCGCAAGGCCCGAGCTCCGCACCCGCAAGCTCAAGGTAGTCTGCGTCGACCGTGTGGCCCGAGTCCTCGAGGCGGGCGAAGCGATCCTCGACGCCCTCTCCCTGCGCTCGACAGGGCAGGCGATCTCCTGGACGATCGAAACCCGCCGCGACGTCATCGGGGGACGCCGCGGGAATCGAACGTTCCCGCCGGCGGATCTCGTCACCGCGGTCAACGTCTTCACGGAAACCTTCTGGCAGGACAGACGCCCCGTCAGGGAAAAGGCCGTGGATTTCGCCGTCGAGCTCGATTCCTTCAGGAACCCCGGCGGACGAATTCTCGTGGTCGAACCCGGCGAGCCGCGCTCCGGCGCCTTCATCTCGGCTATTCGCGAAGCCTTCATCCTGTCCGGTTCCGATCCCGCGGCGCCCTGTCCCCATGCCCGGGCCTGCCCCGTTTCCGGCGCTTTCCGCGGCTTCGACACCGACAATGCGGGTATCCCCGTGTCCGCCCTGCCGCCCGTCCACCGGCCACGGCACCGGGTCAAGATGCCGTGGTGCCACTTCGTGTGCGATATCAGTGCCGCCCCGAAACGCCTCGAGAAATTCTCGGAAGACGTCGGGCTGCCGAAAGACAGGCTCACCCTCTGCTACCTGCTCGTCGACCCAGCACGGCCCGAGTCCGAGGGTCCGAAGCATCCCCTGACGCCCTCGAACCACCTTTCCGTCCGCATGGTCTCGGACGCGATGCGCATTCCCCGGCTGGGAACGGGCCGCTACGCCTGCTCCGAGATCGGATACTCGCTGGTCACCGGCCCCGCGGCCGAAGAAGCCTCTGGCCGCCTCGTCGAAGTGTTGACCCCGCGCTCCATCGACCGCGACGAAAAATCAGGAGCCGTCGTCCTCACGTCGTGAACGGCGTTCCGGTCGCCACGGGCATGGGAATCCAGCCTCCCTTGACACGTTTCGCCTCGAAACGTATAGTACCGCCTGTCGGTTCACGACACGGGGGCGTAGCGAAGCTGGTTATCGCGCTGGCCTGTCAAGCCGGAGATCGCGGGTTCGATACCCGTCGCTCCCGAGAATCCCGTCGGCCGGTCCGGCGGGTTTATTTTACGGGCTGTAGCGCAGGGGCTAGCGCGCTTGGTTCGGGACCAAGAGATCGGTGGTTCAAATCCACTCAGCCCGAGAAAAAACACGGGGTGTCCTTCTTGGACACCCCGTGTTTTTCATTGGAACGGGCTGAGTGGTTTGAACGGCAAGTCGCGCCGAGCAGAGCGAGGAAGAGCGCCCATGGAAGGGCGCGGCAGCGACTTGCCGCGGCGCGGAGCAGGGAGGCACGATGCCGACCTGTGCAGGGCAAATCCACGCGGCCCGAGAAAAAACACGGGGTGTCCTTCTTGGACACCCCGTGTTTTTCATTGGAACGGGCTGAGTGGATTTGGAGCGCCGTGCGCCTGTTGGTGCACGCATGAATCCTTTCCCTGCAGCTTGCCGCCGAAGGCGGCTACGACGGGCCGCGCATCGGACGGATTCGGCGCCAGGCGAAGGTTTTTCCGAAGCATGGGTCGACGAGGTGTATCGTGCGTTCGTATCACGATCGCGGGTCGCGACGCGGCGGCAAGTGGGCAAATGTGCAGCGTACAGCCACGCTTGCAGTGAATCTCGGCAAACCGTCGGATGCCCCTATCGCCTGATCACGTCTCCCGTGCCCGGTATCCCATTCGTCGCTTCGACCCAGTTACCGCTCCCGTCCTTCCAAAAGAATGACGTGAAGCGCACCGGTATGCTCACGCGCCAGTCGGGGCTGTACACGCCGAAATGGAGGTGGGCGACTGCGGTGTAACCCGAGTTGCCAAGTTCGGCGATCTTCTGGCCCGCAGTCACGGACTGGCCGGGCTTGACGACGGCCGAGCCCTTTTTCAGGTGGACGTAGTTGTAATGGAAACCTCGCGCGTCCTTGATGACCACGGCATTCCCGTCGCCGAGGATGGGGGTGAGCCGGGGCTCGATGTCCGGGTAGCCGTCCTCGACGCTTTCCACGATGCCGTCGGCCGAGGCCAGTACATCCAGCCCGAAGCCGAAGTAGTCTTCGTTCCTGCCCGGGTTCGGCCTGCCGGGCATGAGGGTGGAGCCGGCGTCGTCCGAGCCCAGGAAATCGAAGCAGAAGCGGTTCATGCCGGCATGGGTCACCGAGTCGGGGCGGTTGTTGCCCCACACGATCCAGGTTCCCTTCACGGGCAGGGCCAGAACCAGCGCTTCGGCGAATTCCGGATGGTCATTGATCCACCGTTCGTAGACCCGGTTGACGACGGCGATCCCGTCATCCTTCTTGCCCGAGTGGAAGAGGAGTACCCCCCGGATTTCCTCGATGAAGAGGGCTCCGGGAAATCCCTTCCCGACGGCGTCGATGAGCGCGAAACCCCTCTTGAATTCCTGCCGTTCGGCATACTTCCACACGAGACCGCCGAGGCGGTGGAGGACGAGGTCTTCCTTCGGGTACGCGAGAGGCTTGCCGTAGTCGAGGAGGCCGGGTTCCGTGGCAAGGGCTGTCAGCCAGCGCTCGGCCCGGTCGAAACGCTCGAGCCTGCGCGCCCAGTCGAAGCAATCCTGGATGAACCACGTTTCGCGGGGGTAGCGCGCGGCGGCGGCTTCCGCTTCCCGGAGTGCTCCGGCCACGTCGCCGGAAGCGGCCAACGCGCGTTCGATCTCCTGGAGCGCGAACTGGATGTTGCCCCTGGCCCAACGGTTTTCCGGGTACCTGCGCAGGCATTCCTCGAAGACGGCCAGTGCTTCGCGATGGCGCTTCCGGCCGTTCAGGTAGTTCCCCCAGCCGTCCAGGTAGGCTTCCGAAACCGGATCCAGCGCCGCCGACTCGGCAAAAAATCCTTCGGCCGCAAGGTCGCCGGTTGCTGCCAGGAGGTTCGCCTTGACGATATAGGCATAGGCCAGGTTGGGTTTCAGGTAGGCGTCGTCGGGGAAGGCGCGGTACGCTTTTTCCAGGATGGGCAGGCATTCATCCACCCTGCCCGTGTCGCGAAGGACGGAGCCGTACGCGTTGGCGACGTAGCGGTCGTCCGGCAGGAGCGCGAAGGCGCGGGCGAAGTGGACCGCGGCGCCGGCGTAATCGGGGATCGCATAACGCTTCCAGCCGATGTCGAGGAGCGCGTAGGCAAGGCCTTCGCGCAGGGCCTTTTCGCCGGGCTGCTTCGTGAAGAAGGGCTCCAGGAATGCGACAGCCTCTTCAGGCCGGCCTTGCTGTCGCAGCGACCATGCCAGGCAGGAACCGAAGTCGGCCTGGTCGGGGTAGCTGGCCAATGCTTCGCGCATGGCCGCTTCCGCATTTTCCCAGTCGCCGGCCTTGGACGCGGTTTCCCAGCGCTGCCAGAAGGCGCTCGCGTCCTGGGCGGAAAGCGTCGAGAGGGACAGTGCATACGCGATGAGTGCGAGTGCGCGGAATTTCCTTGCGTTCATGCAACAAGGTGTAACGGAACGGCGGATCGCGATCAATGATCGCCATGCCGACCTTGTCACGTGCGTCACGGATGGATGATAATCTCCCCCCGGGACGGAACGTGCCGCGGATGACCGATTCGCCGACTCCCCGACGGCCAGGAATCGGGATCGAAGATACGGATACCGGAAGGAGCGAACGATGACCTTGAAGGAACTGCTCGATACCTGGCCGCAGGAAAAGCGCGCGTACGTCGTGGCGGAGCGCTCGTGGGCATGCGACGACCCCGTACTGTCCCGCGCCTTCGCGAAGGAACTGGCCCTGTCGGGGCGGGAAGCGGCGGCCGGGATACTCGCGACGCTGGTCGGGGCGGCGAGGAACCGGCTCGAAGAGGCGATGGAAGGACAGTATGGCACGGTCTCCGCGGTGTCGGGCGACATGAAGGCGCTCGTCGAAAAGACCGCGTCCGAATTCGACGGGGTGCTCGGTCGTTCCGCCGCGATCAAGCTGAAGGCCAAAGCGCAGCGCTCCATCCTCAAGGCGAATTTCGGCGATCTCGCCGGCTGCGTCACCGACCAGAAGATGGGAATTCCCTTCCCCGGCATCAAGGCGACGCCGGATGGCGCGACCATCGAGAGGCTCCCCGCGCCGGATCGCTCGGTCGTCAGGGTCGATTCCATCCACGATGTCATCGCCCGGCGGAAGAGCGTCCGTTCGTGGGGCGAAGGCTCCATCTCGAAAGCGGAGCTTTCATGGCTCCTCTGGGCGACCCAGGGGATTCGCGGCGGCACATCCGGCCACCCGACCCTCCGCAACGTTCCGTCGGGAGGGTCCCGCCATCCCTTCGAAACCTGGCTCGTCGTCCGGAACGTCGAAGGGATCGCGCCGGGGATCTGGCGCTACCGTCCCGTGGAGCACGACCTCGTCCTCGTACGCCCCGACGCCGATCTCGAAACGGCGTTGACTAAAGCCGCGCGAGAGCAGGACTTCGTCGGAAGTGCGCCGCTCACGTTCATCTGGACCGTCATTCCCTACCGCACCGAGTGGCGTTACTGCACCGCGGCGCACAAGATCATCCTCCAGGATTCCGGGCATCTCGGGCAGAACCTCTACCTGGCCGCCACCGCCATCGGCTGCGGGACCTGCGGGATCGGCGCGTACGATCAGGGGCTCATGGACGCCATCGTCGGCGTCGACGGGGAGGACGAGTTCGTGATCTACTGCGCGCCCGTGGGCAGGCTGAAGGGTTGAACGGCCCTCCTCAGAACCTCAGCGTCGCCCTGAGGGACAGCGTCGCGAAGGTCCCGGTGTTGTCCGGACCCAGCTCTCCGCGTTTTCCGTCCGGGGACAGGATGTGGCCGTCGACCGCGGCGCGGCACTCCGCAGCGAGGACGAGGCCCTGCGCGGGCTCGTGCTCGAGCGCGATCGCGGGGACGAAGGACAGGTCGAAGGGGGACGCGAGCACGGAGAACGTCGCGCGCGTGTAGTCGTCGACCGACCAGAGCAGCGTCGCCTGGGCGTAGTGCCGGCCGTTGAGTGCGCCGGGGACGGCGCCGGCGGCCGGCAGCCGCCCGTACGGCGAGGTCTCGTACCACGGATCGGCGCCGTCCAGGTAGAGCTCCCCGGGATCATCCCCTGGGTCCAGCACGCCCGGTCCGTTGAAGAGCCAGGCCGCCGTCATGTAGACGTCGCCGTCCAGGAAGGACCAGTCGACGCCCAGCGACGCCTCCATGGCGCGCCACGCCGGCCAGTCGGCGTCGAAGCGCTCCCCGGTCGCCAGGGTGCCCGTGTCCAGGCGGTACGCGGCGTCCAGGACGACGCCGACGGCGGCGTCGAGCTTGGCCGACAGGCCAAAGAGCCACTGCGCGTCGGGGCGGTCCCCGGCTGGTTCCGCGTCCAGGAAGGCGCCCAGGAGCTGGAGGCTGCCGGCCGGCCCGTGCAGGTCGTGGACTGTGCCAGCGACGAAGCCCCGTCCTCCGTCATAGAGGCTGTCGTCCGGCGCGACGACGAAGGCTTTCGCCTTCCACGGGTCCGCCGGATACGCGGTCGCGGCTAGGGCCAGCCGGCCGCGCGGCCGGGCGCGGGGCGCGAGCGGGTTGCGCGATCCCAGGAAGTCCGACGGGCTGAAGGCCGTCCCATAGCCGAATGCCAGGCGCATGAGGCCGGCCTCGGCGTCGAAGGCCTCCGCGGAGGCCTTCCAGTACAGCCGCTCCAGCTCGATGGCGGCGGAGTACCCCGGCGCCTCGACGAAGGGCGGAACGGGAAGGGCGGCTTCGCCCGAAGCGGCGACGAGGTTGAGCGCGGCGTGGACGGTCCCGTAATCCCCCGCGGGGACCTGGAGCCGCAGGTTGGCCCATTCCTCGAAGCCGAAGGCCGGAGCCCCCGAGGCGTCCGGGCCCGACTCGTAGGGCACGCGCAGCGCCGCCGCGGCCGACAACTCGACGGTCCCGTCCAGCGAGGGGCTCCGCGGCGGAGGGGCGTCCTGGGCCGGGACCGCGACGAGCGCAGACAGCGCGATGGCTGCCGCGGTGGCCATCGGCGCGCTTTTCATTGCTCGAGCCTCCGCATGGAGAAGGCGGAATCGGGCAATGGGACGTCCAGCTGGACCTCCCGCATCGCGAACACCGTGCGGCTGCCCTTGCGCAGGAGGTCGCGCATTTCGAATTCCACCGGGAAGAACCGGCCTCCGATGAGCTCGGAGCGGACCAGCCGGTAGTCCTTGAGCCTGGCTCCGGAGAGTGCGTAAAGCTCGAAACGGAGTACGGACAGGGTTTCGGCGTCCACCCAGAGCACCTGCTTCGGGTAGCTTTCCGTCTTCTTCCTGGCGATCAGCTCGAGCACGTACGCCTTCCTCCCGTCCACGTCCTCCGTCCCCTTCAGCGCCGGGACGTAGCGGGCCGAAAGGGTTTCGCTGTCGATCGTGTCCTCGTAGCTCAGGTCGGAACCCATCATCGATTCCTTGAGCAGGTGGCCGGAGATCAGCATGACCTCCTCGGTGTCGGGCGACCAGACGTAGAGCCTGCCGTCGCGCTTGAGGTACCTGGTTCCCCGGTCCTCGGGGTTCGTGAACTCGACCCAGCTCTCGTTCCGGCCCCGCGCCACGGACTCGAAGGTCTTCACGAAACGCTTGCCCCGGTACTCGATCGTCATGGTCCCCTTGTACGAGATGCTCGAGTAGCCTTCGTTGGAATCCACGTGCGCGAGGATGGCCGCGGCGTCCTGCGCCAGGGCCGGGATGGCCAGCAGCGCCGCCAGGGCGCAGGCAGCGATGGTCCGTTTCATGGTCGACTCCTTTTCCCGGTCAGCGCCGGAGCGCCTCGACCGGCCGTATGAACGCGCTCTTGAGCGAAGGCACGAGCGTGCAGGCCGCGGACACGGCGACGCCGAAGGCGAACCCCCCCGCGATGATGCCGGGCGTGAACTTGACGAAGATGGTCCCGGACATCGGCAGGTCCTTCATGCCGCCGCCGGAGAAGAGCTCCAGGTCGACAGGGAACAGGGACCCGACGAAGGTCGCGGCGGCGCCGACGGCGCATCCGATCGCGGCGCCGAGGACGCTCAGGGAAATGGCCTCCAGGAAGAACACCAGCACGATCTCGGCCCGGGTCATGCCGAGCGCGCCCATCATCCCGATCTCCTTGATGCGCTCGTGGATCACCATCAGGATCGTGTTGATGATCAGGAAGGACGCGACGACCTGGAAGACCCCGAATACGACGAGGTAGAGGAAGGTGCTCTTCCTGAGCATGGACACCCAGTAGTTCTCCTGCCAGCCGCGGACGACGTGGCCCGCGCCCAGCAGGCCTGAGAGCCCCTCCTTGATCCCGTCCACCCGGGCGGGATCCTCCGCGTACATGACGACGGACTGCGTCGCGCCGTCCAGCGCCAGCAGCCGGCCGAGCCGGTCGAAGGGCACGATGACGGCGCCCTCGTCGAAGCGGCGGTAGTCGAAATCGAAGATGCCGACGATCGTCGGGTTCCAGTACTTGTCGGAGAACTGCGCGGACACCGTCTTGAGCGGCAGCTTGTCGCCGGCGGCGTAGCCGCCCTTCAGGGACAGCGCCGTCCCGATGGCGCACTCGTTGGTCCCCGCGCGGGGCCAGCGCCCCTCGACGAGGCCGTCGTCCCGCCTCGTCAGGTTGAAGAGGTTCACCTTCCGCTCGGCCTCGAGGTCGATGCCCCAGAGCATGGCGTGCTTGACGGAGCTGTCGAAGAGCGTGGCCCACGCGGAGATGCGGGGCAGGGCGGCGCGCACGCCCGGCAGCGCCCGGACCTCGGCCGCGAGCGAGGCCCAGTCCCGCCCGCCGGCCAGCGGGAACTGCACCGGCAGGTACTCGCGCTCGGCGTCGAACGCCTCCGTCACCGCGTTGACGTGGCCCATGTCGTAGGTGCGCACGACCTCCTCGATGCCGCCGATCATGCCCTCGATCCAGGCTTGCATGAAGATGTTGAAGAACACCGCGATGGCGACGGCGGCCACGCAGAAGCCGGTGCGCCTCCCGTTGCGCCAGATGTTGCGGTACGCGATCGAGAGCAGGGCGCCGAAGCCTCCCCTGCGGATCGTCGGACGGTCCATGGCTTTCCCTCCCCCTCACTCGAACCGCAGGCTCTCGGTCACGGGCACCTTCAGCGCCCGGAGCGTCGGCGGTATGGCCATGAGGCCCGACACGAGCGTCGCCACGAGGGCCGACGCCGCGATGACCGGCGGGTTCCACGCCGACCTGAAAAAGGCGACGACCCGGTAGCCGTAGTCGGTGCCCATGTTCTCGAGCATGCCCGAGTAGTCGATCCCGTACGCGACCATGGGCACGTTGACCAGGCACCCGGCCGCGACCCCGATCGCGGAGCCGAGGAGCCCGATGGCCGCGGCCTCCATCACGTAGACCGCCAGGACCTGACCCCCGGTCATGCCGAGCGCGCGGAGCATGCCCGTCTCCTTCGAGCGCTCGAGGATGGCCATGAGCATCGTGTTCGCGATGCCGATGAACGACAGCACGAAGAGAAGCCCGACCATCACGCGCGTCGAGACCTCGTCGCCGCGGGACGCCGCGATGTAGTCCTCCACGCCATCCAGCCAGCCATACACCTCGAGGCCCGCGGGCAGCGCGCCACCCAGCGCCGCCTTCACGGCCCGGGGCGACTCGCCGGGATCGGGCAGCGCGGTGTCGTCCGCTCCCTTGGCCCGGACCAGGAGCTCGGTGATCCTGCCCTCCAGCATCATGCCCGCCTCGTCCTGCAGCGCGTCCGAGGGCATGTAGGCCACGTTGCCGTTCGTCTTCGGGTTCGGCGAGTCGACGGTCCCGACGACGACCGCGTCGATCAGCTGGTTCACGTGCCGGACCGCCGGGGCGAACCCGGCGTCGAGCATCGCGCGCAGGAGCCGATCGCGCCGGCCCGGGTCGGCCTCGGCGAGCGCACGGTCGCCGGAAGCGGGGTCGGCCGGGTAGGCCCGCGATGCGAGCGCGCGGTCGTCGGACCTGAGCGCCGGCAGCAGCTCGGCCTCGAACTTCGAGGCGTCCACGCGGGCGGGCAGTTCCTTGATGTCGATGACGGTGGAGATGCGCACGTCCATCCGGCCCGACGCCGCCAGGATAGCCCAGAGCCGATCCCGGTCGGTGCGGGAGGCATCGGGGCGGAGCGTATGGCGCGGCTGGAAGTCGAAGCCCGCGGCCCGCAGCGCGGCGGCGAGTTCGCCGAAGGCGGCGGGCCGCGCGTCCTTCCGCAGCCGCCAGGCGTCGCCGTCCCAGGGCAGCTCGTAGGCGCGCAGGACGTCCTTGCCGCCGGGCATGGCCGCCAGGACCGGCTTCAGCCGGCGGAACTCCGCCGGCGCGACGCGGTCCGGCGGCGCGTCGAGGTAGAGCCCGCGGACGAAGACAGCCTCGTCCGCGTCGGCGGCCGCGGCGAGCATAGCCTCGAATTCCGCCGCGTCGGGCCGGGCAGGCAGGTCGACGCGAAGCTTCCCCGCGGCCATCGACCCGAGCGCGATCTCGAAGCGGCCCGGGACCGGCGCGCGGCCGGACGCGACGTAGTCCTGCCAGCGCAGGAGCTTCGCCTCGCGCCCGGGATCCATCGCGATGAAGGCGATCGGCGCTGACCGCTCGCGCGACAGGAGCGTCCCCTCGAAGAGGAAGCGGGGCGCCGTGTCGAAGCCGGCCTCGTCGAGCCTCGCGGACAGCGCTTCGTGCCCGCCGAAGGACTCGTACATCGGCAGCTCGTCCTTCTTCGCGAACCAGGCCTTCGACTGGATCCTCGCGGCGCCCGCCTCGAACGCCACGATGTTGCGCTTCGAGTCCAGGTTCATGCCCAGGAGCCAGCCGTCGATGAAGATGTAGAGCGCGACCGAGATCGCCACGGCGGTGACCGTGACGGCCGTCTTGACGCGGTGGCGGCCCAGGTTGCGGAACGCCATGGAGGCGAGCTCGGGGAAGGCCGCGGTCTTCATGATCCCGTCTCCGAGTCGACGAGCCCGTCCTTGAGGACGATGAGCCGGCGGGCGTAGTCCATCACCATGCGGTCGTGGGTGGAGAAGATGAAGGTCGTGCCCTCGTCCCGGTTGAGCGCGAGCATGAGCTCCAGGATGTCCCGGCCCGTGGCCGAGTCCAGGTTGGCCGTCGGCTCGTCCGCGAGGATGAGCGACGGCTTCTTCACGAGCGCCCGCGCGATGGCCACCCGCTGCTGCTGGCCGCCGGACATCTCCTTGGGCCGGCGGTTGCCCATGCCCTCCAGCCCGACCTCGGCGAGCGCGCGCTCGGCGTCACTCCGGGCCGCGGTCCGGCTCTCGCCGAGCAGCACCAGGGGCAGGGTCACGTTCTCGAGCGCGCTGAGCACCGGGATGAGGTTGTAGGCCTGGAAGATGAAGCCGATGCGGCTCCGCCTGAGCAGCGCCTGGTCCCGCCGGCCGAGGCTCGCGACGTCCTCGCCCTCGATGGCGATCGTCCCGGCGCTCGGCTCGTCGAGGCAGCCGACAAGGTGCAGGAAGGTGGACTTGCCCGAGCCGGACGGCCCCGCGACGGCCGCGAAGTCGCCGCGCGCGAACGAGAGGCTGACGCCGCGCAACGCGTGCACGGTCAGGCCGTTCGTCAGGTAGTCCTTGGAGAGTCCCGTCGTCTCGACCACGGTCATGTCATTCCTCCCGCTGCTTGCGGCGAGCCTTGCCACGGCGGGCCTCGCCGAGCGCCTGCAGGCCGAACAGGTCGTCCGTCCTGAGTTCCTCGGTGATGGAATTGGGGACCAGCATCATGGAATTGCCGGCTTTGAGCCCTTCGTTCAATATTGAGAGGCTCCGGAGCTTCAGGGCGATGGCGTCGGAGCGGTAGATCGCGGCCGCTTCCGAAAGTTTGCCCGCGATGGCGATTTCCGCCTCCGCGAGGAGCTCGCGCCCCTTCTTTTCGCGTTCCGCCTGCGCGAGCCGGCTCATGGAATCCTGCAGGCTCTCCGGTATCTGGATGTCGGTGATCTCGATGTGCTGGATCGTGATGCCCCAGTCGGTCGTCTTTTCGTCCACCTCGTCGCGGATCTGCTCCTCGATCCTGTCTCCGCTTTCGAGGAAGGTGGAGAGGTCGTTCTTGCTGACCGCGTTCCTCAGGGCGGTCTTGGACGAGAGTACCACGGCTTCCTCGTAGTCCTGGACTTCGCAGACCGCTTTCTCCGGATCCCAGACGATCCAGAAGCAGAGGGCGTCCACGGTGACGGTCACCGAGTCGCGCGTGAGCGTCGTCTCCGCGGCGAAGTCCGTGACGCGGATCCGCAAGTCGACGACTCGGGCTGCCTGCTCCGCGAAGGGGAAGAGGAAGAAGAGGCCCGGGCCGCGGATGCCCGCGAAGGCGCCGAAGCGCAGGATGATGGCGCGCTCCCATTCGGGAAGGCGCTGGACGGCCGGCGCCAGGAGGACGCCGAGCGCCGCGATTCCGAGGTAGGGCAGGGACGGCTCCACCCGGAGCGCCGCGGCCGTCACGCCGGCCAGGACGAGAAGCTTGAGCACGACGCTCCAGCGGGGGAAGACGGACATGACCAAGATCGTCGCGGCGGGCAGGCCGGCAATCACGGCCAGGTCCAGGAACCCGGGCGGGCCGCCCGCGAGCGAGCGCAAAACCAGTGAGGCGCCCAGCGCCAGGACCAGGAGCACGAGGCCGATCGGGTTGAGGGCGAAGTCCCGCCCTGGAACGGGTTTCCGGGGATTCTTGATGAGCGGGTCCTGCCCGCTTTTCTTCCAGAAGTTCATGGTCAATCCTCCTTGAATTCCCGGACGAGCTCCAGGGTCGCCTTCCGGTCCATGCCCATCGCCGCCATCTCCGCGACGAAGCGGCCGACGAGTTCTTCGAGCCGCTTTTTCCGTTCGCTTTCCGCGCTGTCCGGGCGTCGGTCCGACACGAACGTGCCGCTCCCGACCTGCGTCGTCACGATGCCCCGGATTTCCAGCTCGTTGTATGCTTTCGCGATCGTGTTCGGGTTGATCTTGAGATCGATGGCCAACGACCGTATGGTCGGGAGCCGGTCGCCGGGCTCGAGCATTCCCGTGAGGATGGCCTGCTCGATCTGCTGGATGACCTGGCGGTAAAAAGGCACCCCGCTCGAGCTGTCCATCCTGATGCGAATTCCAGCTCCGCGATTTGTACTATTCATATAGTACAATATGATATGTATTAGTACAATGTGTCAAGAAGAAACCCGGTTTCTCGGATGTTTGGAAGCAGGAAATGCAGAAGCTGGCGCCTCAGATCAATTTCATCTTCATCCAGCCGGCGGTGTTATGGAAATCCGCCACGGCGCTCCCGGGCGGCACGAGTTCGTCCAGCGCCGCGGCCGTCCCGGCGTCCAGGCTCATGCCGAGCACCGGGAGCGCGTCCTCCAGCTGGGCCATGGTGCGGCTGCCGAGGATGGGCGCGGCGACGCCCGGCTGGTCCTTCACCCAGAGCAGGGCCAGCTGGGACGGCGTCAGGCCCCGATCCTTCGCGATCACGGCCAGGGAGCGCGAAACGGCGATGCCGCGCTCCGTGAGCCGGGCGGCAACGTAGCCCACGCGGGCGGCCTTGGAGTCGGCGGGCGGTTTCGCCGCGTCGGCGTAACGTCCCGCGAGCTGGCCGGCGGCCAGGGGTGACCAGGCGAAGATGCTCACGCCGTGGCGGAGCGCGAGCGGCACGAGCTCGTTTTCGATGCGCCGGTCCAGGAGGTTGTACGGGGACTGTTCGCTCTCGAAGCGGCACAAGCCCAGGCGTTCGCTTGTTGCCAAGGCTTCCATGAGGAACCAGGCGGGGAAGGTGGAGCTGCCGACGTGGAGTATCTTTCCCTGGCGGACCAGGTCGTCCAGGGCGCGCAAGGTTTCTTCCTGCGGCACGGCGAAGTCCGGCCTGTGGGCCTGGTAGAGATCGATCCTGTCCGTGCCGAGGCGCACAAGCGAAGCTTCCGCCGCTTTCATGACGTGGCGTCGGGAATTACCCGAATCGTCGGGGCCGTCGCCCATGGGGAAGTGGAACTTCGTCGCCAGGACCACCGAGTCGCGCAGGGAGCCGGAGAGCGCCTTTCCCACGATGCGCTCGCTCTCGCCCAGGCCGTACGCGTCGGCGGTGTCGATGAGATTGATGCCCGCTTCCACCGCGCGGTGGATCATCGCGATGGATTCGGCTTCCGGCGTCGAGTCGCCGAAATTCCAGGTTCCGAGGCCGAGGGGAGAGATGCTGGCGCCGGTCCTGCCGAGGCTGCGGTACTCGATGGCGTGCTCCTTTTCGCCGGGATGCTGGCTTGCCGGTTCGTCGCGGCAGACGGGAAGGTCATCGTCTTCCTGCCCGCTGCCCTGAAAGTATACGCCTATGGCATGGTTTTCGACATCGATCGTCTTCGGCATTTGACTATGGCCCGAACATGGACTAACGTAAATATCGCTCTTACCAAATCCATTCAGGAGGTCGACATGGCAGCATCGAAGCTGGTGGCGGAGCTGGTCGGGAAGGACGCCGTCGTCATGATCAACGGCGACAGCTACTACGAGTGCAAGATCCTGGCGCTCGATCCGGGGAACGGCTTCATCAAGCTCCAGAACAAGGAACAGGAGGGGGCGAAGCCCACCTGGTACCCCTTCGCGGCGATAGGTTACATCATCGAGTAATAGGGAAAGGCCGACCCCTGCGGGGTGCGAACGAGGCTTCGGGGCCTTGTTCGCGCCATGCAGGAGCCGGCCGTCGTTCGCCGTCATCGATCCCCGCCTGCGGAAACCGTCCGCCCTCGGGGATCGGCCTTTTTCAGAAGATATGGAAGCGGGCGATGATGGGGGCGAAAAGGCTGGCCACGAGGCTCATCACCGTGATGAGGGTGTTGAGCGAGGGGCCGGCCGTGTCCTTGAACGGGTCCCCGACGGTGTCGCCGACGACCGCGGCCTTGTGGGCTTCGGACCCCGGGCCGCCGCAATTGCCGCTCTCGATGTATTTCTTGGCGTTGTCCCAGAGCCCTCCGGCGTTGGACATGAGAAGGGCGAAGACGACGCCGGTGAAAATGGATCCGCCGAGGAAGCCGCCGAGCCCGCCCGGCCCGAGGATGAAGCCGACGGCCAGGGGCAGCAGCACCGCGAGCGCAGCCGGGAACGCGAGTGCCAGCAGTGCGCCCGAGGACGCTATGGCGACGCAGGTCTTGTAATCGGGCGTGGATGTCCCGGCGAGGATGCCGGGGTCGGCCGCGAACTGGCGCCTGATCTCGGCGATCATCGCGAACGCGTTCTTCGTGACCGCCAGCATGAGCAGGGCCGAGAAGAGGGGCGGCACGATGCAGCCGAGCAGTATCCCCGACAGCACGAGGGGATCCTGGAGGTCGAGGAGGAGCCCCTTTCCGCCGGAGTACTTCGCGATGACCTCGGTGTACGCGGCGAACATGGCCAGGACGGTCAGCGCGGCGGCGCTGATCGAGAATCCCTTGGTGATGGCCTTGGCCGTGTTGCCCGCCGAGTCGAGCACATCCGCCCGGTCGACCACCTCGTGATCCATGCCGGACATTTCGGCGATGCCCTTGGCGTTGTCGACGATGGGACCGTACGCGTCGTTCGAGACGACGATCCCGGTAAGCGAGAGCATGCCCACCGCGGCGATGCCGACGCCGTAAATCCCGGGAAGCCCGAAGGCCTGCGCGGTGAAGTAGGAAACGAGCGTCGCCGCCACGATGCCGACCACGGCCGGAGCGATCGAGACGAGGCCGTAGCTGAAGCCGGTGATGATGGTGAGTCCCGTGCCGGAGCCTGATACCCGTGCGACTTCGCGCACGGGGTTGTGTTCGTCGTTCGTGAAGTAATCGGTGGTGAAACCCATGAGGACACCGATCCCGAGTCCCGCGACCGTGGCGATCAATGCGCCCCAGTTGAACACCGTCGTTCCGGCCGCCCAATTTACGCCGCCGAAGAAGGCGGTCGCCAGGATCGCGAAGACGAAGCACGAGAATACGGTGCCGAAGTTGAGCGCGCGTCCCGGTTTCCCGTCCGGGCCGACCTTCACGAACTGCAGCCCGATGATGGAGCTCGCGATGCCGAGGATGCAGAGGATGAGGGGGAGCACCACGTACTGAGCCCCGCCCGTCG
Source organism: Spirochaetota bacterium (assembly GCA_026398615.1). GTDB lineage: Bacteria > Spirochaetota > Spirochaetia > Treponematales > UBA12059 > JAPLSN01. Next base: position 50,586 of record JAPLSN010000029.1, on the reverse strand, counting down.
CCGCGAAGGATGCGCCGAGGAGCATCGCCGCGACCGTCGCCGCGACGTAGGAATCGAAGATGTCCGCGCCCATGCCGGCGACGTCGCCGACGTTGTCGCCGACGTTGTCCGCGATGACGGCGGGATTGCGCGGATCGTCCTCCGGGATGCCGATCTCGACCTTGCCGACGAGGTCGGCCGCGATGTCGGCGGTTTTCGTGAAGATGCCGCCGCCGGCCTTCGCGAGCAGCGCGAGGGACGAAGCGCCGAAGCTGAACCCGAGGATGATCTCCACGTCATGCCAGAGCAGGTATATGAGGCTCATGCCGAGGACCGCGACGCCCACCATCGCAAGCCCCATCACCGCGCCTGCCTTGAAGGCGACGGTGAAACCCGCCCCGATCGACCGGGAACAGGCCGTCGCCGTGCGCACGTTCGCCCGCACCGCGATGGACATGCCGAGCCAGCCCGCCAGCGCAGAGCAGAACGAGCCGAAACCGAAAGCGAGTGCCGTGAAGATCCCGTGAAGCGGCCGGGTGCTGTCGCCCGAGAACACGACGGCGATGACGAGGCCGAGGATGACCGCGACCACGAGGAGGGTCGTATAGAGGAGCTTCAGGTAGGTTGAGGCTCCTTCCCTGATCCAGAGCGCGATCCTGGCCGCCTTCTCGCCGCCCGGGTCCTGCCCGGCCACCCAGGCGTAGTACAGGAGCGACGCGGCGATCGAAACGACGCCTGCGCCGATCCCGGCGACCAACCAGATATCATTGTTCATGAAAGGAACTCCTGGAAGCCAGCTCGCCGGAGACAGGGTTCGCCCGGAAACCGTTTCGTCCCGACGCTCGGATAAACGAAGCGACTGGCCAGCGGGAGCAGATTCTTCTTTTTATGGAAGCTCGTCAAGCACCGGGGACGAATTTCATTTCCGGTCGGATTCCGGCCGGCAGGACGCCCCGTGCCGGCCGAATGAGGGCTACATGTTCGCGGATCTCCACCATGCAAAGTTCTTGTCGCGCAATGTTTCGGCGGAAGGCATGGCGTATATGACGAGCCCCTCGCGGTTCCCGAAGAAAACTCCGTTTTTCAGGGTCCGGAACGAAAAGGCAGAAGGATGGAGCCGGTCCACGATCTTCGTTGTGACGGACTTCGTCGTGAGCGCCACCAGGCAGCTCCGCAGGTGGTCGATGCTGTCATACGGCAGGTCCCGCACGTCCCCGCGTTCGGGGTCGGTCGCCAGATCGCCGAGGCGGAGCTCCGCCCAGCAGAAGGCCGGCACGGAGAGGTACTTGCTTCCGCCACCCATGAAGAAAGCGTGGAAAGCCCTGGGATCGAATGTGCTCACGACGAGCGGATGGAGCGGGGCGATTTCGTGGTAGAGGTGCAAGCCCGGCGCTTCCTCGGGGAGCCGGGTGGACCGGTCGATCCCGAGGGTTCGCCCGTCCTGGGTCACCAGGTAGAGCCGGCCGAGGGCGCCGAGGGGAACGCGCTCGACCACGCGGTAGACCGAAACGTAGACCGAGCGTTTGGGTACTCCGTCGGGGTGGGGGACGCAGCGTTGCAGGGCTTCGTCGATCGCGAGCTCCGGATGCCTGAATCCCGGGTCGATCTCGAAGAAGGCGGCCTTTCCCTGCGTCTTGTGTTCCGAACCGACCGCGTAATACGTGCCGAATTCCTCCGGCTCGAGCTGAGAGGCGATGAGGGCCTCCGGCATGAGCGACAGGTACAGGTGCTGTGTCACGACGAACTCCTTTCCGGGCGGATGGGCAGAACCTGTTCCGCCCCGACCCCGGAATGCGTGGATCCGGAACCGGTCGCTGCCAAGGTCAAGTATAGTCCGGGGATTCCCGTTTTGCCCGGAAAACCGGAAGCTGTCTCCGCGCGGCTTTCGGAAGCTTGACCGTCAGAGATCCAGGACCATCCGGTCGCGGGCCACGAGAACCTCGAGGCCGTGACCCGCCGCCGCCGCGGACGCCTTGCGCCCGAATTCGTCCAGGCCGGCGTCGCTGCGGTCGGGATCGTGGTGGAATAGCACGAGGGTTTTCACCCTGGCTGCCAGCGCCGTTTCGACCGCGTCCCGCCAGGTGCTGTGGCCCCACCCTTCGTGGGCGGGGTAATCGGCGGGATCATACTGCGCGTCGTGGACGAGGACGTCGGCGCCGGAGGCAAGCTCGCGCAAGGGCCGGTCGAAGGAGTCGTCGCCAGCTTCATGGTCGAAGGCCAGTACGATGGCCCGCCCGCCCGCTTCGATCCGGAAGGCCGTCGCGCCGTCGGGGTGCCGCAGCGGGGCGCACCGGACCGCCAGGCCGGAGATATCCGCCGGACCGGCGAGCTCGTGGTACGCGATCCGGGCTCCGAGCTTATCGGCCCCGTTCACCGGGCTGAACGTGGAGCGGAAAAGCTTTTCCACGCATTCCTCGAGAAGATGCCGATCCGTACCGTAGAAATGGAATTCGTTCCCCGGGATGAAGGCGGGAACGAAGAAGGGCAGGCCCTGGATATGATCCCAGTGGAGGTGGCTGAAGGCCAGGTGCAGGACGCCCTTGCCCTTTCCGAGGGGGAAGCGCGAAAGCGTGTCTCCGAAAGGCACGAGGCCGATGCCCGCATCGACGACGAGCCTCCCGTCGCCGTGGGTGATCTCCAGGCAGGCCGTGTTGCCTCCGTAGCGCCACTTGTCCCTGTCCGGCGACACGATGCTTCCGAAAGCGCCCCAGATCGTCAGCCTCATGCGTGGACCTTTCCCATCGAGATCCTCATCCCCTCGCGGGCGGCGGAGACGGTGAAGGCGTCATGGCGCGCGACGTCGCGCGCCATGGCCAGCTTGATGTCCACCTGGGCGTCCGAGTGCTCGGGTGCGTGGTGGAAGAGGATGACTTCGCGGACGCCGCACTCGCGCCCCATGCGTACCGCGTCCTCGAAGGTGCTGTGACCCCAGTCCTCCTTGCCCACGATCTCGTGCTCGAAGAAGTGCGTGTCGTAGATGAGGGCGTCGACGCCTTCGCAGAGCGCCGCGAGATCGCGCTCGTAGTCCGCGACCGGGCCCAGCCCGTCCGTCACCACGGCCTTCCGGGGGCGGGCGCAGTCGGTGCAGACGGCCACCGCGGCGCCGTCGGCTTCGATGCGCCAGCCGAGGGTGGTGCCCGGGTGGTTCAGCTTTAGGGTGCGCAGGCGGGCATCCTTCCATTCCAGCTCGGTCCGTTCCGGCACGTCGCGGAATTCGAGCGAAGCCTTGAGCCGTTCGACCGGTATGGGGAAGTTGAGGTCGTGGTACAGGGCGGTGAAGATGTCCTCGAAACGGGTGCCCAGGGTTCCGGCGCTCAGGAAGGTGAAGCGGTTCCCGGCTTCGGAGAAGGGCTGGAAGTAGGGGAAGCCGAGGATGTGGTCCCAGTGCGTGTGGCCGATGAGTACGACGGCCTCGCCTTCGCCCCGTCCGAATTCCCGGCCCATCATGGAGGCTCCGAGTGGCCTGATCCCGGATCCCCCGTCGAAGATGAACTCGGTTCCCGAGGATGTGTACAGGTGGAGGCAGGTGGAATTGCCGCCGTACCCGAAGTTGTCGGGACGCATGTAGGGGTACGAACCTCGGGCGCCGTAAAAGGTCAGTTCCATGGTTATTGATGAGTATAGACGAAAGCGCGGTCCCGTGCCTACCCGGTGCCGAAAAAACGCGCAGCCGGATCCGTCACGTAGCCCTGGAAAAGAGCCGGAGATCGGTCCGTTCGGTCCAACCCGAACGTCGGTAGTACCCGATCGCCTCCACGTTGGAGTCCAGGACGAAAAGATGGCATTTTTCGATTCCCGACCGGGTGAGCTCCTTCATGCACAAGCCGACGAGGGCGCTCCCGATGCCCTTCGATCGGTGGTTTTCGAGCACGGCCAGGTGGTACAGGAATCCGCGGCGCCGGTCGTTGCCGCACAGGGCCGTCCCGACGATTTTCCCGCCGTCCACGGCGACGAAGCAGGCTTCCCCGTTGACCTCGAGGAAGGCTTCCAGCCGGTCCCGCTCGTCCGCGGCGCTGATGCCGATGCCGGGCATGTCCGACCAGAGCGTGATGAGTTCGTCGTAGTCCGCGATGACGAGCTTCCTGTATTCGATGCCCATGCGATTTCCCCCAAGCCCGAGTTTCATGCGGATCTCGCCACGGAAGGATGGTTCGGCCCTGAGTGTGCTGTCAAGCGGGTTGGCGTCCTTCCGGATTGACCGTTCCACGGCCCGCGTCGTACGATCCACCGGCCCGATATCGGGCATTCCGGGACGACGGCGAGCTTCTTCCTGATTTCCTCGCGGCATCCGGAGCGCCGGAAAAGGAACGATCATGGACACGAACGACACGATGACCGCCATCGTGGACAAGCACGAGCGCGAGGAGCGATTTTCCGGCGCCGTGCTCGTCCGCCGCGACGGCGCAGAGTTGGCGTGCATCGCGCGCGGGTTCGCGCATCGCGGCTTCGCGGTGACCAACCGCCCCGATACCCGCTTCGACACCGCCTCGATCACGAAGGTCTTCACGGCCATCGCCGCCTTCCGGCTCGTCGACCGCGGGCTCCTCCGCCTCGATGAGCGCGTTCTCGACATCGTCGACATCGGGGTCACGCGCATTTCCCGCGACGTCACGATCGGCCAGCTTCTGACGCACACTTCGGGCATCGCCGACGACGCGGACGAGGAGGCCGGCGAGGACTACGAGGATATCTGGAAGGCGACTCCCTGCTACAATGCGCGTTCCACGCGGGACTTCCTGCCCAACTTCGCCATGAAGGAGCCCGTCTTTTCCCCGGGCACTTCCTGCCGCTACAACAACTGCGCCTTCGTGTTGGCTGGGCTCGCCTTGGAGGAGCGCTCGGGTATGTCGTACCGCGAACTCGTCGCGCGCGAAGTCTTCGCCCCCGCAGGCATGACCCGCACGGGGTTCTTCGCCAAGGATGGCACCGAGCCGGACGTGGCGGAAGGGTACGCGACGGTGGAGGACGCCGACGGGAATCCGGCCGGCGTCCGCAAGAACATCTACGCGTACCCTCCGGTCGGGTCGCCCGATGCGGGCGCGCTTACCACCGTCGGCGACCTCTGGCGGCTGTTCTTCGCGCTCGAGGGACCCGGCCTGTTGTCGGTCGCTTCGGGGGAGGCCATGCTGGGTCCGGTGGCGAATTACATGGCGCTCGGGAACGGCGACGAACGGCGCATGGGATACGCCCTGGAATTCGACTACCGTCCGGATGGCAGCTTGCTCCGGTTCGGCAAGGACGGCGTGAATCCGGGCGTGGCAGCGATCGCCATGCGCTATCCCGCGCGGGACGGCTTCGTCGCGATTCTCGCCAACCAGGACGCCGACGTCTGGACCCTGTGCCGCGAGCTGGCGGCCGCGGCGGGTCTGGGGCCGGCCGTCGCGCCGCACGGCTGACCATCCCGCCGTCCACGGACGGGTGCGCCCCCGAACGGCAGGTCGCCGCGCGGCCGCGAACTCCTTGCGCCCCCATCCTGAGACGGGTATGATGGGCCCGATCATGGGAACTACGGTCGAGCTGACAATAGAGAAACTCGTGGCAGGCGGTGACGGACTCGCGTTCAATGACGGAATCGCCGTGTTCGTGCCCATGACGATCCCCGGCGAGCGGGTCCTCGTCGAGCTGGAAGAGTACCGTAAGGACTGGGTCCGTGGGAACGTGCTGGAGATCCTCGAAGCTTCACCCGACCGGATCGGCCCGGCCTGTCCCTATTTCGGGTCCTGCGGAGGCTGCAACCTCCAGCACGTCGATTACCGGAGACAGCTCGAACTCAAGGCCGCCATCGTGGAGGAAAGCTGGAAACGCGTCGGCAAGGTCGACGCGCCAGGGTTCTCCGTCGTCGCCTCCGTGCCCTACGCATACCGCAGCCGCATGCAGTTCCACGTCGACGACGAAGGCCGGATCGGTTTCATGCGGGGCTCGTCGTCCCTGCCCGAGCCCGTGGAAACCTGCCCCGTGGCCGTGGAGCCCATCCGTACCTGGATCGAGCGCATGGCTTCTTCCGGGAAATCCCGGCTCCCGATGTCACCCTGGACCCAGCCCGGCGCACGTTTCATGGTATTTTCGCCGGAGCGTTCGGGCGACCGGGTTTTCATCGAGGGGCGGGACGGCGACGTGACGGCCCAGGTCCGCGGCCGCCCGATGCGCTTCCACGTCAAGGGCTTTTTCCAGAGCAACCTCTACCTCTTCGACCTCCTCGTCGCGGCGGCGACCTCCGACCTCGGCGGCGGCCACGCGCTTGACCTCTACTGCGGCGTGGGACCGTTCGCCTCCTTCCTCGCGGACAGCTTCGAATCGGTCACCGCCGTCGAGCATGATCCCTTCGCCGTGGAGTACGCACGGATGAACGCAGGCGGCCGCGGGGAATTCCTTGCCCAGTCGGCCGAGGACTGGACAACCTCGGATTCAGCGAAATCGCGTTTCGACGCCGTGGTCTGCGACCCGCCCCGCTCGGGCCTGTCCGAGCGCGTTCGCTCGTGGTTCAGGGAGGCGAAGCCGCCCGTCGTTTCCTACGTCTCCTGCGATCCGGTCACCTGCGCGAGGGACGTCGGCGATCTGGTGCGCTCCGGGTACTCGATCGACTGGATGAAGGTATTCGACTTCTATCCCCAGACGAGCCATGTCGAGCTCTGCGTCCGCCTCGTCGCGGGGATCTGAGCGGCGCCGTCCGTCCCGGGCGGCCGCCGTCGCGTTCGCCGCGTTCGCGACGCTGGCTTTTTCCGTCCCTTTCGAAGCCCGCGCCCAAGGCGATCCCCTCGCGTTCCGGTACCCGATAGCGGGCATCGCGTCCTTCGGTCCCTTCGCCGCGGGCGGCCGGTTCTGGACCGTCTCGGCCGACCGCAACCTCTACGTCGTGTTTCCCGACGGCCGGGTCGCCGCGAAGCGGGCCTGGAGCGGCGCTCCCCCCTCCTGGCTTTCCCAGGATCCCTACGGACGCGCGTTGATCGACCAGGGCGTCGGCACCCTCGCGCTGGTCGACGGCTACGGCCGCGAAATCCGGCAGTTTACCGAACCCGGGCGCCTGTCCTTCCCCCCCGCCTTCGGAGCCGATGGCCGGTCCTTCCTCCTGTCGGAAGGCGCCGTCTCCTGCCGCTCGTCCAACGGGCATCGCCTGTGGACGAAGGTTCTCGCATCGGCGCCCTGCGCGGCCCCCGTCGTCGCCGATTCGGCCCCCGGGATCACCGCCTTCGTCGCCTTCGGAACCCGGGCCGGGAAGGTCGTCGTGCTCGGTCCCGACGGCCGGACGCTCGCGGAACCGGATTTCGGGCGGAAACCCGTCTTCCTGCAGGTTCTCCTGAACGCCGGCGACGGGACGCTCGCGCTCCTCGTGGTTCTTTCCGGCGGCGAGGCGACGGTGATCGACGCGGCATCGTTCTTGGGCGAAAGCACGGCGGCGAAGGCTTCCGGCGTCGGAGCCGCGTTCATCCGCCTGCCCGGGCAACCCGTGGCCATGGCCGCCTCGGGAACCTACGCGTACGGCATCCTCGAAGACGGAACGGTCTTCGCGATCGATTCCGGCGGCCGCGTGGCCTGGACGACGACGACAGGCCTGGCGAATCCGCTCGCCCTGCGCGCTTTCCCCGAGCGCGTGATCGCCATGTCCGGGCGCGGCGCTTCCAGCCTGTCCCCGTCCGGGGAAATTTTCCGCGAACTGGCCATCCGCAACGCGACCGGCGCGCCGGATGTCGACGCGTCGGGCATTCTCTGTTCGCCGGGCGCGGACTGGATTTTGTACGCCTATGATTTCGAAAAGCGGATGACGGGTACGCGGAGGATTCCCGCGTTGCGCGAAGACCTCGTGGCCGCGCGCGAAGCGGCCGACAACCGATTCTGGTGGGTGTCAGGCCCGTCCATGGCGGGTGAAACGGCCAGGCTCCTGGATGATATTGAAAAAAACCTGGAATGGGGTAGTATTGGAGAGGATGAAGCCGGGTACCGGTCCTTCCTGCTTTCGACGGCCCTCGCCGCCGCCATGCCGGATGCGGGTCGGCAGCGGGAGGCGGGTGGAGCGGTCTTTCCCGATCCGCTGCCGCGCGCCAGGGCCTGCGCCCTGCTCGGGGAACTCGGCTCGCCGACCGTCGTGGAAGCGCTCGTGACCGTCTTCCTGAATGACCCTGATCCTGCGGTCCGGACGGCGGCGGCGGGCGCCATCGCTTCCATCGGCCTGGATCCGTCGGGAACCGCGCTGGCGGCGTTCGAACAGGCGGCCGCCAATTCTTCGGGACCCGACGAGGCGGGCGCGCTCGCCGTGATCGGCGCCATCGAGGGCATCTACCGGGGCACCGGGAGGACGGACGATCCTTCCGGAATACGGGCCATCATCAGGTTTTCCCAGCGGCCGTATCCGCAGTCGGTGCGGAACCGGGCCATGGCGGTGCTGGACGCCCTCCGGAAACGTTGACACGGTATTCTACAAGACGGAACGGGAGGCATGCGACCCGGCGTTCCGGCGAGGAGCATCAATGAAAAAGATCATCGCAATCGCGCTGGCTTCCATCGTCGCCGTCGGGTTCGCGGGGGCACAGAGCCCCGATGAGCCGGAGATCAGGTCGGCATCCTCCGCGAAGGTGGAATTCATCAATTACGAGGGTCCCCATTCCGCGGTCGATTCGGCCGCCGCCATCAGGGGGATTGGCGTCGAGCTCGCGGCGTCCCTCAAGGCCGGGACCGGGTCGGCGACGGCCGGTAACGACGCGCGCTACGCGGTGATCAGGGCCGTCGACCCGTCGGAGACGGGCAGATTCGAAGCGGACATCCTCGTCATCGGAGCCTCCGCACAGGTGGACCACATCCGGAACCTGAGGCTCATCATCTCGGGCTACCTGGAAACCATGCATGGATATTCCCGCGAAAACGCCCGCGTGCTCTCGGTTTTCATCACGGTCTACAACGCCGTCCATCGCTGCGACACCGCGTACTTCGGCGCGAAATACAAGGCCGTCGTCCTCACGTACCTTTCGAAGGAGAACGCCGGCCTCTCCACGCGCTACGACGAATGGCCGGGACGCAGCCGCATCGTGATCCCCCTCACCTCGTCCGGGACGGCGGGAGAGGCCAAGGGCCCCGGCGTCGACACCGGGACCCTGTCCGAAAAACCCGTCATCGACAGCATGGAAAAGGACAACCCTGACAAGGGGGTCGAAGACCGCAAGGGCATGGTGGACATCCGCGAAGGGGAAATCGACGACGCCAAGAAAGCCGCAGAGGCGGATCGCGCCGCCATCGCCGAGGAAGAAAAGCGGATCGAAGCCGAAAAGGCCAGGCTCGCCGGGGAGAAGGCCGCCCTCGAACGGGACAAGGCCGCCGCGGGAACGACCGGCGAGGAAGCCGCCGCGGGAGACCCCCAGAGCGCCGAGCTCACCAAGCGCGAAGCCGAGATCGCCGCCGGGGAAAAAGAGGTGGCCGCGGGCGAAAAGGCGGTGGAGGAGAAAAAAGCCGCGGTCACGGCCGCTGAAGCCGGCACCGCCGCCGCGGAAGCCTCGGTCGCCGCGGAACGCGCGGACATCGCCGGGGACATGAAGGCAGCCATCGCCGAGGAAGTGGCGGCCAAACAGGAAGACGCGAGGGCGACCATCCTGGTGGTCGAACTCGTCGATCCGAACGCGCCCTACGCCCGCCTCGCGATGGTGAACGTCGACAAGGGGAGCTTTTCAAAACGTTCAGTCGTCAACACGATCCGCGCCGATTCCCTCATGGACGCAGGCGGCGCGTACATCGCGGTGGCGGGCAAGCCCGTGCCGGGCGGGGCGGTCAGGCTCGTCAGGCTCCGCAAGGACAGCCTGGAGCAGGAGAAGGAAAGCGCCGTGGACGTCTTCCCCGACACCAACCTCAGGATGGTCGGGACGGAGCTCTTCGCCATCGTGTCGGAGGGCGGGAAGTATTACCTCGGCTCGTTCGATCCCGCCACGCTGACCCTCAACCGCAGGAGTTCCGTCGAAGTATCGCCTTTTACCTGGCTCGGCGATTCAGCCAAGGGCTTCGTGGTCCAGAAGCCCGACGGCGGCTTCGCGATCCTGGGGAAGGCCGACCTGAAACCCGTCAAGGAATTTGCCCGGTAACCGGATCCGCCGTGGTATCATGGCCGGCATCGCGGATTCGAGGAGAACATATGGGAATTTTCGTGACGATCGAGGATGCCGGCGGCGAACAGCTCGGGAACGTGCTCGACATCGGGAAGATCCAGCGCCATTTCAAGGCGGTCGAAGGCGGCCTGTGCCTCCGTTTCGTTTCGGAGGACGATGACGCGGCTTTCAACCAGCGCCAGCTCCCCTTCCTCGTGAAGGAACTGGAGGAGATCGACGCCAAGGTCACCAAGGCCGAGGAGAAGGATGAGATCGCGCAGCTCCTCAAGCTCTGCTCGAAAGCCGCCGGAAAGAAAAACGTCACCGTGAAGTTCTACGGGGAGATGGTTCCGGACTGAAGCTGTTGCTGAAAAATTACCGGCCATTTCCACGTACGGATCCGTCAGCGGACCAGGGCGGCCGCAAGCCGGATGGCGGCCGCGGCTGTCACGAGGACGACGTCGGCGACGTGAATGGCGAAGGCCGGCACCGTGCGCGCCGGGTCGTAGCCGCGCGCCTCGAGGGCGCGGGCGGTGCGCGCTGCGGATGCCACCGCGTTGCCGATGAAGGAAGCCAGCACGTCGATCGTCGCGGAGACCCGGCCTTTTCCCCTCAGCGCGAAACCCCGGGCGTCCGCAGCTTCGCGGGAACGTTCGTACGCTTCGAAGGTCCTCGGGAGGAAATCCACGGCAAGCGTCAGGTAGAGCCCCGGGTCGATATCCTCGCGGCGGGCAAGCCGCCGGGCTGCCCGGGTGAGGGCGGCGCCGAGGTCGTGGGGCGAAGTCGTCCGGAAAAAAGCCTCCGCCTGGAGGAAGACGAGCGCGAGCCTGGACGCGTAGAGCGCGGACCCGGCGAGTGCCCCGGCGATCGCGGCGAGGTCAGGACCGGCGTCGACCGTCTTCACGAGGGCGACGAAGAGCGCCATCCCGGCGAGGAATCGCGCCTTGATCGCCGTTTGCGCGATTCCGGCGCCCGTCGAGGCGAGGAGCAGGCCGCTGGCTGCCGCGATCCCGGCCAGGGCGGGCGGATGGGCGGCCATGGCGGAAGCGGACACGAGGAGCAGGGCGGCGAGCTTGGCCAGGGGATGGAAAAGGCGAAGGGGGCCGGAACCCGCTTCGAAGCGGAACGGCGTCGTCACAGCCAGCTCAGGTCGGAACGCCGCTCGGGGCGTCGCCACGGGTCGACGAGGCCGTAGCGTTCGAAATCGCCCTTGGGAAACGCGTCGGGATCCCCGTCGAAGGCGATCCTGCCCGCATCCATGACGACGAGCCTCGTCGCGTGCGCCAGGACCTTTTCGAGCTCGTGCGTGAGCAGGACGACCGTGCGGCCGGCGCGGTGGATGCCCGCGATCAGCGAGAGCGTCGACCGTATGGACGGGTAATCGAGGTTGGCGAAGGGTTCGTCGAGGATGACGCACTCCGGTTCCATGGCCAGGACTCCGGCCACGGCCAGACGCCTGCGCTCGCCCCCGGAAAGGGTGTCGGGGGACCTGTCCCCGGCCCAGGCCAGGTCCGCGGCGTCGAGGGCCGCCCGGGTGCGCTTTCCGATCTCGTCGGGCGGCAGCCGGAGGTTGGCGGGGCCGAAGGCGACATCTTCCGCCGCGGTCCGGCCGATCATCTGGGCATCGGCGTCCTGGAAGACGTAACCGACGGCCGCCCGAACGGCCTTGAGCTCATCGCGGACGGGCTTGCCCCTGAAAAGAACCCGGCCTTCCGATGGCTTCGCGAGCCCGACGGCGTGGCGCATGAGGAGGGTCTTGCCCGAACCGTTGCGTCCCGCGACGATGAGGAACTCGCCGTCCGATACCGCAAGCGTGATTCCCTCGAGGCCCCGGCCCCCGTCCGGGAAACGGTGGCCGAGGGCTTCGAAGCGCAGGAGTTCAGGCACCCGCCCCGTCCGGTCGCAGGATGCCGTCGATCCTCGGCTTCACGCGCGAAGCGACGACCGCGGCGAGCGCGATCTTCGCGAGGTCGCCCGGGATGAAGGGAAGGAGCCCGAGCGCGAGCGCCTTGCCCCAGTCGGCGTCGAGGGCGTACTTGAGCCTTCCGACGCCGGCCGCGTAGACGATGACCGAACCCGCGAGCGCCGCGAGGGCGAACTTCCACGCGCGGGGCTTCCCGATGGAACCGAGGAAACCCATGGCGACGACGGCGGGAACGTAGCCGAGCAGGTAGCCGCCCGTGGGGCCGAAGAAGCGGGCCAGGCCACCCGTACCGCCCGCGAACACGGGCAGTCCCGCGGCGCCGAGCCCCAGGTAGACGAGGGTCGCGACGAACCCCCACTTTGGCCCGAGCAGGAGGGCCGCGAGGATGATGAAGAAGTTCTGCAGCACGATCGGGACGGGGCTGAAGGGCAGGGGTACGGCGATGTACGCTCCCACGGAAATCAGGGCGGCGAACAGGCAGGCCGCGGCCGGGCGAACGAGCGAGGCGGAAGCGTTCATGTGCGTGACTCCCTGTGTTCGAGCGAGGCATCGCCCGGTTCGCAGGCCATGAGTGAGCCGTCCGGGCGTTCAACGAGCAGGCGAAACCGTTCATCCACGCCGACGGCCCGGCCGAGGCGATTCCCCCCGGGAACGGAGAGCGCATGCCTTCGCTCGTCCCCGGCCAGGGCGTTCCATTCGGCGGCCGTGCCGGGCTCCGGGCTTTCGAAACGGTCGAGAAAAGCCTGGAGGACGGCACGCCGGCCTCCGGAGAAGGCGGGGAGCTCCGAGAGCGAGACGCCCAGTCCCTCGGGGGCGCGGTTCGCCACGTTCACGCCAACGCCCAGGTCGTACGTCAGTATCGTTTCGCCCGAAACGAGGTACTCGCCGAGTATGCCGGCGACCTTGCGGGAACCGAGCCAGACGTCGTTGGGCCATACCGGCCGGAAGGGTTCCCCGGCGAGCTCCCGCAGGCAGACGCAGAGAGCCAGCAACGCCCGGGCCGCGGGCGCGCGCGCTTCCCGGACGGGAAGGCCGGGTTTCAGCACCATGGTGAAGAATAGCCCGCCCTTGTTCGAACGCCAGGTCCGTCCCCCGCGGCCGCGGCCGGCAGTCTGGGTTTCGGCGACGACGATCGCACCGTTCGCGTTTCCGCGCATGGCGAGTTCGAGCGCGCGGTTCATCGTGGAGTCGGTACGGTCGTAGTGCACGACCCGGTCCTCGCGCCCCGGGAATTCCCAGGGGTACAGGAAATCGGGACGGTCGCCCATGCGGTAGCCCGAGCGCCCGGACTCGACGGGGTAACCCGCTTCGCGGAGGACATTGATGTGTTTCCATACCGCGACCCGGCTCATGCCGAGCTCGGCGCTCAGGGAGTTGCCCGATATCGGCCGTTCCGACCCGGCGAGCCTTTCGATGATCCGCCGTCTGGTGGCGGCAACCGTGTTAACCATTACATCGAGCAGGTTAACGCGATTGTCGGCCCCTCGTCAAGCGCCCGCACCGTTCACCGATGAGCCCTGAAAAGCGAAAGGGCTGTCCGGTCCGGACAGCCCTTTCGCAACGTGGAGGTGAGGGGAATTGAACCCCTGACCTCATGAATGCCATTCATGCGCTCTAGCCAACTGAGCTACACCCCCGTCGGGCGAGTGGCATTATACGGATACGTTTTTCCCATGTCAAGAGATTCCACGACGGCCTGCGGAACCTCCGGGGGCCGTTCGTGAACGGGAACTCCGCCTTGCTCATCTCTGGCAGGATGTCAGGGGCAACCCGGACCTCATTTCCGGGACAGTACCTTCAGCTCGGGGTTCGACTCGATGAATTCCTTCACTTCGGCAGTCATGGTTTTCCAGCTGGTCAGGCCAAGGATGATGATCGGGAGCAACCCGTTGGCGAGGAACCTCAGCCCGACGGAGGGGACGAAGGCGTTGTACTCGAGGAAAGCCTTCTGCGCATCGGGCTTGGCCACGTACCGGATGGCGATACCGGTCCAACCGCTCTTCTTGATGGCGAAGTCGGTCATGATGATCATGGCCTTGTCCACGATTTCGTACTTGGAGGAAAAAGCGGCGGTAAAAAGCTGCTTGACCCTTTCCTTCGTCATGTCTGCCTGGAACTGGAGTTCGGCTTTGGGCATATGAAACCTCCTTCATGATTTCGATACCATTCTAGGACCTCCGCGCGAAAAGTCAAATGCGACAGGCCGAAAAAAGACCGAAACGACCCGGAAAAGGCAGGGAGCAGTCGTGGCCCGGAACGAACATGCCGGGGATGCGACACGCCGGCTGCCATTCCTTCTTGAAACGCGGGATTTGGCGTCTGTTTTTCCCTCCGGCTCAGGATGCCGCGAGACCTTCCGGTTTCCGCTGGATAATCGATTCTCCATCCATCCGGGAGATGTCTGCAAAAAACTCCGGGCAAAAGGCGGCTTCCCTTCTTCCTTGTACCAAGCGTATACTCTGTCGAGGTTCATCTTCTCTGCGTTGGAAGTTGCGGGACAGCCTCAATCGGGGGAATATGAACAGACAGGAATATCGGCAGTTCATCAAAGAGCATGGCAAACGCATCAAGTACCTTAAGAAGAAGAATATTTCTTTCATATCCAACTGCAGCGGTGGCGGGTATATTGAGGATGAGTCGCTGCTTGAAAAACATCTGACACGGCTGGGAAAGGCATCTGCTGCCATCTGCCAAGAGCTTGTTGCATCGGGATATCTCGGCAGGTATCGGTATCCGGTGCTTATCGATCTTGAAAAAGCCGTTGACGCATACGAGAGCGGAGCGCTCACGGGAGCTGAACGCATTGAAACCGCGATAAAAATGGCGCGCGTCAATTTCATGGGTACCGATGGCATCCGCGGCAAGGTCGTTATCGGCTGCACGAAAAACTGGATCGATGCGCTGCTCCAGGACAATGCCTTTACGCCTGCTCTTGTCGAAACAACGGCCTTTGCGTTTGCGAAAATGCTTGTGTTTTCGCAGGCTGTCCGCAACGGCGATACCGTGGTGATCGGCAATGACGGGCGCGACGCGGCGTATGACTGGGCGCTCAATCGCGCACTTGCCGATGGATTTTCCCGCGCGGGGCTCGATGTGCTTGATATCGGGGTCGTGCCGACGGCGATAGTCCCCTATATGGCACTCAAGAAGGGATATCGTGCTGCGGCCATGCTGACCGCGAGTCATAATCCATCCAACCAGAATGGCATCAAATTCTTCATTGACGGGAAAAAACTGCTGCCCGAAGGTGCATGGGGCGATTATGTATTGTCAACGTACATGTACCTCCATGGCAAATATGTCGGCCTTCCGGAAAAGAGCGGGAAAATCAGATCGGAAGGGGGTGTCGATGCGGCGGCGACCTCGTTTCTCCTGTCGCTGCTTCCGCCGAACGGTGCGGATATTCTCGGGAGTTCCACGATCGTTGTCGATACGGCGAATGGCGCATCTACCGGGCTTGCGCGCGGAGTATTTGCCGCGCTTGGCATTTCCTATGGCAGCCGCAACGAGGTCCCGAATGGCGCCAATATCAACCGCAGCTGCGGAGTGGCGGAAATTGAAGGGACCGAGTCGTTTCATGGAGCCCAGTATGAGCGTCATATATCGTTCATAAGAGAACTGTTTGACCGGGGCAGGGCGCAGGATGCCGGCAAGGTCTATGGAATAGCGCTTGACGGCGACGGGGATCGCGGGTTTCTGCTCGGCTACGACAAGGGGAAAGACTCGGTGCAGGTGATGGACGGCGATAAATGCGGGTACATTCTTGCACGCTACCTACTGAAGAAGAACAATTTGACGCCGGCGGATTACTGGTTTGTCTCTACCATGGAATCCGATCTCATGACCGCTGCCAGTGCAGGGCAGAACCTCGGGCTCAATACGAAAGTGGTGAGCATTGGCGACAAGTGGATCGGCAATTTCGATCGAGGGAAGCTCCTCGTCGGACTGGAGATCTCCGGGCATCTGATTTTCCCGGCTTTGTTTGCCGATGACAACGGCGTTTCCCGCTCACTGCTTTCAGGCATCGGTCTCCTCACGGGTCTCATGACGCTTATTGCGGCAAAAGAACTTGGACTTTCGGAAACGGAAATGATCGAACCGTTTGAGCCCGGTTTTTCAAAGACCTGGTATGTGTTCTTCGTGGACAGATCAAGATTCCATCGGAACAGCACCATATGGAAACTCGATGCCGATCTGGTAAAGAGCGAAATCGGGCAGATGAAAAAGAGTGGATCATTGCCGGAAGATACGGTGCTGGTTTTCGAGGATAAGGAGGACCCGAACGTCCTCTATGGTTCTCTTCGCGACACGAAGGGAATTGCCGGCTGCATCTTTATCCGCAATTCCGGTACCGAAGACAAGACTGCTACCTATGTCAAGGGGCGTCGGGATATCAAGGATGCCCTGCTTGCACTCGGCAAAAAGGTTCAGGATCAGCATGTCCGAACCCTGAAGAACGGCAGTCGGATTGAAAATGCCTATGAAACGGGGATAATGGAAACGCTGTCCTCGAATGCGGAAGCCGCGTTACCAACGCTAATGGCTGCGCTTGGCGCCAAAAACGGGGAAGAGATCCCGGAAACCGACCTCTGGGGCGTAATCCAAGGGCTCAGGAAAGAGGGACGAGTCACGGTGCGCGAAGAGAATGGCATCAGTATTATTTGCAGACTTTGAACATACCAAGACCGATGATGTTAACGCGACCTGCTCTGGCATGTCGCAAGGTCAATTCCTCCGCAGGGGGACTTCCTCATCCCGATCGGGGGCGGTCGCTTCATGATATCTAACGGCTCAACCTGCGTTTCCGCGGCCGCAGGACGGCGACGAGAATCAGGGCCAGCATGGCGGCGACCACGGCGATGTAGACCATGCCGCGCGGATCGAAGACCGTTTTTCTCGGCGGCAGGATGGCCGAGGAATCGCGGACGTACGCGACGAACTGCCTTGTATGGACGCCCACGAAGGAAAGCATGGTCCGGCACATGCTCCGGAATGCGGCCGCGTCTCCCTCCGGCTTTTTCGCTAGATCCTCCAGCGGATCGTAGCCCTCGGAATCGACGCCGTAGTCGACCGAAGGGTCGCTTATGTAGCGCGAGGCGAAGGCGCCTGCGACGAGGCGGTCGAGCTCCCTGCCGAGGCTATAGGCCTGCGTGGCCGCCACGTCGTACACGTAGAGTTCCCGGTACGGTTCGACGGGGAAGCCCGGTTCCGGTTTCCTGAGCGCCATGGCCAGGGGCGAGTCGGGTGAAGGGTCGGCCGCGACGGCCCGGTAGATGTAGTCTTCGCCCATGAGATGGCGGTTGGACAGGAGGGTGACCGCGGCGTCCTTGTCGGCCTTGGGACCGGTCAGGTTGAGCCACAGGATGGAAAACGTCGACCTGCCGGGAAGGAGGCTGGCGTGGTAGGGATAGCTCATGTCCTGGATGTAATGGAGCGCCCACCCGGCGAAGCGGTAGCCCCAGTAGGCGTGTCCCTTCGAAAAGGCGAAGCGGGACAGGGCTTCGAACTGCATGACCCGGTACGCCGGATAGGTCCTGGTGGTGAAGGGCGCCGCGAGCTTGATGATCGGATCCTCCCGGGGGAAGGCCATGTGGAAGGGCGCCTGCGAGCCGTACGGCAGGTTCGGGTTGCCGAAGGGCTGGATCCCGAAGCCGTATTCCTTGCCGAACCCGGTGCCGTTGTCTTCGAACAAGCCGACGTCGAGGCCGTAATCGGGTTCGTCCGAAGCCGTCATGAGTGTCTCCATGACGGTCGTCTTTCCGCCCGGGACAAGGGCTTCAAAGGGGGCGTTGGGCAGACGGATGTCGTAGAGGCTCGCTTTCCGCATTTCGAGGAGAAGCCTGCCCTTGTGCTTGGCGTTTGGCGGGAGCTGGACGAAGAGGGGCAGGGGCATCCCGGGATTGACGCGGATGGCGCGCAGGAAGGCGGTCCTGAGTTCGGAGCCGGACGAGTCGCCCGAGAACGCCAGGTTCGCGGGCGGAGGCAGATACCAATCCAGATTCTTGGCGGCCTTCGCCTCGATCGCGTCGAGTACGGGCTTGAGTCCGGCTTTTTCCGCTTCCAGGAAGGCATCGAAACTTTCCGCAGCGATGGTTTCGGCAACACGGGGCTCGTCGACGAGGCTGAGCCAGGTAAGCTCGGCGTGATCGTCCCATGCCGTGACCGCGATGGCGCAGAACATGAAAAGCGTCCCGAAGAACGCGGTGGTCGTCGTTTTCATGGGAGGGATGATACCGCCTGAACGGGGGAACCGCAATACGTACGGGGGGATCCCTGCGTTACCCCGGTGCATCGGTGCGGATGCCTCCCGCCGGGGACGTGCGTATTGCGCCGCGGCGGCGGGCAGGGTAGTATCATCCCATGACCAGACCGAACATGACGCTCACCGCGCTCTGCGCCGCCGGACTCGAGCCCATCGTCGCGCGAGAGCTCGAGCACCTCGGCTTCAAGCCCTCCGAACGCGAGCACGGGCGCGTAACGTTCGAAAGTGACGCGGCCGGGGCGGCGAAAGCGCTCATCGGCCTGCGGACCGCGGAGCGGCTCATGGCCAGGCTCGGGCGCTTCGCCCTGCGCGATTTCGACGATCTCTACGAAGGCATCCGCACCCTGCCCTGGGAAGATTTCGCCAACCGCGACGACGCCGTGACCATTGCCAGGATACGCGTGCGGGATTCGGGCCTCTCCGCCCGGACTTCGGTGCAATCCGTGGCCCACAAGGCGGTGTACGACCGGCTGTCCGCGCGGTATCGCCTCGCGCGACTTCCCGAAACCGGCGAAGTCCGGGAGATACGCCTCTACATCGAAAACGACGAATGCACCGCCGGCATCGACCTGTCCGGCGACAACCTGTCCCGGCGCGGCTACCGGAAGCGGACCGCCGAGGCGCCGCTCCGCGAAACCCTGGCCGCCGCGATGGTGCTCCTGGCCGCGTGGCGAAGGAAATATCCCCTCTACGATCCGCTGTGCGGAAGCGGCACCATCCCGATCGAAGCCGCCCTCTACGCCATGGACAAGGCGCCTGGCCTCGACCGGACCTTTGGCCTCGAGACGATGCCCGGCTGTCCCCGCGAGGCCTTCCGTTCGGCCAGGGAGAGCGCCCGCGCCGCGGTCCGCAAGGATGTCCGTGTACGCATCTTCGGATCGGACAACGATCCGCGCGCCCTGGAACTCGCCGGGGCCAATGCCGTCCAGGCGGGCGTGGACGGGGTGGTGGATTTTTCGAAACGGGACATGGAAACGGCGCTCCCTGCGGAACTCGAGGGAGTCGGCGACGATGCCGGCTTCCTCATCGCCAATCCCCCGTGGGGCGGCCGGCTCGGCACGCCGGGGGAAGCCCACGAAACCTGGAAGCTCATGGGTTCGCTGCGCGGGCGTTTCCCCGGTTGGGCGATGGGCTTCATCGCCGACGACGAGAGCTTCCCGGAGCATTTCGGCGCGATGCCGGACCGGAGTTGGGCGATCTCGTCGGGAATGGATACCCTGCGCTACTTCCTCTGGCGCCAGAAAGAACGCGAAGGCGGGCCGGCGGAACGCTGATCCCTCACCCTGCCGGAGCCGATGCGACGCCGGTCGTCCGGCTCGGACGGAGGCTGGGGCGACGAAGGGCGAAAAGGCGACGAGGAGAGCGGCGTGGCGAAGAGCGGTCCCAGGTTGCCTTGCGCGATCTCCAGGGAGACGAAGGCTCCCGCGAAGAGGAAGCCGAAGAAGACGGGATCGATCCGCAGGAGGAAACATGAGTCATCCGTTTTTCGCTCCCGCGAGGGGTAATTATTGACGATCAATGTTTCCTTTCCATTGAAATGATCAGTATTTCTGAACCGGCTGTCGAGCGGAAGCGCCGGCTCGGCTTGCGCGAAGCCACGCGGCAGGGTAGTCTGCCTTCGCCATGAATCCCACCATCGTCGATGTCGCCCGGGTCGCCGGGGTTTCCACCGCCACCGTATCCCGCGTCATCAACGGCATCAGCCGGGTGGAGCCGGTCACGAAAAAACGGGTGGAAGCCGCGATCGAAAAGCTCCGCTACCGGCCCAATATCCTCGCGCGGGGGCTCATGAAGTCGCGGACCGATTCCGTCGGCATCCTCGTAACACATATCGTCAATCCCTACCATATGTCGATCGTGCATGCCCTGGAGCGGAGACTCGCGGCCCACGGGGTTTTCTGCTATCTCTGCAATTCCGGCGACGATCCCGAGCAGGAAGACCGCTACGCACGGGAACTGATCCGGCGCGCGGTGGATTCACTGATCGTCATCGAGGGCGCCCATTCGGACAGTCCCGATGCGGTGATGTATTCCACCCTGGCCGGCGATGTGCCGCTCATCCTCGTCAACGAGCACGTCGCCCTCGATATCCGCGCCCACATCGTCCGCTGCGAGCAGGAAACGGGGATACGGGAAGCGTTCGCCATCCTCGCGGCCTCGGGCAGGCGCCGGGTCGTCCTCCTCAACGGCACGGGGCACTATTCCTTCGACCTGAAACGGCGGCTTCTCTCGGAGTTCGTCGAATCGAACGGCCTCGACCCCGCCGACAATCCCGTCATCACGATCTCCTGCCCGAACGACACCGAGTCCGTGCACGAGGCTGCCGGGATCGCGGCAGCCCTCGTGCGCGGCCCGAACCCGCCGGACGCCATTTTCGCGGCCAACGACATGATGGCCGCGGGGGCCCTCCAGGGCTTGCTCGAAACCGGCGTTTCCGTGCCGGATGACGTGGCCGTCGTCGGCGTCGACGATGTCATCATCGCGCGGATCACGCGGCCCAAGCTCTCCAGCGTAAGCCTCCGGACGGAGGAGATCGGCCGGGAAACCGCGGAGACCTGGGTGCGCATCCGGGACGGGGTGCTGACCGCGCCCGCGCGGGTCGTCGTGCATTCCGCCTTCATCGAGCGTGAAACCACCTGAGCGCGGATTCTCTTGCGGCATTTTC
This sequence comes from Spirochaetota bacterium, assembly GCA_026398615.1. Classification (GTDB taxonomy): domain Bacteria; phylum Spirochaetota; class Spirochaetia; order Treponematales; family UBA12059; genus JAPLSN01. Next base: position 29,695 of record JAPLSN010000029.1, on the reverse strand, counting down.
CCTAATCATCGCGCGAAGTTGCTTGACATTCCCCATCAATTAGAATCACAATTATGTAAGCGCTTACATAACCCGTTCATGGGCGCATGCCCGTCCTCGGTCCACCACTCCTCGATCAGGGGTACCATCGTGTCCATCATCATACGCGAAACCGCCGGACCGGCCCGCGGCGGCCCAGGGTTCCATCTGCGGAACGAAGCCTTCAGCTACGCGTTCTGCGTGCTCCGCAACGGCCACCTCGGAGCGCTCCACGCGGGCGCGCCGATCCGGGGCCAGGAGGGCTTCGACGACCTCCTCAAGCCCGAACCCAGGCCATACTCGTGCTCGGTATACCGGGACGATCCTTCCCTTTCGCTCGAGCATCTCCGCCTCGAATACCCCTGCTACGGGACGACGGACTTCCGCCTGCCCGCCATTCGCGTCGAACCTGCCGCCGGCGCCGTTCTCTGCGACTTCAAGTACCGATCCTGGCGCCGCTTCGCCGGCAGGAGCGCCATACCCGGTTTACCGTCCACGTACGCGGAATCCCCGGACGAAGCCGAGACGCTCGAAGTCGAACTCTTCGACGAGCTGATCGGGGCGACCCTGGTCCTCTCCTACACGGTCTGGAGGGATTTCGCGGTCATATCCCGCGGCGCGACGATCCGCAACGACGGACCGCGATCCTTCGCCCTCAGCGCCTGCGCGAGTGCGAGCGTGGATGTCCCGATGGCCGAAGGAACCGTGCTCACCATGAGCGGTGCCTGGGCCAGGGAACGGGAGCTGACAACCCGGCCGATCGCGCCGGGACTCGCGGCCAGCTACAGCCTTCGGGGGATTTCCGGGCACAACGGAGGGCCCTTCATCGCCCTTGCGTCGCCCGGGACGCGCGAGGATTCGGGCGAAGTCCTGGCCATGGCCCTCGTCTATTCCGGCAACTACGAGGCGGCCGCGGATACCGATTCCTTCGGCGTGACCCGACTGCGCATCGGGCTGGATACGAGGGAATTCCGCTGGAACCTTGAGCCCGGCGAGTCCTTTTCGACGCCGGAAGCCCTCGTGGTGTGGTCAGGTCGCGGGTACGAGGGAATGTCGGACGCCTTTCACCGGATCATGCGGACCCGCCTCGCGCGGGGGCCATGGCGCGACCGTCCCCGTCCCGTCATTGCCAATACCTGGGAAGCCTGCTATTGGGACGTGAACGAAAAGCTCGTCCTCGAACTGGGGCGGGAAGCCGCCGCGGCCGGCGTGGAACTCCTCGTCGTGGACGATGGGTGGTTTTCCGGCCGGCGCGATGACAGCAGGGCGCTCGGCGACTGGCGGCCGGACCCGGTCAAGTTCCCCCGCGGCCTCGGTCCCGTGGCCGATGACCTGGCGAAACTCGGCCTCGGCTTCGGGATATGGATGGAACCCGAGATGGTCAGCGAGGATTCTGAGCTGTTCCGGGCGCATCCGGACTGGGTCTCGGGCGATCCGGCGCGGCCGCGTTCGCCGGGTCGTAACCAGTTCGTGCTGGACCTCACCCGGCCGGAAGTGGCCGAGTTCGTCTTCCGATCCGTTCGCGATGTCCTTTCATCGGCGCGGGTTTTGTACCTCAAGTGGGACATGAACCGTCCCATCACCGAAGCCTTTTCCCCGGCGCTCCCGGCTGACCGACGCGGCGAATTCTTCCACCGGTACCTGCTCTCGCTTTATGGCGTCATCGAGCGCCTGGCCGCGGAATTCCCGCAGGTCCTGTTCGAATCCTGCGCGGGCGGCGGCGGCCGCTTCGACCCGGGCATGCTCCCGTACGCGCCCCAGTCCTGGACGAGCGACGACACCGACGCGATCGAGCGCTTGCGCATCCAGTGGGGTGCGTCTTTCGCGTATCCGCTTTCCATGACCGACGCCCACGTTTCGGCCAGCCCGAACCACCAGGTCGGGCGGATCACGCCGATCGGCGTCCGCGCGGCGGTGGCCGCCTTCGGCGTGTCCGGCTGGGAACTGGACTTCCGTGCCCTCGATGCCCCCGACCGGAATCTGGCGGCCCGGTGGACCGCCTGGTGGAAGGAAAATCGTGCCCTGATGGCATCAGGCGATTTCAGGCGGCTCAGGGGCTTCGCGGACGGGGACGGCAACGAGGTCGCCTGGGCCGTCGTGGCCCGGGACCGTTCGCACGCGATCGTTCTCCACGTCCGGACGCTGGCGAAGCCGAACCCTGCCTGGTCCCGGCTGCGGCTGCGGGGCCTGGACCCGGACCGGCTCTACCGGGTGCGCCGCACGGAAGCCTCGGCCGGGGCACCGCATCCGGCCACGGGCGCGGAATGGCGTACCCGGGGCGACGAACTGCAGGCCATCGGCCTGCCTGTGGAGGACGGCCGGTCGATCACCGGCGACTTCCGCACCCTCGTCTTCGAACTATCCCCCGCCGACTGAGGCCCGGGCCGTCGCCGCACCCCCCTCGAAGGCTCCGTCCTCAGCGAACCGTCCTGGTCTTCGTCTTCGCCCCGCCCGCTCCCGTCGCAGGATCGATCGTGATCGTCCGGAAAGCGAAGCGGATCCCGCGCTCGCGGAATGCCTTCACCATGTCCATGTACATGCCGTTCCTAACCTCGATGAAGCGTTCCTGGCGGAACCAGGTGCCGAAGAAGACGCCGACCCCTTCCGGGGTGATACCCGTGAGCATGAAGAAGGGTTCGGGGTTCTTGAGGACGAAGGGGTTCGCGTCGGCCACTTCCAGGAGGGCGATCCGGGCGATTTCGATGTCCGAATCCCTCGTGATCGTGAACTCGAAATTCATGCGCCGGATCGGATACCGCGTGATGTTGATCAGGTTGGACTTGATGAGATTCTCGTTGGGAATCCGGACGAGGCGGTTGTCGAAGGTACGCACTTTCACCGAGAGCACGTCGATGGATTCGACCACCCCGACCACTTCCCCGACTTCGATGACGTCGCCGGACGAAAAGGCTTTTTCCGACAGCAGGAACAGCCCGGAAATGACGTTCGCGAAGGAAGTCTGGGCGGCGAAGCCGACCGCGATACCCGCTATTCCCGCGGCGCCCAGAAGCGCCGTGACATTGATTCCCGCGATGTCGAAAGCGATGAGGCACGCCATGACGAAACCGCCGTACGCGACGGCTTTCTCCGCGATCATGGCGGTTCTCAGCGAGATGGTCTTCCGGAAGATGCGCTTGAGGAGGAAAACGGCCAGCCTGACGGCGACGATGCAGACGAGAAAGGCGAAAAACCCCTTGAGGATCGCGAACCCGAGATCGGCTGAGAACATCGTCCCGATGATTTTCGTCGGATCCAGCGGCGCCGACGCCGTTGGGGCCGCGGCGTCGACGGCCGCCTGGGTGGTCTGTGCGGAAGGAACGGGGAAGGTCGGGTCCATGGTTTACCTGCCTGCCAGCTTGAGGAAGATGGAGAGCCCGCGGTTGAAGAACCGGGCTTCCGGGGAAGTCCGCGCCTTTTCGACGATTTCCTGGTCGTCGAATCCGTCTACCATTCCCGGGCGGACGTCCACGCCGACGCCATCGACGTGGATCGCGACCAGGATCCGGTCGCAGACGAGCGCCCCGGAGGCGCGGTAGAGCGCCAGGCCCTCGGTGGGGATGCAGAGCCGCTGGAGATCGTAGGCCGAACCCATGTCGTTGCGGATGGTGACGGGGCAGATGATCCCGGCGGGTTCCGACTTCGCCCCGCCGTACGCCCGTGCGCCGACGCGGGGCAGGGCCAGGACGGGGGAGCCGAAGATGAACGGCGAGCGGACGGATGCTCCCGGCACGCCTTCGCGGGGATCTCCGTACCAGGCATCCTTGTGGGGAACGGTCGGGATCTCGAAGACGGTGCGTCCGTCGCCGTCGAAGACACGGATCGCCGGCGGCAGCAGGATGGAACCGGAGACGGAATCGAAGGTGTGGATCGTGAAGCGCTCGTCGATGTCGATGACGTAAGGTTCTGTCGCCAGCGTTTCCGAAACATGGAGCCCATCGCGCGGCCGGAAGGCTTCGATTTTCCATTCGAGCCCCGCCGGCGGCGCCTTCATGGGACGAAGGTCGGACCTGCCTTGGGCTGTCGGAGCGTATGAATACGCTGCAGCCACCGTTCCCGGGCTCATGCGCAGCCAGAGTTCGAGCCGGGCCGACCGCACGAACACGCAAACGGCGTCGTCGGGAATGCGTTCTTTCGTCATCGACACGATCTCCTTGCTTCGGGTAATCTCAGGCCGGACGGGTCACGCCCTGCCTGTACCGTATCATATACGGGGACTCAATTGGAAGTTTCCCAGACAGCCGGCTGTTGCCGGTAAAGGATGCGAATGAACCGCTATGAGGGCATCGTCTCGATCCCCGAACCCCTCAGGGCCGACAGGTATGTCTCCGAAGTGCTGGGCATACTCGGCCGGAGCCGACTCAAATCCCTCGGAGCCAGATTCATCGTCGGCGGCCGCGAGGTCAAGCCGTCCCGGCCGTTGAAAGCGGGGGAACTCCTCGTCGTGGAATGGGAGGACGAAGGTCCCCAGGACTTTGCCGCCGAGGATATCCCCCTCGACGTGCTCTACGAAGACGATTCGGTCATCGTCGTCGACAAGCCCCAGGGCATGGTCACCCATCCCGCCCACGGCAACTGGACCGGCACCCTCGCCAATGCCCTACTCGGCCGCCTCCGCTCTGGAGGGGCCGAAGGCGACGGTGATCGCGCACGAAGCCGTTCAGCGGCTTCGTGGAGCTCTGGAGGGGCCGAAGGCCCCTCCAGAGCGGGGATAGTACATCGACTCGACAAGGATACGAGCGGCGTCATCATCTGCGCCAAGACCGCCGCGGCGCAGGACTTCCTGGCTTCGCAGTTTCGCGAGCGTTCCGTCGCCAAGGAATATCTGGCGATCGTCCGGGGCCGCCCGCCTGCGCCGGAAGGCCGTATCGCAAACCGGCTGGCCAGGGATCCGAGGGACAGGAAACGCTTTGCCGTGGTTACGCAGGACGGGAAGGGCGAGGCTGGCAAGCTCGCGGTCACCTCGTGGCGGACGATCGCCGCGTTCGGGGGGTATGCCTTCCTCAGCTTGCGGCCGAAAACCGGTCGGACGCACCAGCTCCGCGTCCACATGAAACATCTCGGCTGCCCGATTCTCGGCGATCCGGTCTATTCGCGCCGCGACGAGCGATTTCCCGGCGCGACCCTGATGCTCCACGCATGGCGGCTCCGGATCGCGCTCCCGGGAAGCGGCATCCCCGCCATCTTCCGCGCCGGGCTCCCCGGGCGCTTCAGGACGATCCTTGCTGCGCTGAATGGTTCGCCGGGCGGGGTACGATAAGCTCCCCGGCCGATGGCGCCGGGGGTCCCATTACGATCTTCCGGCCGGGCCTGGCAATTCCCCGAAAACCTTGCGGTCTTCTGCGGGCTTGCATCAGGAAAGGCAGCGTCAAGAAAGGCTCCATAGCCTTTTTCGGCACCTTGTCAGCAGGAATTGGGCCGGAACCCGTCATTGCCGTGCGGGCGTTCCTGAGCCTCGTTGACGCGGAGCCGGCGCCCTTCGAACTCCTTGCCATCGAGTGCGGAGATCGCGGCCATGGCTCCGGAATCGTCGTTCATCTCGATGAAACCGAATCCCTTCGCCCGACCCGTTGCGCGATCGGTAACGATGTTGACGGAGACGACCTCGCCGTATTGTGCGAAGAGTTCACGAAGACCGTTCTCGGTCGTGGCAAAATTCATGTTGCCCACGTACACCTTCTTGGACATGCCGGGAGATCCTTGGAATGCGGCCCGGTAGGCCGTATTGTTCGATTCGCTCAGGGCGAACCGGCGATGCGTCTAGGTTCGTGTCGATATCCAGGGAAATCGATGAACGGGAAGGCTACTCGCGATGGATCGCTATTGCCTTGGGCCGGATGCGGCGGGCGCGGACAGGCTGCCGTGAAGACCGTCCTGGGGCGTCCATATTGATACCGGAACCCGTCCAGGATATTCCCGAGGATGGAATCGAACGACCGGTTAAAAGACCGCTCGGCGCATGAAATACGCCTTGTTCGTCATTCTAGAACCGCTTGCCCATCCCGTCAATCGGGTCCGGTCTTTATTCTTGACAAACGGGTCGATGTAAGTATAATCAGGTTCAAACTTTATAGTAGGGGGAACCATGACGGCAGCGTTCTATGTCGCCCTTCCTCTTACTGGTTTTCTCCTGGGTTGGATGATCCGCTGGCTCTATGCCAGATTTCAACTTTCGTCCGCTGAACAGAAAGCGGAACGAATCAAGCAGGAAGCGGTTAGAGAGGCGGAGGCGGAAAAGCGCCAAATCCTCTTGGAGGCCAAGGACCAGCTCATTCGGGAACGAAACCAGCAGGAACGGGATACCAGGGAAAGGCGCACCGAGCTGCAGAGGCTCGAGCGCAGGGTGCTTCAGAAAGAAGAAAATCTCGACAAGAAGGTCCAGTTCCTCGACAAGCAGGAAGAGCAGCTCGAAACCCGGGGGAAATCCCTCGACGAAAAGGAAACCTTTCTCGAAGGCCAGGAGGAACAGTACCGCAAGGAGCTCGAACGCATCTCGGCCCTGACCGCGGACGAGGCCAAGAAACTCCTCATGCAGGGGCTCGAGAACGATGCCAGGCGCGACGCCCAATCTATCGTGAACAAGATAGAGCAGGATGCCCAGCTGGCTGCCGAAAAACGGTCCAGGGACATCCTCGTGACGACCATGCAGCGCCTGGCTTCCGAAGTGACCACCGAGGTGACCGTGACGAGCGTCTCGCTCCCGAGCGACGAGATGAAGGGACGGATCATCGGCCGCGAGGGCCGGAACATCCGCACCCTCGAAACCCTCACCGGGGTCGACGTCATCATCGACGACACTCCCGAGGCGGTGGTGATCTCCTGCTTCGACCCGGTGCGCCGCGAAATCGCGCGAATCTCGCTCGAACGGCTCATCGCCGACGGACGCATCCATCCGGCGCGGATCGAGGAAGTGGTCCAGAAGGTCACCAAGGAGATCAGCCAGAAGATCTACGAGGAAGGCGAGAAGGTCGTCTTCGACATCGGCCTCCACAACCTGCCCCAGGAACTCATCAAGGCGCTCGGGCGGCTCTATTTCCGCACCAGCTACGGGCAGAACGTCCTGGCGCATTCCAAGGAAGTGGCAGTCATCGCGGGGATGCTGGCCGCCGAGATCGGGGCCAACCGGGACATAGCCAAGCGCAGCGCCCTGCTCCACGACATCGGCAAGGGCATCGAAACCGACTCAGACCAGAACCACGCCGAGATCGGCATGGAGTTGGCCCGGAAACTCGGCGAGGATCCGCGGGTCATCAACGCCATCGGGTCCCACCACGCCGACGTGGAACCGACGTGCATCGAGTCCACCATCGTCCAGATGGCGGACGCGATCAGCGCCGCCCGCCCCGGCGCCAGGCGCGAGACCCTCGACAATTACGTCAAGCGCCTCGAGAACCTGGAGAACATAGCCGAAAGCTTTTCGGGCGTGGAAAAGGCCTTCGCCATCCAGGCCGGACGGGAACTCCGCGTCGTGGTCAACTACGAGCAGATCTCGGACGACGACGCCAAGGAACTCTGCAAGTCCATCGCCAGGAAGATCGAAACCGACTTGCGCTATCCCGGCAGGATCAAGGTCACGATCATCCGCGAAACGCGCATCGTCGAATACGCCCGCTGACGGGCGCGCATGTTTGCCGCATCGACCACCCCCGCCGGGGGTGGTCTTTTTTCAGATGGACGGTGCGGCGGCATTCCGACGACACGAGCCCGATGGTGACCGTACGCCCGGGCTGTCAATCCTTCGGCGGGCTTTTCGCGTCGTCCCTGCGGGTGCGCAGGCGCTCGATGCCCTTGTCGAGGAGGAGCGCCGCGGCGAGGGCGGCGGCGGCCGCCAGGAAAGCGCCAAGGCAGAGCGGAACGCTCCACGCGAGGGCGGAAAGGGCGGCGTCGAGCACGGCCAACGCGGGGTGGGCGCTTTCGGCCTCGGCGAGGGTGTAATGGATCGTGCTCAGGGCCTTGTCCTCCTCGAAGTCCCCGAGATCCACCCCGGCGGCCTGGATCTTCTCCTCGATCTCGAGGATTTTCGTCTCGAGGACGATGAGGTCCGCCAGCGGCGCCCCAGGCGCCCGGAGGGCGCGCAAGCCGTCGCGCGTCTTCTCGAGCGACGCGCGCGTGGCGAGGAGGGCGCGGTAGTCAGCGGTCTTGTCGGTCTTCACGACGGAGACGGAATCGAGCTTCGCGATGGCGAGCAACGTGTCCGAGAGCGCCTGGAAGTTTTCCGGCCTGACGCCCAGGGTCAGGGAGAGCATCCGGCCGCCGGGAAGCCCATAGGTGTTTTCGAGCTGGATGACCGCGGAGTGCTTTTCCGCGGCGGCCCGGACGGATGCCTCGTCCCTGGCGAAGTCGGACGAGGAAGCCTCGATGCGCGTCGTCTTCTCGTATTTCTGTTCGATGGTCTGCTGCCCGGCGCCGGGCGCCTGGAAGGCGATCCTGGAACTCGCGTAGTTCTTGAGGGGGTAGCTCCCGTCGCGGGCGTTCTGGACCATGTCGTTGGCGGCGGGACGCCAGGCCTGCCGCGGACCGCCGCGACAGGTCAGCTCCCACGCGAACCTGGCCAGGAAGACGACGGCGAAGAATGCCGCCATCGCCATGAGTATCCTCGAAGTACGCTTGTTCATGTCATCCTCCAGTAGTCCGACCACCGCGTCGGGCGTTCAGGAAATGCGTTCATAGGACAGCGCGGTGAATCCCTTGCGTTTCTTTTCGGCCAGGCGGCGGAAGCCGTCGCTCTTTCTCATGTCGAAACGGACGGCTTCCGTCGGCCGCATCGTCGCGACGAAGGCCGCGCCGTCCTTGCAGAGCGCGGCGGCTTCGGACCACAGGGGGCCGATCCAGTCGCAGCCGGGCACGGGTTCCGGGAAGGCCGCGGCCAGGTCGAAGGCGCGCGACGCCCCGTTCGAGGGTTCCAGGGCGTCCAGCTCCCGGAACGAGGGCCGGTGCCGGGGCAGTGCGGACAGGTTCTCCCGCGTCGCCATGACCTGGAGGATGTCGCGCGACGAGACGGCGATCTCCGCGCACGAGAATTTCTTCGCCAGCCAGATCGCGAGGTGCCCGACTCCCGGGTCGAGGACGCAGGCCGATCGGACGAGCCTGCCGGTCGCGGCGCGCAAGGCCGCGTCGGCGGCGAGTTCCGTCACGTAGGACAGCGTGTCGAATTCCTCCAGTCCCCAGTACCCGGATGCCCCGTAGCGCTCGCCTTCCAGCCGGAATTCCCGCGAAGTCCGTATATAGAGCCCTTCCGGCGGCTCGGTGCCCGCCTTTGGATCGTTGCCGTCAGCTCCCCAGGAAAACACCGTATGGTTCGGTCCGCGCCTCGAGACGGCGTCGGCCGCTCCCGCTTCCGCGATGGAACGGGCTGCGGCCTCGGCCAGGGTATTCACGATCACGGCGAAACAGCGTCCCCCGGGTGCAAGCATCCTCGTCGACCGAGCGAAGAAATCCCCGAGCACGGGAAGACCCGCCTTGGCTGGCAGGTTGGAGAGGATCAGGTCGAAGCGCCTGCCCTCGAGCCCCCAGAGGAGCGGTGCGCGGAAAACCTCAGCGTCCGCCCCGTTGGCGCGAAGGTTGAGCCCGGTGAAAGCCACGGCGAGGGCGTCCCGGTCCTGGAAGACCACTTCCGCGGCGGGATTCGATTTCCCGACGGCGATGCCGATGACGCCGACTCCGCAGCCTGTGTCGAGGACCGAGTGCGCTTCGCGGTGGAAGCGGCTCGCCCCGAGGGTCCTGAGGAGCAATCGGGTGCCCTGATCCACGTCGAACGAGCTGAAGAGGGCATGGGAGAGGTCAAGGCGGACGTCTGCGCCGTCGAATTTGAAATCCACGGTCTTGTTGACGAAGGAAGAAAGATCCATGGCGGAAGTATAACGCAGGCGCCCGCCGGTACAAAGCCCCGCGCCTTCCGTTGCGGCCGGCCGGTACGTGAAGTATACTTGGCCGGAAACGGGTCCGCGCGGATGCCGCCCGGACGAGGAGGATCGTGATGAAAAGGATCGCATCGACGCTGGCGCTGTTCGCGTTTCTTTCCGCGGCTGCGACCGGAGCCCAGCCGGTCGCAGCCGGGCTCCAGCCGCTGGCTTCGGGCGACGGGGGGGGAGGGCTTTCCGAGATCGAAGTCCTGGTCCCGCCCGCGATCTCCGCCGGAGCGGTCGCAGCGCTCTTCCTCGGTTCCTTTTTCGAGTTCGGGTCAGAGACCTGGTTCACACTCGGAACTTGCGCCGTCGGGCAGGTCCCGTTGTTCTTCGTCGACCCGCTCGAGGGCCTCCTCGTCGCCGGCGCGTCCGGCGGCTTCTACGCGGCGTCCAATTCGCTCCAGGACACGCCCGAGGGGGAAGCCTTCGCGCCTTTCGCCTACACGGGAATCATGCAGATGACGATGTATTCCACGTACGCTGCGTACCGCGACCTGCGCGTGCGGGCCGAACGGGGGATTTTCGACGACGGCTGGCGGAAGGGGACGCCGGGGCGGGTCGCGATGGCCGGCTTCGCGGAGATGGTCCAGCAACCCGACCGGCTCGACGGAAGCTGGAAACCTTACTCCTTCGCGGAACTGTTTTTCTCGCCCCTCGACGGGGACAACTGGACGGACCCCCTCTTCTGGGAAATCGCCGTCGTCGGGACCGTCCGGCCGCTCGTCACCAATTCCTGGGACAGTTCGGTGTTCACGACGGGCAGGGCGTATGTGGGAGGCTGGGAAGTCCACCCGCTCCTCGCGATTCCCGTGATGGCCGCCGTTTTCTACCTGGAGAGTTCCCTCGTCGGTGTGGCAGAGGAATCGCATTTCCGGGGTTTCCTCTACGAGGAAGCGGGAAGGAACTACGGGGGATGGTACGCGAAGCTCTTCGATTGCCTCTATTTCCCGGCCGTGCATGTCCCGCAGGAGATCGGGATGGAATACGATACGGGCACGATCGCGCTCGACTTCATCCAGCGATCGGCAAGCACTTTCATCCTCGATCTGGTCTATGACGCGGGTGGTCTCAAGCACTCCGTAGCCGCCCATACCCTCATCGACTTCACGTTGCTCTTTTCGACCTGGCTCATGCGCGCGGGCGAGCCGCAGACTTCGATCGAGGACTTCCTCACGCTCGTCCCGCCCCTCAGCGTCGGTTACGTGTACGCCTACTGAAAAAAACGGCCTCTCGGGGGAGGCTGATCCCGAGAGGCCGTCAGTACAGAAGGAAGCAGATCGATGAAGATACGGCATCTGGTGCAGTCGCTGCCTTCTGGAATGAAATCTACAGCAAATGCCGCAAACGTCAAGTTCTGTCCACTGAATTGCTTATCGCCTGGGAAAGAAACGGTGGATCGGATTGATGCCGAAACGGACGAGCAAGTAGAGAAAGGCGAAGCCGAACCCGGCCAGGTGCGTCAGGTGAGCCGTGTTCCCGCCCAGGCTGAAAACCTGGCTGCCGACTTCGATGGCCGTGTAGCCCAGGACAAGCAGGGGCGCGCGGACGGGCAGGATGCCCCAGATGAAGATAGTGGAATCGGGGTAACTCGCCGCGTACGCCAGGAGGATGGCGTATACGGCGCCCGATGCGCCGTAGAGAATGACATTGGGATTTCCGCTCGCCAGGTACGCAAAGAAGGAAAACACGCCGGCCAGGGCGCCCGTCAACAGGTAGAACAGCAGGAACTCCCTGGTTCCCCAGTCGTGCTCGAGCCTCATCCCGAAGAAAAGGAGCCCGAGCATGTTGAACAGGAGATGCTGGATGCCGCCGTGGACGAACATGTAGCTTACGAACTGCCAGACCCATCCTTGCAGGACCAGACTCGGCACCATGGACAGGTAGAGATACGATGACTTGATCATTCCGGTGAGGAAGAACACGAGGATATTGATGCCGATGAGGATGAGCACGGCATTTCCGTAGGAATATCTGAAGGGCTTGCGGAGCATTCCGGTCGGATTCATGGTACTATTACAGTACGAAAGGATCGGCATGAAGGCAAGAGCCGTTGGGCCGGGCAGGAAGCATGACCGACAGCATTGAACCGCCGGCCAAGGCTCCCGATTGCCTGACCTGCGTCCATTTTCGCGTCAGCTGGGATCCCGATTTCCCGCGCGCCTGCGCCTTCTTCGAAATCAAGGCGAAAACCCTGCCCTCGTTCGAAGTGTTCGCCGCGACCGGCAAGCATTGTCCGTGCCACGAACGGCGCCTGTCCCATCGAAGGCAGGTTCCGGACTCCGCGGATATTCAGGTCGACGGCTCCGGCGGGAAGGGGGCTGGCGGGATAGACGATGGAGGCTTGCCGGACGGGGGAATACTGGTGTGAAAAGGGAAAACGGAACGTGCCGGCGTGAATGAGCTGTTTCGTCCTCAACGGAACGGCGATTTGATCCGTTATTATTGAAAGGGATCGAACCTGGGGCATGGGCGCTCCGGCAGGGCCCATCATTGACATCGTTTTGGGCGGCCCCTATACTGATTATGAGACTGCCCGGGGGATGCGACGGAATACGGGATGGAAAATCCGCTCCAGCTGACATTCGTAAACTTCAAAAAAGACTCGTATATAATCGTGGAAGGGAAGCAGAACGCAGATCGCTTCTTCATCATCCGCGCCGGACAGGTGCGGGTTTTCAAGGAAGTGGAAGTGGTCGAGGAAGAGGGCGGCGGCGTCTTCGGCCCGGGCGATTTCTTCGGCGTGGTTTCAACCATGTCCAGCCACAGCCATATAGAAACGGCCCAGGCCATCACCGATTGCACCCTCATTTCGGTCCACCGGGATCAATATGGCCTCCTCATCGAAAAGAACACTCCCGTCGCGATGAAGATCATCTCGGGATTCTCCAAGCGAATGCGGTATCTCGACGAAGCCCTCACGCGGCTCACCCTCAAGAACACCGCCGATGCCGATCCGTCCCACCTGTACCGGGTTGCCGAGTACTACGTCAAGCAGAGCCAGTACAACCAGGCCTACTATTCGTATTACCAGTACCTCAAGTTCTGCCCCGCCGGCCAGCACGCCATCACCGCCAAGGAGCGCATGGCCAAGATCCAGCAGTATTCCAAGGCGGTCTACCTCGAAGGGTCGAAGGAGGAGTTCAACCGCTTCTACCCCAAGGACACCATGATCTTCACGGAAGGCATGCCCGGCGCCGAGCTCTACATCATCCAGAAGGGTTCAGTCAAGATCACGAAGATCGTGGACAACAACGAGGTCCTGCTCGCCGTGCTCAAGGCCGGCGACATCTTCGGCGAGATGGCCCTGCTCGAGAACAAGCCGCGGAGCGCCTGCGCCATCGCCTTCGAGGACAGCTACCTCCTTGCCGTGAACAAGGCCAACTTCGAGCGCATGGTCCAGACCCAGCCCCAGATCGTCACGCGGCTCACCACCCTGCTCGCGGAACGCATCTGGTTCATCTACAAGCAGCTCACGAACACGCTCCTCGGCGACCCCGTGGGCCGCATGTACGACGTACTCCACATCCAGCTGGAAAAGAACCACGTCAACCTCCGCCCCGGAGCCGCCTACGTCTTCGATTTCGGGCCGAAGGAGCTCATCAACATGGTCGGGCTGCCGATCAACGAGGGCAACCTCGTGATGCGCAAGCTCCTGGAAAACAACAAGATCCGCGTCGACAACAACAAGATGGCCGTCACGGACGTCGTCGAGGTCGCCAAGCAGACCGAGTACTACCGCAAGATGCAGAAGATCGAAAAAGCCCGCCAGGATTCCCAGGTCGGCGGTTCCCGGTTCGGTGGCTGACCGTCCGGTCGTGCCCCCGGATTCCCTTTCCAGGTTGCCCTTCATGACAGCTCGCGACAGCGCGTCCTGGGACGCGATCCTCGAACGCTCGCTCGCCGCTGAAGGGCTCGATACTCCCGGTTTTTTGGGCAGGGAAAGCCTGCAGGCCGCATTGACACCCGTCAAGCCCGCGGATGCCCGCCCAGGCAGCGGCCAGGGATCGGGGCGCCTTGAATGTGCGGCCATCGAGCGGGCGTACGCGGTTTCGGCCGCTCGCGGGGCCGTCGTCGTCGCCCTGCCCTACGACACGACCGACCCGGAGCCGCTGCCCGCCGGGGCCGCGAGGATCGCGTGGTTCGCCCGCTTCGACCACTACGGGGAACTGGTCGCCAGGATCGGACGGGCAGCGGCTCCGCTCCGCGCGGCGGGCGCCTTCAGGCGCCCCGACATCCGCTGCCTGTCCAATTCCAGGATCGACGAAAAGCGCCTGGCCGTGGCCGCGGGACTCGGCTTCATCGGCCGGCATTCCCTCCTCATGACGGAAGCATTCGGCTGTTCCTGCGTCCTCGGATTTGCGCTCCTGCCCTTCGACCCGCTCGATGCGACGGGCCGACCGCGGCCGGTGATCCTGCCGGGAGCCGGCGAACCCGGCGGGCGCTGCGGATCCTGCCACGCCTGCGTGGGTGCCTGCCCGACCCAAGCCATCGGGGCGGACGGCGGCATCGACACGGAACGATGCATACAGGCATGGACGGCCCGCCCGGGTCCGCTTCCGGACATCGTGGCGGCGAACTGGGGGAACCGGCTGTACGGCTGCGACGCGTGCATCGCAGCCTGCCCGTACGGGCATATCGGCCGTGCCCTGGAGCCGGTGCGAGGGTCGGCGGGAGCGTTCGTCGACGCGTCGTCGTTCGCGGACGCCTCCGAGGACGAGGTCCGTTCGAGGTTCCGCGGCACGGCATTGGGGATGCACTGGATCGAGCCCGCCGCCCTCCGGCGCAACGCGTTGCTCGCTTTGAGAGCGCAGCAGTGGACACAGAGAGGATGAGGCGCGGAGTGGAGTGTCGTCTTTCTTGCCAGGGCCGGAACGGGCCATATCAATGGAGTACCCGGTTTTTCCGCACTGACAGGCTGATGACAAACCCCTCGGAATATCGATATTCCCCAGGTTGAGCGGCCGGGCCGCTGTTCGCAGCTCATGGTTCATGAAGGCTTGATCGCCGACTCGTTGATTAATCATGCCAAATTGATTATTTTTTCGCAGGTATGAACACAATCCGGACGATTCGAAGACGAAGGATGGCGCCCGTGGCAGTACTGATCCTGCTCGGGGCGGGGGGCGCGCTCGCTCCGGCCTGTTGGGCCGAGCCTCTTGCCATCAGTCTCGAGGGCGCCGTCGCCTCGGCCCTGGCTTCCTCGCCGGGCGTTGAAGGCGCCGGCCTGGATCTCCTCTCCGCGGCCGCCAAGGCCCGGGAGGCCGAATGGAAGCGTCTTCCTTCCCTTGGCGTCTCCGCGAGCTACCAGAAGCTGAGCGATCTGCCCGCCACGTCCGTCACCATAGGTGGCATGCCCATATCCTTCCCCGCAGGCCTCACCAATATCTATTCCTTCACGGTGAACATGCAGTACCCGGTTTTCGCCGGCTTCCGCCTCCAGGAAGCCGTTGCCCTCGCCAGGGTCCAGGAAAAGGGCAAGGCGGTGGCTCTCGAGATGGTGAAGCGTTCCCTCGTCTTCGAGGTCGAGCGCGCCTACTGGGAGGCGATCCGGGCGACGAACAATCTCGAGACCCTCGGCAAGAACGTGGAACTCGCCGGGGCGAACCTCGATCTCGTCGAGCGACAGGAGGCCCAGGGCGCCGCCACCCTCGCGGACAAGCTGGCTGCCCAGACACGGTATTCGCAGGCCGACCTCGATCTCGGCGATGCGGCCGCCCTACGGACAAGGGCCTTCCTGGCCCTCGCGAACCTCGCCGGAGGCGGAATCGCGGCTGCCCTCATCTCGGGCCCCGATGCGGTCACCTTTGCCACGTCCCCCGAGTCGCCCCTTCCCGCCGGGCTTGGCGGCGGCCAGGGATCGCCGCTCGAGGAGGCCGCGCGGCTACCGGACGTGGACATGCTCATCGCGGCCGCGCTTGCGGCACGACCGGAAACGCGCGTCTGCCAGCTCGCTACCGAGGCCGCGCGCCATGGTGGGGCCATCGCCCGGGGGGCCCTCTATCCCAGCCTGACCCTCAGCGGCAACTACAGCCTCGCCGATCCCAACCAGCGCGTCGCCTTTCAGTCCGATCCGTCGACATTCACCGGCACCTGGGCGCTCGGCATAGGCCTTTCCTGCGATCTCGGGGGCCTCCCGGCCAACCTGGCCGAAGTGGACGCCCAGGACGCGGCAGTGCGGAAGAGCGCGGCAGACGAACTCAAGCAGCGGAACGCGATAGTCCTCGACGTCAGGAACTGCGAGCTGGCCCTCAGGCAGGCGAACCGGGACGTCCGGATCGTGAAAGGCATGATAGACCAGGCGATGGAAAACACGCGCGTCACGCAGCGGCGCTTCGATGCCGGGACGGCCAGCAGGCTGGACCTCCTCGGTGCGCAACTCTCCCTCCTCAGGGCCGAGTTCGCCGTCATGAACAGGGAGATCGACGTACAGGAGGCCCGTGCGGACCTGGCGCGCGCGATCGCCGTGGTCGGGCTCGACTAGGCGCCAGGCGGGATCATGCTCAGGCTCTTGCGGCTCCTCAAGCCATATACGGTGCCCGTGCTCGCGGTCGTCATCGTCGTCTTCTTCCAGTGCATGTCCGACCTCTACCTGCCCACCCTCATGTCGGACATCGTCAACAAGGGCATCACCAACGGTGACATCAACTACATCCTGCAGACGGGCGCCCTCATGCTCCTCGTCGCCTTCGGCGGTTCCATCTGCGCCATCCTCGCGAGTTATCTCTCCTCGCACGCCGCGATGGGCTTCGGCGAGATACTGCGCTCGAGGATCTTCGGCAAGGTCTCGAGCTTCTCGCTCCACGAGTTCGACAGGATAGGCACTCCCTCCCTCGTCACCCGCAGCACGAACGACGTGACCCAGGTGCAGATGGTCGTCCTCACCATGATGAGGATGATGATCAGCGCTCCGATCATGGCCATCGGCGGCATCATCATGGCGGTGTCGAAGGACAGGGGGCTCGCCTGGGTGATCATCGTCGTGATCCCCGTCCTCGCCGCCATCATCATCAGCACCGCCGTCCGCGGCTTCCCCCTCTTCAGGGCCATACAGAAGAAGATCGACGGCATCAACCTCATACTCCGCGAGGGACTCACCGGCATCCGGGTCATCCGCGCCTTCGACCGGGTGGAGGACGAGAAGGCGCGCTTCGACGAGGCGAACCGCGATCTCACGCGGATATCGATCAGGGTCAACAGGATGTTCGCCGTCCTCATGCCGGCGATGATGCTCGTCATGAACCTCACCACGGTTTCCATCATCTGGTTCGGCTCGAATCGGATAGACCGGGGAACCTCGAACATCGGAAACATGATGGCCTTCCTCCAGTACGCCATGCAGATACTTTTCTCCTTCCTCATGGCCTCCCTCCTGTTCATCATGCTTCCGCGCGCCCAGGCCTCCGCCGAACGCATCAACGAGGTGCTCGATATCGAGCCCGACATTCGCGACCCCGAGCGCCGGGACGCGGTCGCGCCCATGGAGCGCGGGCTGCTCGAGTTCAGGAACGTGGATTTCTGGTACCACGGTGCCGAAGAACCGGCCCTCAGGGACATATCCTTCACCGCGCGCCCCGGGGAAGTGACCGCCATCATCGGCAGCACCGGCTCGGGCAAGTCGACCCTCATCAACCTCATCCCGCGCTTCTACGACGTGGGGGAGGGAGCCATCCTCGTGGACGGGGTCGATGTGCGCGAAATGCCCCAGGCCGCCCTCAGGGACAGGATCGGCCTCGTGCCCCAGAAGGCCGTGCTGTTCACCGGTACGATAGCAGACAATATCCGCTACGGCCGCGAGGACGCCACGGAGGACGAGGTTCGCATGGCCGCGGCCACCGCGCAGGCCCTCGGCTTCATAGAGGAGATGCCCGAGCGGTTCGACTCGCCGATCGCGCAGGGAGGGACCAACGTGTCCGGGGGCCAGAAGCAGCGGCTCTCGATCGCCCGTGCCCTCGTCAAGCGCCCCGAGATCTACCTGTTCGACGACAGTTTCTCCGCCCTCGATTTCAAGACCGACGCGAGTCTCCGCGTGGCCCTCAGGAAGGTGACGTCGGATGCCACGGTCCTGATAGTCGGCCAGCGCGTCGCCACCATACGCGACGCGGACCGCATCATCGTGCTCGACGAAGGGCGCATCGCGGGAATGGGCACCCACGCCGAGCTGTATTCGGGTTGCGAGGTCTACCGCGAGATCGTGGCCTCGCAGCTTTCCGCGGAAGAGCTGGCATGAGCGACCATCGAAGCCCGGGACAGGGATCCGGCGCCCAGCCCGGCGGAGGATTCGGCAGGCCGGGCGGCGGCTTTGGCAGGCCCGGAGGCGGCCCCATGGGGATGCATGGCGGCGGCATGCCGGTCGAAAAGGCCAAGGATTCCGGCCGCGCCCTGGGGCGCCTCGTCGCGTACTTCGGCCCGCGCCGCAGCCGGATCATCCTTGTCGGCATCCTCGCCGCGCTTTCCACCGCGTTCAATATCATCGGTCCCAAGATCATGGGCCTGGTGACCACCAAGCTCTTCGACGGTCTCATGTCCAAGTACGTCGCGGTCGCCACGAAGAGAGCCCTGCCCTCCGTCGATTTCGCCTACATAGGCAAGGTGATCGCCGGCCTCGTGGCCCTGTACGTCGTGAGCGCGATACTCGGCTACATTCAGCAGTACCAGATGTCCGGCGTCTCCCAGGGCCTCGTCTACGACCTGCGCAGGGACACGAACGAGAAGCTGACGAAGCTGCCGCTCAGGTACTTCGACGGCCGAACCCACGGCGAGATCATGAGCCGCGTCACCAACGACATCGACAACATCGCGACGACGCTCCAGCAGAGCCTGACCCAGCTCATAACCTCCGCCTGCACGATCGTGGGCGTGGTCGTCATGATGCTCACCATAAGCCCCCTCCTGACCCTCATCGCTTTCGTGACCCTTCCCGTGGCCTTCCTCGCCACGTCGAGGATCACGAAATCCTCGCAGGGCAACTTCGCCGCGCAGCAGAAGGAGCTCGGCGCCCTGAACGGCCACATCGAGGAGATGTACTCCGGCTTCAAGATCGTCAAGGCCTTCGGCCGGGAAGGTGCCTCGGTCCGCGAATTCGAGGGGATCAACGCCCGCCTCGGGGAGGCTGCGTGGAAGGCGCAGTTCGTGTCGGGCGTCATCATGCCGGTGATGAGCTTCATCAACAACCTCGGCTATGTCGTCATCTGCGTCCTCGGCGGGGTCATGGCAGCCCGCAAGGCACTCAAGCTCGGCGATATCCAGGCCTTCATCCAGTATTCCAGGCAGTTCACCCAACCCATCGCCCAGACCGCCAACATCGCCAACGTCGTGCAGTCGACGCTCGCCTCCGCGGAACGGGTTTTCGAGATCCTCGACGAGGTCGAGGAAATACCGGACAGCGACGATTCCCGCGTCATCGCCTCGCCCACGGGGGCGGTGAGCTTCGACGGCGTGAAGTTCGGCTATACTGCCGAGTCGGCCCCCCTCATGGAGAACGTGAACATCCGGGTGGCCTCCGGCCAGACGGTCGCCATCGTAGGACCCACGGGCGCCGGCAAGACCACCCTCGTCAACCTCCTCATGCGGTTCTACGAGATACAGGGTGGGGCCATCCTCATCGACGGACGGGACATCCGGTCCCTCAGCCGCGGCCCGATGCGCCGGATGTTCGGCATGGTCCTCCAGGATACCTGGCTCTTCAAGGGAACGATCCGGGACAATATCGCGTACGGCAGGGCCGGCGCGACGGAGGAAGAGATCGTGCGCGCCGCCAGGGCCGCGCACACCGACCACTTCATCCGCGCACTCCCGGAAGGCTACGACACGATCCTCGACGAGGAAGCGTCCAACATCTCCCAGGGAGAGAAGCAGCTCCTGACGATAGCGCGGGCCATCCTGGCCGATCCCGCCATCCTCATCCTCGACGAGGCGACGAGCTCCGTCGACACGAGGACCGAGGTCTACATCCAGAAGGCGATGAAGGACCTCATGAAGGGAAGGACCTCCTTCGTCATCGCCCACCGCCTCTCCACCATCCGCGACGCGGAGACGATCCTCGTCATGAACAAGGGGAGCATAATCGAGATGGGCAATCACCGCGATCTGCTCGCACTGGGCGGCTTCTACGCCGAATTGTACAACAGCCAGTTTGCAGGCGCCTGCGTCGACGAGCAGGCGGTATGACGAGGAGAAAAGAGATGAGCGCAAACGATGACGATGTGGCCGCGCGCGACGCGGGGAACGATGCCCGGAAGGCGGGAGCCGGGGCTGCCGCGGCCTCGGGGCGAACGCAGGGAAAGCCCGCCACGGCAGACCCGGCCAAGCCGGGGCCCGGTTCCACCGGGAAGGCCCGGAAAGGCCCCAGGCTCGTCGGGGGCATCGTCCTCGTCCTCCTCCTCCTGCTCGGCCTCGGCATCGGGACCCTCTGGGTGGTCGATTCCATCGCCTGGACGAGCACCGATGATGCCTCCATCGACTGCAACCGCGTCAACGTCGCATCGAAGGTCCTCGGCCGGATCAGGAGCATCGAGGTCGCGGAAGGAGACAAGGTGGTTGCGGGGCAGACTGTCGTCATCCTCGACGACACCGACCTCATGGCCCAGAAGATTTCCGCCAGCGCCGCTCTCGCGACCGCACGGGAAAACCTCGCCCTGTCCCGGATAAACCTGGACAAGACCCAGGATGACTTCAACCGGACCGAGATCCTCTACGGGACGCAGGCAGCCACCAGGGAGGCTTACGACCATGCGGCCAAGGCGCTCGAAACGGCGCACGCGCAGTCGGCGATCGCCCGGGCCCAGGTGGTCAGCGCCGACGCACAGCTCGGCGTCATCGCGGCATCTCTGCTGAATACCCGGATCGCAGTTCCCCTGGCCGGAACGGTGCAGAAGGAAGTCTTCATGCGGGGCGACGTCGTCCAGCCCGGTCAGACCATCATATCGGTCAACAACCTCGACGGGGTCTGGGTAAACGCCAATTTCGAGGAAACGAAGATCGGAAGGATAACCGTGGGAGCGAAGGTCCTCGTGACCGTCGATGCCCTTGGCGGCAAGTCCCTCGAGGGCGTCGTGGCGATGATCGGTGCTGGCATCGTCGCGCCGGCCTTCTCCATCGGGGATTTCACCAAGACCACCCAGCGCATACCGGTGAAGATCCGCTTCGTATCCCCGGTGGGCGGCTTTGCCCTCCTGCCGGGCATGTCCGTGGAGGTCAAGGTCCGGACCCAGGCGAAGCTTCCCGCCAGCCTCGAGACCCTGCATTTCTAGCCCGGCCTGCCGGCCACCGCAGCGATGGGAGATCGAGGAGTCCGCGCCAGCCGCTTCCGCTGGCCGGGCCGCTGCCTCAAGGTTCCGATGGACAGGATCACCGACGCGGACTTTGCCGCCGGGGACTGGTTTATCAGCGAGGACGCGACCGATCCCAAGGGGATCGAACTGCCATAGAACCTCCTCGCCGTGGAATTCTCCCCCCATTCCACCTCTCGTGTCTCCGTGCCACCGTGGTGAGAGTTTCCGGAAGTCGCTCCACCACGTGCTGCCGGTCGTGCTAGGATGGGGCATGGATATCGAACTCATGCAGGCCAGGTCGGAGATCGTCACCCGAACCCGGGCGTTCTTTCTTGAACGCGGCTACCTGGAAACCGATACGCCGGCCCTGGCTCCCGCACTCATTCCCGAATCCTGCCTGGAAGCCTTTCGCACAGAGTACCTGAATCCCTTCATCGGCAGCCTGGACCTCTGGCTCGTGCCCTCGCCCGAGGTGTGGATGAAGCCGATCATCGCCAAACTCAAACGGAGCGTCTTCCAGGTGTGCAAGTGCTTCCGGAACGCGGAATCCCTCGGCCGCGTCCACAATCCCGAATTCACGATGCTGGAATACTACACGGTGGGCGGCGACAGCGAGGCTTCGATCGCCATCACCGAGGAGCTCTTCGCGCGCTGCGCCACCGACGACACGCCCGCGAGTTCCCGGCCGCCGTTCAGGCGCATGACCATGGCCGAGGCCTTCGGCGGGCTAGCCTCTCTCGACCTCGAGGCGCTCCAGGACCGCCAGGCGATGGTCGAGGCGGCGAGGGGAAAGGGCCTTCCCGTGCGGGACGATTCGTCGTGGGAGGACGCGTTCAACGCCATCTTCGTCGACGAGGTGGAAACGTCCCTTCCCGCGGACCGGCCGCTCGTCCTCGAGCGCTACCCGACCCAGATCGAGTGCCTGGCCCGCCGCATCCCCGGGACGCCCTGGAAGGACCGCTGGGAGCTGTACGCGAACGGCGTGGAGCTGGCCAACTGCTACACCGAGGAGCGGGATCCCGAAGTCGTCCGCGCGTACTTCGCGCGCGAGGCCGAGCGGAAAAAGGGTATGCTCGTCCCGCATCGCGTCGACCCCGAATACCCCGGGATCTTCGCCGATTTTCCGCAATGCTCGGGTGTGGCGATGGGATTCGACCGCTTCGCGCTGGCGCTCACGGGCCGTTCGGCCATCGAGTCAGTCATGTCCTTTCCGTTCGAGTCCATCCTGGAGCGCTGGAAAGCCGAACTGCGGAAATGAGGCGCGCGGTCGGGTCGGGTGGTCTGAAGCCTACTCGTCCTTCTGCGCGACGAGGGATCCCGCGGTCTCGACCCAGGCGAGGAAGGCTTCCACGGGTTCGGGCGCGAGCTGCGTGCCCTTCACCCTGGCGATGATGTCGAAGGCTTCCATCGGCTTGAGCGCCGAGCGGTATGTCCGGGTGCTCGTGAGGGCGTCGTAGGTGTCGGCGACCGCGACGATGCGGGCCGCGAGGGGAATGAGCTCCCCGGTCAGGCGTTCCGGGTAGCCCGTGCCGTCCCAGCGTTCGTGGTGGTACAGGACGATCGAAACGATCTCGGCGAGGCTCGGGATGGGGCTGAGGATTTCCGCACCCTTCGTCGGGTGGCTCTTGATGATCTCGAATTCCTCGTTGGTGAGCGCAGTCTTCTTGAGCAGGATGTCGTCGCGTATGCCGATCTTGCCGATGTCGTGGAGCCGTCCGCCCAGGTTGATGGTATCGATCAGCGTCTTATCGAGTCCCATGGTGCCCGCGATGCCGGTCGCGTACTTCGCCACGTTTTCGGAATGGTCCTTCGTGTAGGGATCCCTCTTTTCCAGCGCCGACACGAGGCTCGTGATGCTGCCCAGTATGAGGTTGTGCTCGAGTTCGAGGCGGTAGCGGTCGGCCAGAAGGATCTGGACGTGGTCCGAGAGGAGCCGGTCCACCAGGATGACGAGCTGGTCGATGTTGAAGGGCTTGATGATGTACGATGCCGCGCCCGTCTGCACCATGCGCTGGAGGAAGCCCCGGCTGGAGTTGGAACTCATGACGACGAAGGGTATCTCCGCGGTCTTCATGTCGGTCCGGATGGCGCGGCAGAGCTCGAAGCCGTCCATGCGCGGCATGTCGATATCGCTGATGACCAGATCCGGCGTTTCCATCTCGAGTTGCTGGAGGGCCTGGAGGCCGTCCTCGACGACGGCCACCCGGTACCCGGCCTTGGCCATTCCTTCCTCCACGAAATTGCGGATCACCCGGGAGTCGTCCACCACGAGGATGAGCCGTTTCCTGCTGAAATCGAACCTCGTGAGATGCTGGCGCACGACCCCTTCGAGGGTAGCCTCGGCTTGTTTCTTGGAAACGTAGGCCGCCGCGCCGGCTAGGAACCCGCGTTCGATGTCGTCGTCCGAATCGAACGAGCTGACCATGATCACGGGAAGGCCGCGGGTTTTCGGCATTTCCTTGAGGGCGCGGCAAAACTGGAGGCCGTCCATCACGGGCATCTCCACATCGGTGAGGATCAGGTCATAATCCCGTGCAAAAGCCGCATCGACTCCGGCCTTCCCGTCGGCCGCCTCGTCGATCTCGGCGTCGAGGCGGGAGAGGAATCCCCGAATCATCTGGCGGATGAGCTTGCTGTCGTCGACTACCAGGAGAACCGGTCTGGCTCCCATGCTTCGATAGCCTCCCCGCGCGGTACGCGAAACGTCCGACTCCGGTCGACACACGCATCGCCGACCCGACAAGCCCATTCTACCGTATGCGGACCCATAATAAAAGGGCACGCCGCGCGGCGTGCCCTTTTATTATGGTATGTACTCTCAGCTCAGGACGTCGACAACCTGACCGGAGGCCACGGTGCGTCCACCCTCGCGAATGGCGAACTTGAGCCCTTTTTCCATGGCGATCGGGTAGATCAGTTCCACGTTGATCTCGGTGTTGTCGCCCGGCATGATCATTTCCTTGCCCTCGGGCAGGGTGACGTTGCCGGTGATGTCCGTGGTCCGGAAGTAGAACTGGGGCCTGTAGCCGGCGAAGAACGGGCTGTGGCGTCCGCCTTCTTCCTTGGACAGGCAGTAGATCTGGCCCTTGAACTTGTTGTGCGGGGTGATGGTGCCCGGCTTGGCGAGAACCTGTCCGCGCTCCACTTCGTTCTTGTCGATGCCGCGGAGGAGGGTGCCGATGTTGTCGCCGGCCCGGCCCTCGTCGAGCAGCTTGTTGAACATCTCGATGCCGGTGACGACGGTACTCTTGGTCGGCTTGATGCCGATGATCTCGACCGCTTCGTTGAGCTTGATGATGCCGCGCTCGACACGGCCGGTGACCACGGTGCCGCGGCCGGAGATCGAGAACACGTCCTCGACGGGCAGCAGGAAGGGCTTGTCGACGAGGCGCACGGGGTCGGGGAAATAGGAATCCATGGCGTTCAGGAGTTCCTGGATGCACGTGGTGGCCTCGGGATCGTCCGGTTCCGACATCGCCTTGAAGGCCGAACCCTTGATGATCGGGGTGTCGTCGCCGGGGAAGCCGTAGAAGTTGAGGAGATCGCGGATTTCCTGCTCCACCAGCTCGATGAGCTCGGGATCGTCTACGAGGTCGATCTTGTTGAGGAAGACGAGGACCGACGGGACGCCGACCTGGCGGGCGAGGAGCACGTGTTCGCGGGTCTGGGGCATGACCGAGTCGGGGGCGGACACCACGACGATGGCGCCATCCATCTGCGCGGCGCCGGTGATCATGTTCTTGATGTAGTCGGCGTGGCCCGGGCAGTCGATGTGGGCGTAGTGGCGCTTGGTGGACTGGTACTCGAGGTGCCGGGTGTTGATCGTGATGCCGCGGGCTTTCTCTTCCGGCGCGTTGTCGATGTCTTCGTACTTCATGACCTTGTCGCCGAATTTCTTCGCGCAGTACATGGTGATGGCGGCACTGAGGGTGGTCTTGCCGTGGTCGATATGGCCGATCGTACCGACGTTCATGTGGGGTTTGGTACGTTCGAACTTTTCTTTAGCCATGAAACTCCTCCTTGGCTTCTGATCCAAAACGGTAGTGCGCGTCATCTCAGGAGCGCGCGCATTATATTCCGGCGGCGGCGTCAAGCGCAAGTGCCGCGCCGCCCGAGGGGCGCCGGGAAGGCCGTGGTCTCCCGGTCAATCGAAGCGGTCCGGAAGTCCGGAACCGCGGGGCTGATCGTCGATTACCACCTGTAATGGGCGAAGGCCTTGTTGGCTTCGGCCATCTTGTGGGTGTCTTCCTTCTTTTTCACCGCGGTGCCGGTGTTGTTGAAGGCGTCGAGAAGCTCCGATGACAGGCGCTCGGACATGGACTTGCCGGAGCGGGCCCGGGCGGCGTTGATGACCCAGCGCATCGCGAGGGCTTCGCGTCGGATGTCGCGGATTTCGATCGGCACCTGGTAGGTGGCGCCGCCGACACGGCGGGACTTGACCTCGACGGCCGGTTTCACGTTATCCATCGCCTTGAGAAAGGCGTCGAGGGCTGGAACCCCGGATTTCTCCTGGAGTATGCCCATGGCGTCGTTCATGATGGCGGCGCAGATGCTCTTCTTGCCCTGCCACATCATCCGGCAGATGAATTTCGTGACGATGATGCTGTTGTACTTCGGATCCGGCATGTGGCCGCGATCGATGGTTTTCTTTTTTCGACCCATTCTATGCCTCCGCCTTACGCCTTGGGCCGCTTCGCGCCGTACTTGGAACGGGATTGCTTGCGGTCGACGACGCCGAGGGTATCCTTCGCGCCGCGGACAATGTGGTAGCGGACGCCCGGAAGGTCCTTCACGCGGCCGCCCCTGATGAGGACGACGGAGTGTTCCTGGAGGTTGTGGCCGACGCCGGGAATGTAGGCGGTCACTTCGATTCCGTTACTGAGACGGACACGGGCTACTTTGCGGAGCGCCGAGTTCGGCTTCTTCGGGGTGACCGTCATGACGCGGGTGCAGATCCCGCGCTTCTGAGGACATTCCTGCAGCGCCGGCGACTTCTTGCGCCACACGTTTTGCTTGCGGCCCAACCGGATGAGCTGGTTGATCGTAGGCATGTACGCACTGACTCCTGTTTGTGCCGGGCTTCAGCATAGCCCGAACATTTCTCTTGGTACGCGAAAATAGGGAAAACCCTATGGCGGTGCGTCGGTGGAACGCGCCGGGCATAGAGAATAGCCGTGCAAGGGGCTTTGGTCAAGTGGAGGAAGCGTCGCGCCCATGCCCGGACGGCGTCCGTGCCGTTCCGGTAGGCAGAACGAACCAGCCGACCGCGACGAACGCCAGGATCGACGCCGAGAGCGCGGCGAGGGCGAGCGGCAGTACCCGGATGGAGAAGGCGTCGGCGATGCGCCCGAAGCCGGCAGGGATCACGAAACCGGAAGCGGCGGCGAAGAGCGAGATCCAGGCGGTCACGAAGCCGGTGTGCTCGGGAAAACGGGTGTTCGCCGAGGCCATGATGGCGGGGTAGACGTTCGAACAGCACAGGCCGAGAAGCGACGCGAAGACGAGGGTCGGGACGGGACCGGGCGCGAAATGCCATGCGACCGAGCCGACGAGGGCTGCGCTGCCTGAGAGTGCCAGGTAGCGGGGGAAGCCGAGCCGGTCGACGAACCGGCCGAACAGCAGTCGGCCGAGGGTGATGAATGTCCAGAAGACCGTGGCCGTAAGCGGGGCGGAGAACGCGAACGGGCGGGCTTCCATCGAATCCCAGAAGAGGGGCAGCCAGCCATAGGCGGAAGTCTCGGCGCCCACGTACGCGACGATGGCGAATCCGGCGGCCACGAGGAAGGGAGCGCCACTCGCCGGTAAAATCGATCCTGGGGCGCCCGAGATCCCGTGCTTCGGAAAACCGGCGTGCCCCAGGAGGATGAGCACGGCGACGGGGAGGACGGTGAGCGATGCGAAAGCGAGGCGCCACGATCCGAAGGCATCGACGCACAGGCTCGCGAAGACCGGCCCGGCGATGGCGCCTGTCCCATAGAAGAAATGGAGGAAACTCATCGACGCTCCGGGCTTGTCCGGGTCGGCAATATCGGCGCACAGCGCGTTGATGCCGACTTCGAAAAAACCGAACCCGATGCCGGCGATGACGACGCCCGCGAGAAGCATGGGGTATGCCGGCGCGGCGGCGGACAGGGCGAGCCCCGCCAGGAGGAATACGCCGCCCGCGGCAACGATGGCGGGATGCCCGATGCGGTCGGCCAGGAAGCCGGTGACGAGGACGGCCGCGAACATCCCCATGAAGGTGCCGGAGAGGACGAGCCCCGACTGGAAGTAGGTCATGGCGATCTCGGCACGCATGGCCGGGAGGAGGGCGGCGGCGAGCGTGGAGATCGCGCCCGAGGCGATGAACCCGACGTAGAGGGGCAGCATGGTGCGGAGCTTGCGCGGCATGCCGGGCATCATAGTCGAAAACGGGACGGAGCGTCAGGGGCATGTTCCGGCGGGATCCGCCGTCACTCGACAGCGTGAGACCTTCCCCGAGAGCATCCCACGCAGAGACGCTGAGGGTGCAGGTTGCTTGACGGCGCCCCGGAACGCCCCTATGCTTACCCATCATCTCCAACAAGCGAGGTCGACCATGCACCACCGTTCCTTCCATCGATTCCTGGCTTTCCTGGCCGTCCTGGCCCTGGCCGCTCCGGCGGTTTCCGGGCAGGCGGCGGCTCCGGCGAAGCGCCGCGCGGCGCTGGTCATCGGGAACGGGGCCTACCAGGCCAACCCGCTGAAGAACCCGCCCAACGACGCGGAGGACGTGGCCGCGGCGCTGAAGGAGAGCGGCTTCGAGGTGACGCTGGTGAAGGACGCAAGCCTCGAGGCGATGGAAAAGGCGGTGGGCGACTTCGCCGCCAGGCTGAAGGGCGCCGACACGGGACTGTTCTACTACGCAGGCCACGGCGTGGCGATCGACGGGATGAACTACCTGATCCCGGTGAGCCCGCGCATCGACGACGCCGCGTCGGTGCGCTCCAAGGCGCTGGGCGTTGACGCTGTCGTCGGCAGGATGGAGGGCTCAGGCGTGCGCACGGCCCTCGTGTTCCTGGATTCCTGCCGGGACAACCCCTTTCCCGGCGCCTCCCGGTCGGGGACGCGGGGTCTGGCGGTGGTGGCGACGCCCAGGACGGTCAACTCGATGATCGCGTACGCTACCGGTCCCGGCGACGTGGCGCAGGACGGCTCGGGGCGGAACGGCGTGTTCTCGGGGGCGGTGGTCAGGCAGCTGCGCAACCCCGGGCTGGAACTGGGCCAGATGATGAAGAACGTCAAGGCGGAGGTGTCGGCGGCGACGGGCGACCGGCAGAACCCGCGGGTGGACGACGGCATGAAGGAGAACTTCTTCTTCGTCAGCCCCGAGGAGCTTGCCGCCCGGGCGGACGCAGCGCTGGCGGCGAGCAAAGCCGAGCTTGCGGAGCTGGAGCGCCAGCTCGCCGAGCGGCAGGCTAAGATCAGGTCGACGCAGGACGCAGCCGCCCGGCAGGCGCTTGAGGTGGAGCAGCAGCGGCAGCAGGCCCTGCAGGCGGCAAAGGCGCTTGGAGCGCCGCCCAGGCTTCCGCCCGGCAGCAGCAGGACGCGCTTGCCGACCTGGCCGCCAGCCGCAGGGCGGAGCTGGACAAGCTTGCCAAGGACGGCGCGTCGGACAACCCGGACGTGCTCATCGAGACGGTGGAGCGGCGGAGGCGGTGCTCAAAGAAGTGGACGGCCAGTACGCCGCAGCGCTCAAGAAGAGCCTGGCCGCCGTGAACGCAACCTGGGACAGGCAGCTCGCCTCGATGTCCGGAGAGCAGCCGGACATCACCGAGACCGACGACATGTTCAACGCCCGCATGGCGCGGCAGAAATCAGAGCTCGAAGCGAAGCGCCAGGCGGAGCTGGCTGCTTTGCGGACGGACGCCGAGTCCCAGCGCGTCGGGCAAACCGCGAGCATCCGGAAGCAGTACGACGACACGCTGGCGACGCTGCAGGCCAAGGTATGGACCCTGCGGGGAAGCACCGTGAAGCTGGCCATCGGGGCCTTCGACCGCAACGCCCGCACCTGGCCGTTCACGGTGTCGAGCGCCGACCCGGCCGTACCGATGCTCCCGGTGGCCGTGGTGGCGGACCTGGGCGCCGCCGTCGATCCGGCGGCGGCGATACGGGGGGTGGACGCGGCGGTCAAGGCATCCGCGCTGGCGGCTGAGGTGGACTGGGGCATCACGCGGGACGCAGCCAAGGCGCGCTACGGCGTGGACATCCGGTCGGTGCGGGTGCTGGACCTGACGACGAACCAGCAGGTCGCCGAAACCGCCCCCGCCCAGCGGGCGGCGTACTTCGCGGCCGGCAAGCGCGCCAAGCCGACGCAGGCGGCGGGGAGCCTGGCGGGCAGCGCCGGGGCAAAGGACGGGGCGGGCGAGGTGTTCATCGACGGGAAGAAGGCGGGGACCACGCCGCTTACCCTCAAGCTGCCGGAAGGGACCTACGGGCTCGAAGTGCGCTGGGCGGATGCATATGTCCCCTTTGCGCAAAAGGCGA
>JAPLSN010000002.1 GCA_026398615.1 Spirochaetota bacterium | reverse complement strand
CCGTGCCGTCTTCCCGCTTGCGCGATACCGCGCCACGATCCGTACCCATTCTCCCTGTGTTCTCCGCATGGTGATACCTCCGGGTATCTACCATCGCCATGCCGGGGCCCGCGAGCGAGATGTGGTTGTATTGACGTTTACCCCGGAACACGGATAGCGGTCGCGGGCTTCTTGGAAGGCTTCGACGAGAAAGCCAAGGCGGGGCTGTTCGCGGGCGGGACGAAAAGCCTGCCGGAAATCGGCGTCCTGGAAGACCCGACCAATTCCACCGGCAAAGGCGCCTGTAACATTTTTTGTGTAAACGGCAAAATCACAACGGCACTCGCGGGCCGTAGATGATCGCAAATTGGTTGAGGGCCGCACCCCAGTCCCTCAGGGGCATCGTCCATCTTTTCGAGATGTTCTGCAATGCCATGAACACGAGCTTGACCGCGGCGTCCGTGGTCGGGAATGACTGCCGGTTCCGCGTGATCTTGCGGATCGAGTAGTTCACCGACTCGATCGCGTTCGTCGTGTAGACGACCTTCCGGATGACCGTCGGGAACTTCAGGAAAGGAATAACCTCGGGCCACCGCGTCCGCCAGGACCGCGCGATCATGGGGTACTTTCCGTCCCATTTCTGGGCGAACGAATCGAGCGCAAGAGCGGCGGATTCTTCATCCGGCGAGAGGTAGATGGCCTTGAGGTCGGCAGCCACGACCTTGCGATCCTTGTAGGGTACGAACTTCAGCGAATTGCGGACCATGTGGACGATGCAGAGCTGCACTTCGGTTTTTGGGAACACAGCATTGATCGCTTCCGGGAAACCGGTCAGACCATCGACAGCGGCGATCAGGATGTCCTGGACCCCGCGGTTGCGGAGCTCGTTCAGTATCCCGAGCCAGAACTTCGCGCCTTCGCTTTGGTCAATCCAGAGGCCCAAAAGCTCCTTCTGGCCATCCAGGCGGATCGCAAGGGCCAGGTAGATGGATTTCTTGACGATATGCGCGCCGTCCTTGACGTTGGCCACCAGCGCGTCCAGGAAGAGGACCGGGTAGAAGGGCTCCAGGGTGCGCGAACGCCACTCGTCCAGGATCTCCTTTACCGAATCCGTGGCACGGCTGATGAGCTCAGGCGATACGTCCGTCCCGTAGATATCCTTCAGATAGCCGGCGATCTCGCGGGTCGTCATGCCACGGGAATACATGGACAGGATCTTGTCGTCGAAGCCCTTGAACTCACGCTGGTGTTTGGGGACGATAGCTGGCTCGAACTCGCCGGCCCGGTCCCGTGGTACCTCGATATCGAGAGGGCCTTGGTCGGATCGCAGGGTCTTTTTCGATTTCCCGTTCCTGCGATTCCCTGCCGGCTTCACTTCCTGGTCGCTCTTTTCATACCCAAGCTGCTCGGTCATCTCGGCTTGCATGTATAGTGAGCCCATCTGTCAAGACAAATTCGTAAAGAAAATAAGGTGGATTCTCCTTTCTCTTGTTTCTATGCGGCAGAGCATAGTTGATTCTCTTTTCTCTGAAACTTACTCGCGTAGACTTCGTCCGGTGTCAGGTAA
>JAPLSN010000004.1 GCA_026398615.1 Spirochaetota bacterium | reverse complement strand
AGATGTAGAAGTAGAAGAAGAATTACCGGCCGAGGCCGAAACGGCCACGCCCGGCGATGTTTCGACGGTTGAAACTTTTTCGCCCGCCAAGGGAGATGAATCGAAAAAAAGCATCGAGGAAGGGAATTCCCTCTATCGCGCAATCTGGGAATCCTGTCTCGCCATGTCCGGGAACCTATTTTCAAATTATCCCCGTGAGGGCGAGGGGTGCAAGCGCCTGTGCCGGCTCCTGCGCGCACGATCCCCTACCGAACCGGAGAAGACCGCACGGGAAATACTCGAGCTTTTCAAGCGGCTCCGGGAGGCAGGAGGCAACTTCTGGGCAGGACAACCTTTTACACCATCAGTCTTGGCATCTGCGGCGATTTTCGATCGACTATGGACCGAGCACGAACGGGGACGTGCAGCAGGTGAAACCGACTGGATCGATCGGCTCGAGGAGCAGGCAGTATGACTGCTCCCGAGTACATCAAATGGCTTGTAGGCTACTACGGCCAGGTCCGGCCAGGGCAGCGCAAGGACCTGGCCACGTATCTTCGAACGTGCGCGCCTGGGTACCTGGATCAGCTCAAGGACGTAGTCATGCGCCGGTTTTCATCGCAGTACGGGAAGGTCCCCGACATCGCCGTGTTCGAGAAATGCCAACATGAGGCGTATGCTGCTGTCCGTGAGCTCGCGTCGATCAGGATCATACGCATGCTCGAGGAGCCCCTTGAGCAGGACGACGAGTACCTCAAGGTCGACTGGGTGCAGTTGTTCCAGACAATTGCAGCCAGATCAAAGCCGGAGGTTATGAACTGATGAAAGACGAAACGAAGACAGCGTCCGTCTCCTGCGAGAATGGGAGTCATGATTATCGCGTGGAGAGGATCTGGGAAGTGAATGGACGGTGCTTAGAACTGTTGCGCTGTGCGCTGTGCGGAAAGACCTCCGTGGCATGGGTGAATGCGTGAAGGCATTTTTCTGCCCGATGCCAGGATGTCTCGCCATTGTACCCATGCGGGGACAGTACTGTGTGCGCCATGCCAGTCTACAGGTAGAAAAGGATCGCAAACACCGGGAATGGGCAACGGCTAGATGGGATGCGCATCACGACAAGATCGACTACAAATGGGTTTGGCATGATCCTAGATGGCGCAGACTGCGCGCAATACAACTCCGAAAAGAACCGAACTGCAGGCGATGCGGTCAGAGAGCAATGACCGTAGACCATATCAACCCCCACCGTGGCGACGTGGGGCTGGCCTTTGATCCCGACAACCTTCAATCCCTGTGTGATCGATGCTCGGCGATCAAATCGCGCGAGGATCGTGACATCGTGCAAACCCATACCCCCCCCTTGAAAAAAAAGAGCTCCAAGGATGAACCGCAGATGTCTTATCTTCTTTGCAAAATGGCAATTCTGCATATCTTGGGGGGGGTGCTAAGCCATGTCGCGCCGCCGTGAGCCGGCCGCGGTCCATGTCGCGAAGGGGACCTATCGCGCTGATCGCCACGCCGAACCGACGGTTGATTTGCCCGTGGCGACAGACGCCGTGATACCGTCGCCGGCGGTCCCTGAATCAGTTCATAAGGAATGGGGCACAGTGACGCGACGCCTGATTGGCCTGGGTATCCTCATCGATGCGGATCTCCCGCTCCTCGAGTCTGCCTTCGTCTTGCTTGCTGATGCGCGTTATTATCATGAGCTAATCGCACGAGTCATGACATCGATCGAGGAGATCAACGAAGAAGGTCCGGAAAATTCGGGCCAGGCCGAGGAAGATGCGATCAAAATGCTCGTAATGTTGAACGGAATGCACATCAAGGCTCTCACCCTCTTCACGAGTATCGTCTCCCGCTTTGCGATCTCGCCAAGCGAACGAGCAAAGATTCTTCACGCGCTTCCAAAGGGGAAGGAAGAAAAGCCCAAGAAAAGCATCCGCGCCATTCTGAAAAAATGAAACGCTATTTTGCATATGCCTATGATATCGAGTCCGGGAAAATCCTCGCATGCGACGCCATCAAGAAGATGATTTTCCGGTTCCGCGCAGATTTAGCAGTATCCAAAAAGCGCGGCGCCCGGTGGAAGTTTGACGAAACGGCCGCAGACCAAATCATAGAATTTTCCGAGGCGCTCATTCAATTCGAGGAGCCTTTTAACGGCCAATATATCCATTTGGAATCTTGGGAGTGCTTCATATTGGCGCAGCTTTATGGATGGGTGATCAAAAAATCAGGCTTTCGCCGCTTCAAGAAAGCCCTTTTTTTCATGGGGCGAAAACAGGGGAAAACTCTCATCGCGTCCGCCATCGCACTTTATGAAATATTAACGAAAGACGGAATCGAGGCTTACTCCCTGGCGACGAAACAGGAGATTGCCAACAAAACCCTGCGAAACCTCAAGGCGTTCATATCAAACAGTGAGGACCTCGTCGAACTATTGAAAGTGTATACGTTTTCGATTCTGAACCCGGTTAATTTTTCTTGTTTCAAACCCCTCTCCCGCGATGCCCTCCTGGACGGGCTGAATCCATCGGTGGCTATCATCGATGAGCTCGCGGCGCAGCGCGATTCATCCGCCTACACCGCGCTCACTTCCGGAATGGGCACCCGCTCGGAAGCCCTGACGGTAATCATATCAACGGCTGGGTACGGACAATCCAACCCCTTGGTGGAGGAATATGAATACG
Organism: Spirochaetota bacterium; assembly: GCA_026398615.1. Lineage (GTDB taxonomy): Bacteria > Spirochaetota > Spirochaetia > Treponematales > UBA12059 > JAPLSN01. The sequence goes on along the minus strand of JAPLSN010000004.1, from coordinate 53,216 downwards.
GAAAGAAAATATTGGACGGCACAATTGAGGACGATGCCTATCTTGTGGCCATATACGAGTACGATACTGCCGATCGCTGGGATGATTTGTCGATGCTCCGGAAATCATGTCCGAACCTGGGCATCTCCGTTCCCCTGTCATACTACGAGGAGCAGCTCCGCCAGGCGCGTGTCATCCCGAAGCTCGCCGGTGAGTACAAGGTCAAATATTGCAACTTCTGGCAGGCGGCAGTGGATGCGTGGATCCCCGATTCTCTGTGGACCCGCTGTCGCCAGGGGGTAAAGAAGTACCATGCGGAAATCACTGCGGAGGCGCTCGCACAAGCACCTTCCGTGATCTCAATCGATCTTTCCTCGATCTGGGACTGGACCGCCGCAACCCGCTATTTCTGGGTTGAGTCCCTCAGGAAATACCGGGCGTTGCACAGGTTTTACATTCCGGGGAACCTGGTTGAATCGAAGGTGCACCAGGAGAACCCGGCCCTCCGGAAATGGATCGAGGAAGGGCTCGTCGTCGCCACCCCAGGAGAATCGATCGACCACGGATATCTCTACCGGGACGTTGATGCCTGGCTAGGATCGGGGCATGTCATCGCCATCACCTACGATCCGGCGAAATCGAAGGAGCTCGAGGCCAACCTCTCGATGAAGGCGACCATCGTTCCCTTCCCCCAGAAGAACGTATATCTGAGCCCTGCGGCGAAAGCCTGGGAGAAGGCCATTGTGGACGGATCCATTCTCGACGAGTCCCCGGTCATGCGCTGGATGCTGTCCTGCGCGATCAACAAATCCAACCCCGACAGTGGATCCTACTTCATCACGAAGAACCCGATTGCGAAAGCGCGGAAGCGGATTGACGGCGTCATCAGCTCCATTATGGGGTTTTCCGTGCTGCAGGCGCAAATCATGGAGCTGTCCAAACCTCGGCCAAAAATGTTAGATTTATCAAAAATATCGTATTAGAAGCCTTGAAAACTTAAAAGCGACTGGAATAGATTGATTTATGGGGGACCCATGGGGTTGATATCGCTCATATTCCATCGCCGAAAAAAGCCGATACCGGCACCGAGGCAGGTTTTATCTGGCTCGGCGGGATCGTCTTTTACCTTTGGTGACATCCGGAAAAATCCCACCGTACAGGCTTGCACCAACGTCATCGCTAATGTGATCGGAATCCTGCCCCTGAACCTTTTTTTCAAAAACCCAAAGGACGGCAGCCGGCAGCGCGCCGGTTGGCATCCGATCTACAGCATCCTGCGGCAGCGACCAAACCCCTCCGAGTCCCCGGTCATCTTCTTCGGGAAGATGATCCGTCACATCATCCAGAAGGGTAATTCCTATCTGTTCCAAAACCGGGACTCGACCGGGAAGCTCTTGTCACTACATCTGCTCAACCCGGAATATGTAACCGAGGTCTATGATGGCCTGCTGGTATCTTATCGCTACAACGGCGATACCTACACCGGGGATGAGGTCCTCCATATTTCAGGGCTCATCACGGACGATCAGGGTAAGGGCTACTCGCTGGTCGATCTCGCGAAAGTTGCGGTTCTACTCGGGATCCAGCTCGACGAGTACTCCCTCGCATCGTTCGGGAATGGTCTCAACACGAAACTGCTCCTCGACATCGCGGAGATGACCGCGGGAAACGTCGATCTCGAACAGGCGCAGAAAATTGCGCAGACGGTGGCCGACTATGTCCGACGGAATTACGCCGGTGCCGAGAACGCGGGGAAACCCCTCATCCTCTGGAACGGGATGAAGGCGACGGAACTCAAGAACCAAAGTTCAAATCGTGATGCGGAACTACTTGAATCGCGCAAATGGCAGGAGCTTGAGATTTGCAAAATCTTCGGTGTCCCGCCATTTTTGATCAACGGGACGTATGAGGTAAAATATGGCGGTCTGGAACAGGCCATGACCGTTTTCCTGAATTTCACACTAGCCCCGTATCTCCGCCATATCGAACAGCGTCTCTCGACCCTGCTCACGTCATACGAGCAGGATGCATACTACTTCGAGTTTGATTTCAACGTCCTCCTCCGGACGGACGAGAAGAGCCGTGGAGATTTTTATTCAAAATTGTTCGGGATGGGGGCGATCTCCCCGGCCATGATCGCGGCGCGCGAAAACCTCGAACCACCGACCGAGGGAGGGGACGCGAGGTTTGTACCCGCGAATTTAATGCCACTCCGTATAGATGTTCTCGATGCCTACATGGCGGGAGCGAAGCTGAAAGCGGCCGCGTTGATAGCAGGAGCGCCTCTCCCCGATCCGACCAGCGCTGCCGGCGACCAGGCGCAGTAGGAGAAAGCAATGCCGACGAACAAGGCGAAGCGATATCTGGATCTCACTTCGAAGATTAAGACCCGCAAGAACGAGGACGGGACGCGGTATATCGATGGGATGATTCCCTACAATTCCCGCTCCGAGGAGATGTGGGGATTCGTCGAGATGATCGACCCGTCCGCTTTCCGGAAGACCTTGGCCGATGGCGCGGAGGTCTTCGCCTTCTGGGCACATAATGAAGGCGAGGTCCTCGCCTCACGCAGCGCCAAAACGTTGACCATGGATAATCGCGACGAGGGATTGCATTTCGCCATCGAGATGCGCGACACGGCCATCTCCGAGGATCGCTGGCTAGCTATCGAGCGCGGGGACGTCAATGGAGTCTCCTTCGGCTTTATCACCGAGCGGGAGGAATGGGACAACACGGTAAAGCCGAACATTCGCACCCTGAAGGAAGTCCGCCTCCTTGAGATCTCCCCTGGCGTAGCCTTCCCCGCCTATCCGGGCGCACAGAGCGCCGCCGCTGTGCGGTCTCTTGTGGCCGAAACCGGAATCAATCCGATCGAATTTCTGAAACCCAAGCCCGCGGAAAACCGCGAATCCATACCACTCGAAGTGACCCTCGCGCCGTCGGAATCTCCGGCACCCGAAGATCGTCTTCGCGCCGAGCTGGACCTCATCGCCGCCGAATGCGGGATAATTTTTGAAAACAAGGAGGGCAGCAAATGAACAAGCTGGCCCAAATGAAAGAAGCGCTGACCGCGGCCATCGCCGAGGCGCGCGCCGCTATCGATGGCGGAGACAAGGACACCATCCAGAAAGCGAGCGCCAAGGTCCTCGATCTGCGCGCGAACTACGAAAAGCTCGTGGAATACCGCGAGCTCGAGGACTCCATCGCGAAAAACGTTCCCGTTCCCCCCGCTGACGCTGAGCATGTGGACGAGCACGGGAAAGTTGTGCGGGTCTCCGGCTGGGGAGAAATCCGCAAGTTGATGGTCCAGGCCGGCACTGAAAAACGCGCGATCACCGCGAACGGCGCCGGATACAACACCGTTCCCGGAATCGTCCGCGCCCTCGTGGATGGCGCAAAACTGGGCGGCAAGATCGCCCGATTTTTCGGCGCGAATGCGGTAACCACCGTCCCAGTTTTCGCACCCCACATGGCCGTGCCTGTCGGCTCTGCTCCCGGTGCGACCGGGACCTCGTCCGATTCCACCGCCGTGCTGACCGGCGATCCCCTGACCCTAAAGCCTTGGTATTCGACACTCGCGATATCCATGGGAGCCCTCCTGTCGACGGATATCGAGGGCGAACTTCCCGCCATCTTCGCGGAGGCTTTCAGCGCGGCGATCGACAAGATGATCTGTGTAGGCGCTGGATCCGGGTCGGATGGATTGGGCGTGTTTATCGCTTCAAGTTCCGGCGTGCCCACCGGCTCTGACATCAGCTGCACGAGCAGCACGGGGACCGGTCCGAACTGGGCTGACTATGTCGGTCTGGCCATGACCCTGCTCGGATTGAGCGGCGGCCCCATGGACTCTCTGGCGATCGTGGTCAATCCCGCCGTATTCGCGACGGCGCTCGGTTCTGCTACAGAGGGCTATGACCCGATGAAGGTGGAATTCCTCACCAAGGGAACGATCCTGGGCATCCCGGTGATCCTGTCCAGCTACGCACTGACCACGCTGACAACGGGCAGCTATGTCGCGGTGGGCGGATACTTCCGGCACTTCGCCCTGGCGGTAGCCCAGGAGATCACGATCGATCCGATCAAGACGGTCGGCTCGGACAATATTGTCTTCCAGGCTTTCATGTATATGCAGGGCAAGCCTCTCATCGGATCGTCCTTCCGCCGACTCAAGACCGTATGACCCCTTGTCCCGGGGAGATTCACTTCCTGCTCCCCGGGACATTTTCCACCAGGAGGTTAAGGAGAAATTATGGGCATCGAGCTTGTATCCATCGGCACAAAGGGTGCCAAAATCTGGCGGGATCAGACGTATCCGTGGCGAGTTCACGGGGCGATCGGCGAGGGCGCGCGCAGTTTCGCGATCCAGCCCGGGATACCCTGCGACGATACCACGGGCGACCCGATGGCGTTCGTTGTTACCGTGACCGAGGCAGGTGGCGGTGGCGACTCGACCATCGTGCCGGGCCAGGTGCAGGGGTATCCTCTGCTTCTCACCACCGACAATGCCGAATATGACGGAGTGAACGTCCAACTTCGCGGCGAAACGGCCATGTTGGTCACGGGCAAGGAAGTCTACCTGCGCGGCAAGTTCAAGCTGTCCGACAAGACGCAATCCGATTTCCTATTCGGCCTCTGCGAACTCAAGACCGACCTGATGAAGGTCTCCGCTGCGCACGGTGTGCTGGCGACCAATGTGGCGGGAATCTTCTTCGTCAATGTCGACGGCTCGACGGCCATCGACTTCCAGGTGTACGTGTCCGGAGCTCTGGTATCGACCACGGGCGTCGGAACGATGACGACCGAAGACATTGACTACGCGATCTGGTGGGACGGGACGAACATCCATATCTACGTCGATGACGTGGAGATGGCGACGCTCACCGGGACACTGCCCGCTGGCGCGCTTACGCCATCCATCAACCTTCGCGCTGGAACTACCACCGCGATCACCGCCAGCGTGGCCGAGCTCGGCTTCGTCTCGATCGAGTAATGCATGGGCAGGCAAAAGGGCCGGTCGCTGGAGCGGCATTACGGACGGAGGGTCAGGTTCAAGAAACTCTGGTCCGGGGATCGCGGGGCTTTCCCGCAGGATTCGGAGGCGGAGCTTCCAATCGATATCGTTGAAAGCCTCGAGGCCGAGGGCGTTGTCGACATCATCGAGGGGTAAAACGTGAGCATCGTGACCGTGGCTACGTTCAAAAAGTACGCGAAAAAAATGGACGACGATGTCGTCGGCGAGGCCCTGTACCAGAGCTACGTCGATGCGGCGGAGTCCATCATTGCGGATTTTTTATCCTATTCCCCGGTCATGACGTCGTACACACACACTTTTTACGGGGACGGGGACTCCTATCTCGCGCTCAAGGCCAAGCCCGTCACCCTCGGCACGATCACCGTAGACGGTGTCGCGAAAACGCTCACTGACTTCCTCGTGGAGGATGAGGTCATCACCGAGAAAAACGGGAACTCGTTCCCGACCGGTTCGGTCGTCATCGTCGGCTATCTCGCCGGTTATACGACCGTCCCGGGGGTTTTCCAGGTGGTAATTCTCGAAATTGCCTCCTTGCTTTCCATGGAGGCGGGAGAAAACATCGGTGTCAACTCGACGACTTTCGATGGCGGCAATACTCGGTCTTTTACCAACTACACGAATTTTTCAAAATACTTGGCGAAGGTGGAGAAATACCGAATCCGTCGATTGCCAAGGGCGCATGCATGATCAAGATCAACGTGAAACTCGATATCGCAAACGCGAAAACCGCGCTCACGGAGCTTGGTGTCGAGACAGAAAAGAGTACGCGGATGATCCTCATGGCACTCGCGATGGCCGCGAAGAAGCGCATCCAGCAGGGGTTGTATTCGGTTCTGCGGCTGCGAACGGGATGGTTGCGGAAACACACCTATGCCAGGAAGCGGTCCGCGACGCATTACGCCGTTGCGGCTCCGACTTTCATCGCGGAGATCCTAGAGCGGGGCGGTACGATCCGTCCGAAAAAAGGGAAGTACTTGACGTTCCTCGGCGATGATGGACAAATCCGTCGCGCCCGGCAAGTCACCATCCCGGCAACGCATTGGTTTTCCAGGTCCATCGCGGGTTTCGAAGATTCACCCGAGTACAAGGCCGCCGTCCAGAAGGGGATGGACCGAGCGATCCGAAAATTCAATGAGGGGCAAATGAAATGAGGATCGATGATATCGCCGCCGACATCGTAGCGCGGAATGCCGCCTACGTTGCCGCCCTCTCGACGGTGGGTTATCCTCTGGTCGCAATCACCGCGGCGATGCTTTTCACTCGTGAGTTCCGAGATCCGACGGGGAAAGTCAGTCTGTTCCTTGAGCCACAACCTGAAGAGATGGAAGAGATCGGACCGGGATACCGGATCGCGACTCTGCCAGTGGACCTGACAGTTTTTACCATGGGCTATACCGAAGCGGTTTTGCGCGAGCAGGCGCGCAATTATGCGCAGGCACTCTTGAACTGCCTCATGTTCAATCCGTATTTTTTCACCCTGCGCAGCCGAGATGATTTTGAAGGCGTCGAAGGGAAAGCGGATATCAAGGCTACGAAGCTGGTCCTCGAATTCAAATATGAAGAGACGCCTTAAAGGGGGACCATATGCCTTTTAGCATGGGAGTCGGATGTCAAGTTGCGATCGGGAAAGAGGCGGTCTGGGGCGATGGTGCCGCAGATACGCTCCTGGTCAATTTTACGAGCGAGAGTCTCGCTCCCACCGTCACGAAACAGGAGGAGGAAAATCTCCTCGCGGGCAAGGCTGCCTCCGCCTACGATCTGATGGGCATCAAAGTCGCCGGAGACATCTCTGGAATTCTCAAGCCGGAGCTGGCCGGGTTTTTGCTCAAGGCGGCCCTGGGCGGAGACGACACGGTCGATGATGATTACGGATCGGTGACCGGGCAGATGCAGCACACCATCGTCGCGCAGGAACCGGATGAAGCCATGCCTTCCTACGCGATCCGCGTGGATCGCAAGGTAGCCATCAAGCTGTATGCGGGATGCAAGATCGACAGTCTCAAGATTTCGGCCAAGGCCGGAGACTATGTCCGATTCGTATCCGCGGTCAAGGGCATGAGCGAGGCCGTCGGGACGATCACGACCACAACCCCGCCATCGAAGAAGGCATACAAGTTCATCGGTGGGACGTGCACGGCTGACGAAGCTCTGGAAATCACTTCGGTGGAACTCGATTACCAGAACAGCCTGGACGAGGGGATCCAGACGAACGTATCGGGCCTCTACGCGACGGAGCCGAACCACGGCAAGCGGAAGATCGGGATATCGATCGAGATGCCGTACAACGACGAATCGGAGGATCTGCGCGAAACGAATTTCCTCACGGAAACCGTCATAGAAACCATCATTCTGCATCTCGAAAGCCCCGAGTACATCGTGGGGACATCCAAGTATCGCATGGACATCACCCTGAACAACGTGGCCATCCTCGAGGCCAAGGACAACGTTTCCGGAGCGGGACTGCTCACCATGTCGATCAAGGGCGAGGCCACGGCTGTCAGCACCACGGAACCGATCTCCGCCGTGATCTACGACGATCAGGAGGCACCATATTGATCATAGACCAGCATTATCTGTTTTCGAAAAAGCTCGGGGTGGGTCGGTTTTTCGGTGTGACAGAAGATGATGTCACCATCGAATTCAGGGAGACCGATGTCGTCACCACGACCAAGTTCCAGACTTTTTCCGGGGATACGTCTAAAGCGACGGAATTTTTCGTCAAGATGCTGCCGGGGATCATCGTGGATCACGACCTGTGGAAGGACGAAGCGCACAAATATACTGCGGACGAGATCGCGGCCATGATCGCAGGTCGTGCCGAGTTATGTATTGATATTATGGGGAGGTACGTTCAGGAAGTACTTTTTACCCACGGGAAGAAGAGCGATTCGAAATTATGAACATCGCCGGCGGGATCTTCCGCCGCGAGATCCCGGATCCGGAGATCTGGGAATATTGCCGGGGATCCTACTGGGCGCCATGGGTCGAGCTTTTCCTTCCCCTGATCAACAACCGGCATGGATTTTTCCAGCACTTTCCCTTCGCCGGGGCGTACATGGACCAGCCGGCCACGACGATGCGGATCCTGCGCATGATCCAGTGTGCATATCAAAAATACATAGCAGAGGTCAACCGATTTCCGGGAGGATAGATCATGGGCCGTGAAGCGAAACTGATCGTCACATCCGAAAATAGGGCCCAGGCGGGACTCGCCTCGGCCAAGAGCGACCTGCTCGGATTTGAGGCCGCGGCCAAAAAGGTAGGGGACACGCTTCGGAACGCGTTCACCGTGCTCGGTCTGGTAGAGTCCGGAAGGAAAATCGCGCGTTTCGGAGCCGATTGTGCCGAGGCGTTTGGCGATATGGAACGCACCATGCTGCAACTACAGGCGGCGGTCGGCGGAAGCGCCTCGCGGTTTACTAACCTCACCGGACTGATCGATGACATGACGAGAAAGACAACCGCCTCGAAGGACGACATCGAGGCGCTGGTCGCCGAGCTCGCATCCCTGGGCAAGAGCGATGTTGATATCGCAAAAATCACCAATGCAGCGGTCAACCTTTCCAACGTCACGGGGAAAGATTTGACCGTCGCCTTCCTCCTCATCAACGGGACATACTCTGGCACCCTGGGGAAACTTTCCAAATTGGTTCCCGAGCTCGGGAATCTGACCGAGGCGCAACTGGCGGCCGGGGGCGCGGTCGACGCGCTCAATGTGAAGCTCGGCGCGATCACGGACAACATGGCGACTGGCTATGCGCAGGCCGTCACGAACATGAAAAACACATGGGGTGAATTCATGGAAGCCCTCGGGTCGAACCTCGCGCCGATCTTTGAGCCGATGCTACAATGGATCGGGAACATCGTGGACAAATGGACGTCCGGGCTCACCGAGTACAGGAAATATCGCAACGCCCTGTCAAAAGATGCGGCCGTCAGAACTACAGAAGAAAATTTGGTGATTGCATCAGGGCAGCGCGCTGATTTGCAACGATCTCAAGCGCTGAAGATGCGCGCGGCCGGATTCGATGAGACTGACCCACGAGGCCCTGGCACCTCATATGCAGGGGCTCTCGCATCTACGAGCGAGGCTGTAAAAATAGCCGCGGTCGATATAGCAATAATGGGTTTGCAAAAGGATTTGGACATTGCCAGGGCTGCCGCCGATGTTGCTGCAGCGGGTACGGGATCCGCCGTACCCGACCTCGGGGGTACTTCCGGGAAACCCGCAATCGTTGAACTTGCTCCGATGACGCTGCCGCCCATGGAGGCTGCCCTGTATGATGCGTTTGCCAACGCTCCTTCCCCGGATAGCTACGCTCCTGCCGAGGCTTCACCATACTTCGGCCCCGCGCCTGCGGGAAAAAGCGGCATCGAGAAAATCCTGGATGACGTCACCGGGAAATTCAGCGGGATGCTGACCTCACTCTCGTCCGTACAACAGATACTGGATCCGATCAGCACGATACTGACCGGGATGTTCGAAGTGTTGGCGCCCCTCATCGACGAGGCGCTGGCGCCGATGATCGGGATACTCAAGATCCTCGGGAATGCTCTCGGCGCGGTACTCGCTCCGGTCGTAATTTTTCTGGGGGTGATTCTCAAGGGGCTCGCGGATATTTTCGTGTGGTTTGCGAATCACATAATTATTCCGGTCGGGAATATGTTCATCGGTATTTTCCGCGCCGTGATCGATGCCCTGAACATGATCCCGTTCGTGGACATAAAAAAACCGTCCTACATAAAGGCGATATCCCTGGAAGGGAGTGAGACTTCTGGGACGAGCACGTCGGGCGGATCCACGGGCACGGGGGCATCCTACAGCGGGGCTCAGTCCATCACCTTCAACTTTTACAACCAGGGCAACGTGGTCGGGTCCGGTGGGCTCGAAGAACTCGCGGTCCTCATCGATTCCATCATCAAGCGAAATGCGAGGTATATCTGATGTCCTGGACCATCACCCTCACCCCGGGCGGGGACATCACGAGTCTCGTCGATATCAAGTCAATTATCCGCACCCGGAAATTGTTCACCGCACTACGGCCGAATAGCAACAAAATCGAGTTCCGCTGTCTTTTCGATTCAACGTTGTACGCAAAGCTTATCGGGGAAACCGAAGTCGAAATTTCGGTGGACAAGGATTCCGCCGCCTATTTCACAGGGGTTCTGTCGCCGAACTATCGGGCGGAAATACGCGACGGTCAGAAGTTCCTGTCGCTCGTCGCAGAGGATTACACACTGCAGAAGCTCGGGCAGACAATCGGGGCACCGGTTGCATGGGCGGGCTATGCCGTCTGCACTCCGCTGGCGACCGCGACATCGCTCGTCCATGCGATAGCTACCGCCGCCGGGGTGACGCTCTCATCGGGACTGCCGACGATCACCACCGTGATACCGTATGTCTGCGCCCTGCCCGAAGACAAGATGACGTGGAGGCAACTCCTCGATGACATCCTTTTCGAGTATGGGCATGTTTTTTACTTCACAACTGACGGGACATTGCAACTCGCGGTCGCGGTGAACGTTGGCGACATCACGACGACGGAGACACTGACGACCTCGTCGGGATCCGCGAATATTCGTGGCGAAATCAAGATAGAAAAAACTTCCGAAAAATATGACGACATCAGGGTGAAATACGACCTGGTTGAACTCAAAACTGATATCGTTCTCTTCCAGGACACGAGCGGCGGAGATGCATCTGCGTCGTGTAAAATTCCGTTGGCCGCCGTGGGGGATGCAGACGGGAAGGATTACTATCCCCTGAGCTCCAAGATCGGCGAAGTTTTTTCCGCATGGGGGGGGCCGGCTGGCTACAAAATCTGGATCGCGCAGTCCGCCGCGCTGGTTGTGACGAAAGAAAGCGGAATCGTCGCCGACCGTGCGCTGACGAATTATTTCAAGAAATGTTCTTTCTCATACAAAAATACGGCGGCATCAGAAAAAGAAATCACGAATCTCAAGATCACCGGGGATGCCTGGTGCATCAGCTCGCAAAATGTGGCCAGGTCTAGCCCCACCTCTGGGATGAAACTTTTTGAGCATAACGCGAAATACATTTTCAATGATACCGATGCCCGTGCGCTTGCCAATGGGATCAGCCAGTACTACCTCTACTCCGATCTCATGTACACGGTCCGATCAAAAACCGTCATGGAACTTGGTGAGTATGTGCTGGTTACGGACGCGATCTACGCGGGGATCTCCGCGAAGTGTCGGGTCATCGGGATCGTTGATACTGAAGCGGCGGCTGGCGTCATCGAGTATGCCCTGGAGGCCGTCGACGATTTCGAGATTTTGGACATGGTTACCGAAGGCAACCAGGAACCAATTCCGATCCCCGTGGTGCAGCTGGTCGACGTGGCAACCGCGGCAGAATTGGCATTGCTGGGGATCACTCTCACGTTATCGACCTATCATGCAGAGCGCGACCGTGCCCTGGTCACAACGCCAGCCAGCCTGGTAATGACGGCCAAGGATGCGGGGGGGGTTGCATATGATGGACGATTCAGGGTTGAGGTTTCTGCTGATGGCGACACGTACACGGAAAAATTTCTTTCGACATCCGACGAGAGCAGCAATGTTTATACGATCCCCGCAACCATCGTGATCGAAGGAGCAGATGAGTACGTCGTTTCCATTCGGGTGAGCCTATTCCGGGTTGGGGGGACGGAGGCTGCATTGAAGACGGCATTGTGCTCGGTCACCATGGTTTCAACCACGACAATAATGTACTGGGGCCCAAAAACTGAGGCGCCGACGGAAGGATTCATAGTCGGTGATTATTATTTTGACAGCAACGTCCCAGGATCCGGGGGCGGAGTTCTGCGATATTTTTCCGGGAGCGCATGGGTGGAGATGACCAGTGCCACGAGCGGATGGGCGGCGGCGATGGCGGCAGCGATCAACGACATCATGATCTGGATGGTAGCGAACCCGACCATCATCGGGGAATATGCGAATGCCGCCAACGCAGTGTTCGGATCAGTCGCCGCGTCCCAGGCATTCATCACGGAACTGGCAACTAAAAATCTAAAGGTGCTGGGGACCTTGCGAACCGGATTGGGGGCGGAGACCAATGCCCGTGTTAGTATCCTGGATTCGAGCGGAGTGTCCGGGTTGACGTTTACCGGCGCGGGTCTGGATGATCTCTCTATCATCGAGGACGGCGCGGTCGATGGGAGTTTCACGGTAAAAATTACCGAGGATTTTGATAGCCTCATCGGGACCACTGGTCCCGGGGGCGGATATGCATTTTACATCGATCCGCTGACCGGAGCGGCGCTGGAAGTTGTGGCAGCCGACCTTGCCACGGCGGGAAAATTTTCCACGGCAAAAGGCTTGAGCGGTGCCTCGGGAACAGCGATCGGCACGGGTGATGCAAACACCAGCGCTTTGTTGACCAGCTTCTGGGCGCAGGTCGGATCTGATCTCAACATCGCAGGTACAAACACCCCCGCACTTGCCGCGCTGACTGAGACCGATGTAGCGTTCATTGACTTAGGCAATAAGGACCTGCGGACGTATCGATTCACCGAGGGCACTGGGCTCTGGGCGCAGGTCGGATCTGATCTCAACATCGCAGGTACAAACATCCCCGCACTTGCCGCGCTGACTGAGACCGATGTAGCGTTCATTGACTTAGGCAATGACGACTTGCGGACGTATCGATTCGTCGAAAACCTCGCCGGGGAGTTATGCGCGGCACTGGACTCCGGCGGGGAGACAGACTGGTACCTGCCATCCAAGGATGAGCTTGCCGCCATGAGGACCGCGCTTGCCAGCAGCTCGGGGGATCGGACAACATACGGGTTTTCCGATGACCTGTACTGGTCATCCAGCGAAGAAGACACAACGACGGCATGGGCGCAGGATTTTACCGATGGTACGCAGTCGACCGAGGACAAGACCGATGTCATCCACGTCCGCGCGATCCGATCCTTCACGGCGCATGAGACTTTCGCATGGAAAGAAGCGGGGATAGCTTATAGCGCGGACAGCGAGATCAATGCGTTAATGGTGCACGAACTCACTGGCTATGACATCAAAATGCTATTTACTCATGCGCATGGGCATGTTGTGGACGACATCTGGGAGTTTGTCCAAGGAGCGATGTACGGAATTTCGATCAAGGACCTTGGTGGCGTGGAGTATTTGCGGGCCGAGGACGGCGTTGTCACGGTTGGTGGAGCCGTTGTCATGCCTCCGGGCATCATTCAACTGTATGGCGGGGCTGCAGCACCTGCTGGTTGGCTCCTTTGCGACGGGGCGGCGAAAGCAAGAGGGACGTACGCCGGTCTTTTCGGGGTCATCGGTACGACTTACGGCGTTGGAGACGGAGCATCTACTTTCAACGTGCCGGATTTTCGGGAATCCTTCCCGGCGGGCGCGGGGACTCATTCTGCTGTCACTGGTTCCACGCATACTGCCGAAGCTCAAGCCGAAGCAAGGACAGTGGGCGACTGGAAAGATGACCAGATGCAGCAAATTACAGGAACCGTGGGATCAGCTTCTAGTGTCTCTACTGAACCTGGGGGTTCGTATCGTGGTAATACTACAGTTGGGGGTGGGGCTTTTACGCCAACGACAATGGTTGAAAGTGGACAGGCCGGATCGAATAACTCTAATTATAAAACGGTTTCATTAGGATTTGATTCTGCCAATTCGCCGTCGGCCCGTGCTGGTACCACTACACGCCCAAAAAGCATCGGCGTGAACTTCATCATAAAGTATTAAGGGGGTGATATGGAAATCACCATGACACCGTTTACCGCGTTGCTTCTGGGCGCACTTGTGCCGATGATAGTAGGATCGCTGTATACCGCGGCGACCACGGCATTTCGGAAACGGATTAGTATAAAATCCCGAAGCGAAGAAGTCATCAATCAAGTCATACCTGCGGTCAATGCCCTGCTCGCACTGCAGGGACCGCAGACCGAGGCGCTGGTGGCATTGCTTGAGGCCACGATGGGGACGTGCAATGGCAACGTCGAGCGGGCATTGGAGTCAGTACGCAGGGCGCAGATGGTCTACCAAAGATTCAAGGACGACGCGGTACAAATAGAAGGGATAAAGCAATGAAAAAATCACCGTTCCTGTCGGGATTCATCGTGACGCAGACATGGGGGGAGAACCCGGCATCGTACCAGGTTTTTGGCCTGCGGGGGCATGAGGGTGTGGATCTGGTGCCCGTCCAGCCGACCTGGGGCGTGCATGCCATCGAGGGCGGGACCGTCATCGAGGACGATGACAACCGCACGGCAACCTATGGCAACCACGTCCGCGTGCGGTCTCCTTCCGGTCGCGTGTGGATCTACGCGCACCTATCGGAGAACGTCGTCCTGCTCGGGCAGGACCTCGTGGCCGGGCAGCTCCTCGGGATCATGGGGAACACTGGGCGCAGTTCGGGGGCGCATCTGCATCTGTCAGTGTATCGCGTGGCGTCGGACGGGAGGAAGATCGAACCCGACAACGGCTACGCGGGAACCACGAACCCGATGGCGGAGGACATATGAAGGCGTTAAAAAAAGGCACGGTGTTCCTCGTCGGGATCGGGGTGCTTTGCGGGATGTACGCCGGTGCCGCACTGGTGGGGGAGGCCGCATTCGCAGCCATCGCGCCGACCATCGTGGTGGCGGTCCCGATGCTGGTTGTCGCCTTCTCGGGTGCGAACGTCGCCGACAACTGGCAAAGGGCGCTGCACTATCGCCCTGAACTGGATACGGCGAAACCGTGAGAGGGCACCGATGGGCAATTTTGGGCGCACTGTGCTGGTTTTTCTCCTCGGCCTTGCTCTCGGCGCAGGCGGCGCCCTCGTCGCCGATCGCATCGCCCCAGGTAGCCCCGGCATCCAGCTTGCCGCTTCCGAGCGATCCCTCCGGGACGCTCTCGGGAGCCTCGAGCGCGCTCGGGCAGATAGCGGACGAGCTCGAGACGCTCTTGGCGAGGCTCGACGAATCGCTGGCGCGGGCGGGGATCTACCAGGACGCATCCGAGCGGTCGCTCGCATCCTCGATCAGCTCCGCGACGAGCTCGATCGACTCGCTACTGGCCTCGGAAGCGGTGCTCCTGGTGCAGACCAGGCGGCAGGGCCTTGAGCTCTGGATATGGCGGGGGGCGACGGCGGCCGCTGTAGCCATCACCGTTTATGCGCTCGTTCAATAAATTCCCGGTGGCTGTTTTGGCGTGTTTCGCGATCAGTATTCCGGCGCGGTTTTGGTAGTTATGGAAACCGGAAATGGTTAAAACCAACGAGCATAGCGGCATTACGGTCAGAAATGACGGCTGGGATGGCCCTAGGGGCTAAAAGCTGGCTCGGGCATCAGCCCGGGCCGGCTTTTTTAATAAGCCCCTAGGGGAGTCGAACCGGAACGAGCGCCGAGCGAATGCGAGGAAGAGCGCCCATGGATGGGCGCGGAAGCGAGTGGAGGCGGCCTGAAGGCCGAGAACACGAAGTTCGAGGCCGCAAGGCGACTCCCCTAACATCCTTGGACGGCGCGGGAAATTGGACGGCGACGGCAGCGATTCCCTGGCTGACGTCGCCGGTTTGCAGAAGTCCCCCGGGGTTCATCGTGACCGTGCAATTGTCCACGCTCCCGGCCCGGACCCTGCGGCGCGTCCACTGTCTCCCACAGGTGTCAGCGATCGATCAAGGCCGGATCGCCAAGACCCAGCGGTCCGGTGAGTCGAAGGTTCCGTAGGCGGAGACGATGGGTTTCCAGAATGCGTACCAGCCGTCCGAGACCCCCTCCCAGCCGAAGTTGAGGTGGAGGGACAGGGACTCGCCCGAACCCTCGATCCCGTCTATCACCAGGGCGTGGCCGGAACCTTCCTCACCGGCCTGGCTGCCTTCGACGTAGAGGAGGAGGGGGCGGCCGGACTCCAGTTCGGAACGGATGAAAGCCTCGATCTCCGCCTTCGAACTGTCGAGCGTGCGGAGCCGCCTCGTCCCGACGCCATAGTGCGTTTCTATCCGCTCCCGCCGCAGGTCGCTGTTCCCCAGATACCCGCCCGTGCCGAAGTCCTTGCCCGTGGCCAGGGCGGCGTACCAGAGGTAGCGGGCCGTTTCCAGTTTACGCGCCCCCGGAGTGCCGGCTTCGAGCCGGGGCGCCACCAGCGAGAGATCGACATCCGGGGCGTCGAAATCGGCTTTGACCGCGTAATATTCACCCGAATAGGCTTGGGAGCCCCGCGGTTCCAGCTTGTGGAGGAAAAGTATCTGGGCGAAGGCGACCGACCAGCAGCCCAGGCGCTCGTGCTCGCCGGTTTCCGGGTTGAGGGGGGTGAACGCCGCATAGGCGTCGCGTTGTTTCCATTGGGTGGATACGAGGGGTCCGAGGCGACCCCGGGGGGCGGACCAGGCGAAGACGGCCAGGACCGCGAACGCGGCCGCGGATATCCGTTTCAGCATGCTTGTCTCCTTTTCGCACGGGTATCGATCTCATCGCCGTGGGCATCAACCCAGGCAGGGGAACGGATTCCACCATCGGCCATTCCGGCGGTCAGGGAGGATGAATACCCGGTGAAGATGAGCCGCAGTATACTGGAGTATGATGAACATATGGGTGGAGTATACGCCCATCCATGGGATCCCGTGGCCACCCCCGGAGTCGGCCGCCGGGTGGGATGCCCGTTTGCCGGGGTCGATGAAGCCCACGGTGACGGGAAGCCCCGGCTCCCCGGTTGCACGTGCATTCCCGGCTCCGGGGAAACGGGCAGTCTGGTTTATGACTGCCTGCTGGGAAGCAGCTTCCCGGGAAGAACGCCGACCCTTGCCGTCCATGGCCGTCATGGTATCATGGACGGCGGGGTGGTGAAGCCGGCCCGGAACAGGGCGTCACGACGATGCAGATGCACACGGTGATTTCCGCGACGCTCGACGCCGGCGGATGGAAGGAGCGTATACATGGGCACGGGGCAGGAAGTTGCCGTACGGCTGGAATCTCTGGCGAAATTCTACAAAGATGTCCGCGCGGTCGATGGACTGGACCTTGAGATTCGCCGCGGTGAAATCTACGGGTTCCTGGGGCGCAACGGCGCGGGCAAGACCTCCACAATCAGGATGATGCTCGCACTTACCCGCCCCAGCCGGGGGCGAATCGCGATTTTCGGACTGGATGCTCAGGACCATCGAACCGAGATACTCAGGCGCACCGGATCCCTCGTGGAATCCGCCACCGCCTACCCCAATCTGACCGTGCGGGAAAACCTGGACATGCAATGTCGGCTGACCGGCACGCCCCGTCCGGCGATAGAATCATCGATCAAGGCGTTGAACCTCGGGGAATGCGCGGATCGATGTTATGGAAAACTCTCACTGGGGAACAAGCAGCGGCTGGCGCTCGCCCGGGCGATACTCCATTCGCCGGAACTCCTGGTCCTGGACGAACCTGCCAACGGTCTTGATCCGGCCGGTATCGCCGAAATACGGATGCTGCTGCGAAAGATGGCCGACGAACGGAAGACGACCATTTTCGTATCCAGCCATATCCTTGGCGAGGTTGCCCAGCTTGCCGACAGGATCGGCATTATCCACCGGGGCAGGATGATCGCGGAATTCGGTTCCCATTCCATGTCCGCCCTGACAAGCCGTCGTATCGAACTTGAAACCGGAGACCCGGAAAGGGCAGCGTCGATAATCCGGGCGCTGGATCCGTCGTTGGCGGTAGACGTGGTCTCTCCCACGGTCACGCCCGGGGGAACCGGCCGAGTTCATGTATCCGTGAGGACGGCGGCAGCCCACGCCGAGCCGGATTCGGTGAAGGCGTTCGCGGCAGCCATTTCAAAAGGCATCGTCGGGGCGGGGATAGCCCTCTATCGCATCGGAGTCGAGGAAGAGAATCTGGAAAGCCTGTTCCTGAGATTGACCGGAGGCGATGCATGATGTGGCTGGAATTGATCAAGACCGAAAGCCTGAAACTCAAACGAAGCATGGTGCCTTGGTTTTCCTGGCTCGCCTTCAGCATGGCTCCGCTTGCGGTCGGCTTTCTCATGCTCATCCTGAAGGATCCGGAGGGCGCGAAAAAACTGGGTTTGATCGCCATGAAAGCGCAGATGACCGGGGGAAGCGCCGATTGGCCTTTCCTCTTTTATATTACGCAGGTCTTGTTCGTCGCCGGTGCGATACTGCATGCCGTCATCATCGCCTACATCTTCGGCCGCGAATACGCCGAAGGCACCGCCAAAAACCTGCTGACACTGCCGGTACGGCGTCCCCTGGTGGTGATCGCCAAGTACCTGGTATCCAGCATGCTCTTCTGCGTCATCTGCTTCCTTGTCTTTTGGGAGTGCATGGTCGTCGGCCATCTCGTGAGCATTCCCGGTTGGGATATCGTTCTCCTGAACGGAACCATGATGAACGTGACGCTCTCGGTCCTGCTGATCCTTGCAGCGGGTCCCTTCGTTGCGCTGATAGCCATGGTCGGAAAGGGATACATCGCCCCGATCGCCTATTCGATGATCACGACGCTTTTTTTCGGTCAATTGTTCGGCCATACCCTCTGGGGAAGGTTCATCCCCTGGTCGATGCTGTTCGTCCATGCGGGCGTGGGCGGACCGGGTTCGCCGGATGTCGGACCTGTCAGCTATGCGATCGCGGGGGTCTTTTTCGTTTCGGGATTATTCGCGTGCGGCGCGTATCTGAACGGAGCCGACAATCACCAATAGAGCCAGGCGATGGATCTGACGCGATCCGGTTCCCTGTTCGCGCCGGCCGTGCCCGTCATTTCCTCCGGGCGATCATCTCGATTTCAACCCTGGCGCACAGCGGCAGCGATGTCACCCCGATGGTCGTGCGGGCGGGATAGGGCGAAGAAAACTTTTCCGCGTAAACCGCGTTCATCGCCGCGAAGTCGCCCATGTCGGTCAGGAACACGTTCACTTTTCCCACGTCGTCGGGTGTGAGGCCCGCGGCTCCCAACACCCGGAAAAGGTTCTCGAGGCATTGATCCGTCTGGTCGGCTGCATCGCCTTCCACGAGTTTCCCCGTGCGGGGATCCAGGGGCGTCTGCCCCGACAGGAATATCAGGTCCCCTGATTCGACCGCGTGCGAATACGGCCCGACCGCGACGGCTCCGGGCGCGCTGTAGGCTTTCCTTGGCATGTCGTGACTCCTCCAGGACCCCACGGCCCGGCTGGTTTCGATCAGCCTAGTGCCGCCGGTTCCCGGCTGTCAATCGCGGGAATGCGCGCGGCGGCACGGTGCCGCGACGAGACCGGTTTCATGCGGAGGGCCCGGCGGGCTCCCGGTCTCCCGTCGCGGCGCCGTCGGGAACCGCGGCGGCCACTGCCGGCGCGGGCGGGGCCAGCCGGAACTTCAGGAGCACGGGCGGCACGACCAGGAGCATCGCGGCGGCGGTGATCCAGAACGGCGCGACGGGGGCGACGCCCTTCCAGAGCATGCCGCCGATCCACGGCGCCGGCAGGGAGATGAAGCCGTTGGAGGTCGAGAGGAAGCCAAACGCGATGCCGCGGAGATTCTCGGGGACCGCCTTGGAGATGAGGCTCTGGTACGCGGGCTGGAGCATGCCGACCGCGAGGCCGAAGACCACGAAGCTGATCCCCGCCGCCAGGGGCGACGGTACGACCAGCATGAGGGCGAACGAGGCGAACGCCGTGAGATAGCCGATCGCGATCGCATAACGCTCGCCGAACCGGTCGGCGAAGTGTCCCGCCGGGATCATCACGAGCATGCTCGCGCCGCCGAAGAGCGCGTTCAGGAAACCGATCGCGGCCACGTCGATGCCGCGCTCGTCGCGGAGGAAGATGGGCAACAGGTTGCCCGAGAGCCCCATGGCGATGTCCCGCACGCCGTCGGACATGATGAGCCAGGTGATGACGCCGCCCGAGACTGCGAGGGCGACCATCGCGCCGAAGGAACGGGAGAAGTCCGCGAACGAGAGCGACCCCGGCTGCGCGGCGGCCGGGGGATGGCGGCGGGCCAGCGACAGGCGGATGGCGGTGGCGACGAAGTAGAGCGCCGCCGCGATGGCGATAAGCGGCTTCCAGCCCAGGTGCCTGGCCGCGAGGCCGCCGGCGAGCGGTCCCACCACCGAGACGACTTGGAAGATCGTCTGGGCGACGCCGTAGACGCGGGCGCGGTTCCGCTCGTCGGACTGCTCGGCGATGAAGGCGTCGAAGCTCGGGGCCACGAAGGCTCCCGCGATGGCGCCGACCGACTCGCTGGCCAGGAGCCAGGGCCAGGTGGGCGCGACGAGGACGCCGACCCAGCTGACGGCCCCGGCCACCGAGCCGAAGGCCACCGCGCGGAGTCGGCCGATGCGGTCGCTCGCCCAGCCGCCGGCGATCTGCATGGCCAGCGGCGCGATCATGGAAAGGGTGAAGAAGAGCCCGATGTCCTCGACCCCGGCGTGGAGCTCCCTCAGGTAGAGGGGTAGGATGGGGTAGAACATCATCCCACCGATATTCGCGAATACCATGGCCACCAGAAAGGTCGCCAGCACCGGTCCGATGAGCCGCGCCCTCGGCGCCTGCCCGTCCGGGCTTCCCGTGGGAACGCCCCCGGTCAGGGCCCCGTCGGGCGCCCTGACGTATTCGATGTCGTCGCGCATCGTAACAAAATACCCGCGATCGCGCCCGCGGGCAAGACGTTCGCTCCTCAGGATACGCTCAGCCGAGCAGGATGGCGGCGGCGACGCCCGTTCCCAAACCGAGAGCCCAGCCGGCGAGTACGTCGAGGAACCAGTGCACGCCGAGCGCGACCCGGGAGATTCCCACCGCGAACGACCAGGCGAAGAGGGCAAGCCCGGGAACCGGGCCCGAGAGTGCGAGGATGACTGTCGCGAGGGCCATGGTCCGGCCCGCGTGCCCGGAGGGGAAGGAGTGGGGATCGGTCCGCCGGTAGATGGCTCCCCAATCCCCTTTCGGCCGGGCGCGACGGAACGCCAGCTTGGCGAGCGCGGCGAGGGCCATGGCCGAGAGGATCGCGGCCCCGGCGGCGGGTGCGGCGCCGATGGCCTGGAACCCCCCGCGCCACCAGGCGAACGTGAGCAGGGGCAGGACGACGAGCGAGTCGCCGGAATGCGCGAGGGCGGCCGTGAGCAGGAGCGGGAACCCGGTCGGGCGGCGGTCGCGAAGCCGGCGGCTCACCCCGGCATCGAGGAGCCGGACCCGTTCGAAGCTCACGCGCGAGCGCGGTCGAGCAGGGCGCGCTCGACGATCGTGAATTGGAAGGGCTTGTCGACGTCCATGCCGATTTCCGCATACGGACAATCCAGGACCCGGCCCCTGATGCCGAGCCTCGCGGCGGCCCGGCGGGCCGCGTCGGCGACGGTGAGCCGCTTGAGGAGAAAAAGGAGGAGCACGTCGATGCCGATGACCGCGGCCATCTGGAGCGAGCTCTTGCGTCCCTCGGTGATGCGACGCCAGATTCCTTCGCTGCCCAGGAATGCGGCGGGCCTGATGACGGTCATGTCGCCGCCGCAGACTTCCCGGTCGCGGAACCGGACCCAGCTCCGGCCGCTTCCCGGGAAGCGCGCGTCCATCACGGAGCGGTCGATGACGCAGTACTGGAGGTCGTCCCCGGTTTCCTGCGCGCGGGCGGCGATCCAGTCGACCATGGCCGGTTCCAGCGCGGGGATGTCCGACGACACGACCAGGGCCAGCCGGGACGGATCGTCGCCAGCGCCCGATGCCAGCGCGCCGGAGCGGACGTTCCCGAGGATCGAGCCGGAATCCGGCGCGAAGAGCGTGTCGCGCGGGAAGGTAAGACCGCAGCCGGGCGCCAGGCCGACGATGACGACGCGTTCCATCGTCGCGGAGTCCGCGAGCGCGTCGAGCACCCATTGGGCCATCGGCTTCCCGGCGATCGGGAGCAGGGCCTTGGGCCTGCCCGAGGAAAGCGGGTAGAGGGGATCCTTCGGGTTGGCGCCGCCGCCGGCGAGGAGGATGGCGTCCATGGCTAGGAGAGTTCCCGGATGGTCGGCTCGATGCCGGCCCTGTCTATGAAGGCTTCGAGCTCGGCATCCTCGAGGACGCGCCCC
The DNA here is from genome assembly GCA_026398615.1 of Spirochaetota bacterium. GTDB lineage: Bacteria > Spirochaetota > Spirochaetia > Treponematales > UBA12059 > JAPLSN01. Next base: position 31,205 of record JAPLSN010000004.1, on the reverse strand, counting down.
ATGCCCGCGGCCGCGACCAGGGCGGCTTCGAACGCATTCGTGCCGAAGCTCCGCCCGTCGAGCACCGGGGTCGTCGTCACGAGCCAGCGGACGCCCCGCTTCCGCATGAAGGCGACGTCGTCCTCCGTCGTCGTGTTGGTCACGATGACCTTGCCGTCCATGTCCTCGGGCATGTGCTTGCGGATGTAGAGCCAGTCGCCCGCCACGATCGAAGCCTCCCTGTAGAACGCTTCGTACTTGGGGATGTTCTTCTCCTGGTCCCCGCCGGTCGAGTAGAGCATCGAGATCGGAAGGCGGCTCACGACCGGAAGCAGGATACGCGCCGCGCGCTCGAGGCCGCGGATCGTCCTGATGGGGAGCGGGATGCCCAGGGCGAACATGAGATCGCCGAAAACGCACTCGTAGCCCGCCTGGAGGAAGGATCTCGTCATCCCCCAGCGCGTGACCGCCTCGACGAGGAAAGCCTTCCGGTTCGGTATCTTCCCGCGCAAACGTTCGTCGACGAACGCCATCACGCGGGATTCGAACACGTTCTTGAGGTGGTGGCCGTCGGTATACGGCGTCCGGCTGACGTCCCGGACGAGGTTCACGCCCGAACGCAAGGGATAGTCCTTCCAGGGCATGGACACGCAGAGCTCCACCCCGCCCACGCCCAAGGCGTCGACCGTGCCGTCGAGCTCCGCGAACATGGCGCGGGCCCGTTCTTCATCGCCGTCCGACCCGCGCCGCTCGAGCAGGATGTCTTCGTCGAGCAGCCGGACCGTCACCGACTTGTCCCGTGTCGAGGATCCAAGGCTCACGCTGACCGCATGTTTCATCGCAACCCCCCGGTGTTTGCTGGTTCTCGTAAGTATAATCCCATCCTTCCCCGGGAACAATCGTGCGCCGTACCCTTTCGATGACGACCGCCGTCTGGCAGGCCCCGCCCTTGACCGCGGGGGAAGCCGGAATTACCATCACCTCATGCAAACCGGCATTTCACTCAGGCAGGCCCTGGCGTCGCGCCGCACCCTCCTGTCCATCGCGTTCATGGTCTTCTCGGCCCTCCTCTGGGTACCCGCGAACGCCCTCATCCAGTGGCTCTATCCCGGCAGGCCGGCCGTTCCGGATCTCCTGTTCACCCTGACGCCGGAAGTTCGCTGGCTCGCGTACGCCACCGACCCCATCCTCTTCGGCTCGATCGCCATCATCCTCGTCCAGGCCCTTCGCGTCGATCGCCGGAGGCTGCCCTTTTATTTTTCCGCCGCGGCGGTACTCTACTGCGCCCGGGCGGTCCTCATGATCCTCACGCCGCTCGGCCGACCGACCGGCAACGGGGACTCCTACGGCATCCTCGAGTTTTCGGGCGTCCTGCAGCACGGGATGTTCCCCTCGGGGCACCAGGCGCTCGCCTGTCTCGCCTTTTTCCTGGTCGATGGAGCGAAAGCGCCGCGCATGAAACGCCTTGCACTCATGTTGGCCGTGCTCCAGGGAGCGGCGCTCATCCTGTCGCGGGGACATTACTCGATCGACGTGGTCGGGGGCGCGCTCGTCGCCTGGTTCGTGACGGAACGCCTGTCGCGCGTCAAAGACCGGTTCGATCTGCTCTGAGGCGGCGGGGGCGTCGGTGGATCCCGGCCGCCCCCGCGGAAATCACGATTCCAGGACGTCGCGCATGTGGCGGAAATCCTCCTCGGGCAGCTCGCCCGCCACGAAACGCCGCTCGAGCGCCGCAAGCGCCCCGTCGCCGCGATGCCGCCCCGTTCCGGCGGCGATCCTCAGGATCAGGACCACGACGAACGTGAGGCACAGGAGCCTCAAGGCCAGGAAACCGATGAAGTACAGGGTCATATACAGCTCCTCATTCCCTGAGCGCGGCCAGGCGCTTCCGGTACTCCTCCTCGGAGACCCGGCCCTCGGCAAACTCGCGCCTCAACAGGGACACCGCGTCCTCCCCGCGAACCGTTCCGTCGAAGCGTCCCGGGTGATGGAAGCCCGGTCGCGCAACCAGGAACCCGATGAGCACGATGACCCCGACGAAGAAAATTCCAAAGATCATGTGTGGTCCCCCCGACATGCCCCGATGCCCCCGACCGAACGCGTTCGGTCCCCAGGGCGCGAATACCTTTCCCCCGCGGGGGCCAGCGCCGGGAGCCGCCCCGGGGCCGTCAGTTCCATCGATATCCGCCTGAGGATCGCCGCCCCGTGGCTGCCAGTAGCCGCGGCCGTGCATGGGGCCCGGGTAATACCCCGGCGGTGGCATGGTCAGGAACAGCGCCGTTCCGAGCGCCACGATGGCGATGCCCAACCCGACCAGGGTCCAGGTCAAGGCTCGCCGTTTCTTCAAATGCATATCTTCCTCCTATCCTTCCAGGACATGGCTGAAAGATACCGTGGAAACTTGACGTAGATATTGCGGAAGTCTTACGAATTCATCAAGGAACACGTCGCCGGCGGGGATGGGTTCCTGCCGTTCATCGGCCTTTCCGTCGCAGGTCTCGGTCGCGGGCGGCAGGTCCCGCGTCATCCCTCCGTGCCGGGATCGGTGGCGCGGAAGCGCCTACTTCCCCGCTTCGACGACCTTGAAGGTGCGTTCGACGAGCTGGTCGTTGTCGGCCGATTTCACGATAAGCCGGTAGAGCCCCGGCTCGGTGAACAGGTAGCTTTCGATCTCCCGCGAGGCGCCCCGCGCGATGGCGGTCCGTTCGCGGCGCAGGGTGACCGTCTTCCTGAAGTCCACGTTCGCCTTGTAGAAGAGGATCTCGAAGGTCGCGTCCGCGGAACTGCGGTTCGTGATCGTGAAGGCGATTCTGGTTCCCGTCGCGGCGGGGATCTTGTCCGCGTAGACCGAGGGCTTGTCGGTCACGTCGAAGCCGATCTGCGCGAGCGGGGCTTCGTCGACGGCACCCGCCGCGGGATGTGCGACGCCGGGCGTCGCCGGGGGAGGACCGGCCGGCGTCGCAGGCGGCGTGGCGCTTCCCGCTTCGGCAGGCAGCGGGGTAGCTCCCGGTCTTGCGGGTTCCGCCGCCTCGACCGCCTTGGAACCCGGGGACGCGAGGTAGGAACGGGCGGCGATGAAGCGCGTCGCGTAGTACGATTCGGCGAGTTCGGACACGATCACCCCGGTCTTGTTTCCGGCGGACGCCGCGTGGATGACCTGTCCCTGCCCCAGGTAGATGCCGACGTGGCTCGGCGAACCGCCGACCGTGTCGAAGACGAGGATGTCCCCGGGTTTGGCCGCATCCTTGGCGACCGGGACGCCGGAAGCGAACTGGCCGCGTGCGCTCCTGGGCAGCGATAGTCCGGTCACCTTCGAATAGACGTAGCGGGTGAATCCCGAACAATCGAAGGCCGAGGGCGACTCGGCGCCGTAGACGTAGGGAACGCCGCGGAGTTCGAGCGCCGCGGCGACGATCCGTTTCCGCAATTCGTCCTCGGAGGGTTCGGCGCGGAGGGAGCCAAGCGCGAGGATGATGAACAGGGCGGGGATGAAGCGGCGCATGCTGTCCAGTATCCGCCAGTTTGCGCGCCTGTCAAGGAAACGTCCGACGCGTGGAGGGGCATGGCCTTCCGCCCTGGACATGGAAACGGGGCGGTCTTGCGGCCGCCCCGAAAACCTTCCACACCCACGGGGGGAACTCAGTCGAGTTCCACGCTGTCCCAGGTGAGGACGGTACCGGTGAGACTGCCGGAGAGGTCCACCACGCTTTCGCCAGCCGTGAGCGACGCGAGGAAGGCGTCCCGTGCCGGAGCGTCCCCGGAGGAAAGGGGCGTGGTATCGATCTCCACGCCGAGCACCGTGATGCCCGTTCCGGTCGCGGCATCGACGTAGGCGGACCCGACGACGCCCTGGATCTCCGGGTCCGCGTCTTCCTTGATGCCGAGTTCGGAAGCGACCAGGACGCCTGCATCCAGGGAACCCTTCACTTCGATCTCCATGCCGTCGCTGGTCCCGGAAAGCGAGCTTGCCGTTCCCCGTACCTTGAAGTCCTCGACCGAACCGACCTGGACTTCAACCCTGCTGGCGATGACGTTCGCGCCGCTCGCCATGCCGCTGATTCCCGCGCGATCGCTTTCGGCCAGGGGGGTCGTCCCGGTCATTCCGGTCAAGCCCTCGAATACCGTCGTGGCATCGGTCAGGATGGCCAGGCCGAACACTTCGAAGGTTCCGGCAACCGTGTCGATGCTGCCTGCGTTTACCGTTCCCCCTATCGAGCTGGCGCAGTCGATTTCATCGGCCACACCCATGCCGGTGTCCGGATCGATGGTGCCCTTCACGTCGACGAGCATGCCGACCTGCAGGTCCGCGTCGTCCCCGGACGGTCCGTAGCCATGAAAGAACCGCCTGAAGACACGAAGCCCTCAGGCGGTAGATGTACCGAGAAAAGAAAAGTTTACTTGAGCGCGGCCGCGGCGAGCGTGATTGCCTGGCTCGGGAGGAAGACGCGGCCGAGCTTTTCGGCGTACACGACGAGTCCTTCGAGCTCGGTGACCTTGTCGCCGACGATCATGACGTTCTTGGCGAAGGGGAAGCGCGCGGACTTGCCGTTCCTCGTGACGACGAGGGCGAGGTTGGCCGGGTCGGTTCTGTCGATCGCGACTTCGAAGCCTTCGGCCCTGAACGAGCGGTCGGCCTCGGAGAAGAGGCGGGTGTTGAGCGAGGGGAAGTAGAAGCCCATCGCCTCGGCGACGGCCTTGCCGACGTCGGTGTTTTCCATGAGGCCAGCGGGCTTGGCGGGGCCGTACGCGAACATGAGCACGTCGGCGCCGGTGTGCCCGCTCGTGGTCCATCCCAGGCGCGCGCGCTTCGAGAGCATCGGGACGATCACGGGGGTGAGCGGTTTCTTGGCGGTCGTGACGTCGACGATGGCCTTGAGCTCGTCGGCGCTCAAGTCGGCGATGCCCCACTTCCCGGCCATCACGGCCTTGATCTTCTCCTCGGACGCGTCGCCGGCGAGGTATTTTTCGAGGCCTTCGGCGGTCATGCCCGTCCTGCGCATGGGGCCGACGACGAAGTCGTCGTCGGTGGACGAGTAATTGGGATCTTCGCGGGTGCCGATGGTGATGCCGCCGGTCCCGTGGTCGGCGACCGCTACCACGAGGGTGTTGGGATCCTTCTTCGCGTACTCGAGCGCGACGCGGACCGCGTCGTCGAAGGCCAGGAGGTCGGAGACGAGACCCGCGGGGTCATTGGCGTGCGCGGCCCAGTCCACCTTGGAACCTTCCACGAAAAGGAAGAATCCCTTCGACTTGGCCTTCTGGCTGGCGGAAAGGAGCTCGATGGCCTTGCCCGTCATCTCGGCGAGCGAGGGTTCCGACGCGGCCAGCTCGTCGCGGTCGATGTCGTAGGCCATGGCGTCCGGGGCGAACGCGCCCCACACCTTGCCGGCCCTGACCGCGGCCATCTCGTCCTTCGTGGTCACCCAGGCGTAACCCTTGGCCTTGATGACGTCGACGAGGTCTTCCTTGTCCTCGCGCTTGCCGCCTGCATCCTTGAGGACCAGGTACTGGGAGCCGCCGGAGAGGACGACGTCCATGCCCTGGTATACCTGCTGTTCGGCCAGCTCGTTGTAGTTGTTGCGGTCGTGCCAGTGGGCACTGAACGCCGCAGGCGTCGCGTGCTGGACGTTCGACGTGGCGACGATGCCCGTGGCGCGGCCGGATATCCGGGCGCCCTCGACCAGGGTCGCGAGGGGGACGTAGGACGATGCGAGGCGGTTGCGGGACGCCTCGACGGTCACGTTCCACGCGCCGACGGAAATGCCCTTGTCCGTTCCCTTGTAGCCGGTGGCGAAGGCGGTGGCGCCCGGGGCGGAGTCGGTGATGATGGAATCGGCGCCGTAGGTGCGGATGGCGCCGGTGAGGATGGAATCGACCGCGAGCGGCGAGCCTTTCACCCAGCGGATGAGGGGCCAGGCTTCCGGTCCCGTCCCGTCGGTGAGGAGGAAGATGACATTCTTTACCTCGGTCGGCGCCTTGGCCTGGGCAAAGGCGCCCGTCGCTGCGAACGCGATCAACAGAATCGCCGCGAAAGACCTGATCCTTGTACGCATGAAACCCTCCTGAAGATGGCGGCCATCCGCCTCGTTCCGGGGAATGGCCGCGGGAAAATGGATTGTGCCGTCCGCGGACGAACCGCGGACTGTCCAACAGAGTGATGGAAACGGCAAGGAACCTTTTCCATCACTACGGCAAGTATCTCTTGTAAGCAACGAGCCGTCAAGTTTTCCCGTGCGCGTCGCGCTTCCGTCTTGCCGGGGGGAATCCGGACTTCCGCCAGATGCTGTCGCGATCCACCGTCGGGTGCGGATTTCCTGCCCGTCCGCTTTCCCGCCGGCCCGGGCGTTACAGGGAAATCGTTCCCTTGAAGATGGGACCGTAGTGGAACAGATAGAACGAGGGTGAGGCGTCGACGTGCCCGATGTCGTCCACGGGGCCTTTCGGGGTGATGCATAGGACCATCTGGCCGCCCAGTTCAAAGCCGAGACCGAGCCCGAGGCGTACCGGGCCGAGGTTCCTGACCCACTGGAGCCCGAGGATGAGGTTATAGTCGACGAGCATGGCGATCTGCCCGGCGCTCCAGAGCGTCTTGCCGCCATTCGCCGTCTCGACCCAGCCCCTGGCCTGGTCGCTGATGCGGGCGAGGCCGACCCCCGCGCGGTCCTGGGTGGCCATCCAGACGCCGAGACCCTGCATTTCGGCCAAGGTACCGCTCCCCATGAATGCCTCGTAGAGGGTGTCGAGACCCAACAGCGCCGAGTAGATGTGGAAAGCCATGTCGCTTTGGTATGCGTCGATCCCATACCAGACTTCTTTTTTGTCCGGATCATAGACGAGGCAGTCGAGCTGTACGGGCAAGCGATAGGAGGTATAGCCGATCCCGAAATAGTCCAGCCCCCCGGTCTGCCGGTAATAGAGGAGATCGACGCTGACGAAGGGATTGTTGAAGCTGCTCTGCGTGGGCATGCCACTGACCGCGGAACCCGTCCAGCTCGCCGTGCCGCGGAGTTCGGAAGTCTGGATCCGCAGCGTGAAGCCCGAGTAGTTCACGTAGCCCATGAACCTGTTCAGCTTCCCGATGAAGTTGTCGTCGACGTCCACATTGAGGCCGACCTTGAGGCGGAGCTTTCTGAAAAACAGGTCCCCTTCATAGGTCGTGCTCGCGGTCTGATCCATCGACACGCTCAGCTCGTTGACCCTGGGCGAGGAAGAATCGCCGAACCAGTCGTCGGTCAGGGCGAGGAAATCGCCGGAACCCCAGGTATCGATCGGCACGATGGAGAAACTGCCCATCGTGGAGATGGCGGACTCGACGGCGGCCGGACTGACAGGAAGCGGCTGGGCCCCGATCGAAGCGGTCATTGCGAGCCGAGCGATGACCGCGAGGGCCAAAGTGGCTGACAATCTCATACGGCTATACTATCACGGGACCGAGGGGGGGCGCAACACGGACCGGCGAGGGTGCCGACGTGATTCGATGGCGGCGGCGTACAAAGCCATTTCCTGAAACGCGGTCCAGACAAGAAAAAAAGCTTGACAGATCTGAAATATATGGTAACGTTATCACATATAGTCGACATGGAGGGGTGAATGATACAGCTTGATCCATCGTTGCTGGCCAAGAACAAGGGAGCTGAGATACTTTCCGCCTATATCGCTCCCGACATGATGGAGAAATCGCTCGAACGCAACAAGGAAAGGGTTCCCGAGCTGGCAAGGGAGATCCACGCATATAATCCCGATCGGTTGATATTCACGGGCAGCGGGGCTTCCTATTGCACCTTGTACACCCCCTATTTGTACTTGAAATCATTCAGTTCGATCCCATGCGTACATTCATTCGGACCGGCTCTCGTCGCAGATGACGCAAAAACGGTCAAACAGGGCAATCCCTATGCCGTGATTGCCTCATATTCAGGAAAGACCGCGGATACGGTGGCTGCATGCGCCTACCTGGGGGACTTGGGCATCCCTCGGTTGGCCATCAGTCGCGATGCACAAGGAAATCTTGCGAAATCGTGTGAGAACGTACTCACATATGATGATTCATGCCTGTATACTTCAGCCATGGCGAATAGCCTCATGCTGATGGCCGAGCTCCAAAAATGCTATGGAGAGACGAAGGAAGCCGCGTCGTTGATCGATGCTCTTGCAAGGATTCCCGGCCAGATGCGCTCCATTGTCACGAAGAGCGAAAAAGCCGCGATGGAGGCCCTGGAGCGAGTGGTCGACAAGGATTTTTTCTATGTCCTCGGCGACGGAGCCTTGTGGGGACTCGCTTACCAGTACGGATACACCAACCTCATGGAGTACAGCAGGGTGCACGCGTCCTGTCTCCGGAGTTCCGAGTGGAGGCATGGGCCACTGGAAATCCTGTTCCGCAAGCCGGCGATGATCATGTTCATAGCCGACGACAGGAGCAGGCGGTATGCGCTCGAGACGAAAGCGTACTGCGAGCGCAACGGTGCGATCGTGACGACCTTCGATGTCAGGGACTACTTTGAAACCCACCCGGTTTTGGCGCCTTTTGCCGTGCATGCGGTCAGCCAGCTCTTCCTGCTCTATCAATCGACGCAGAGAAACATAGACATGGACGAATACCTTGAAATGCACATCAAGCCGTACAAGGCCGGAGAGGCGTATTTCTGATTTCCGCGACCCGGGTGGATGCAACGCAATCGCGAAGAGGAGGAAACATGAATAGAACAGGCTGATTCGCGGTCGAGCGACAGGAGGTTCCTGGATTCGGCATCGCGCGGGTTCTGAGCGCTCCTGGGGACATGGTCAGAGCAATCGAGTGCCGGTCTCCCCCGTATGGAACCGGCCTTACATCCTGTGATTAGTTAAGGAGATGTATCATGCTGAAGAAGAATATTGCCTTGGTCTTGGTGCTTTTTCTGGTGATCGGGGGTGTTTGGGCGCAGGCTTCGACCGGAAAGGTGATCACCCTGCAGCTGTGGCACCATTTGACCGCTTCCGATGGCGAGATATTCAACGCATTGCTGGACAAGTTCAACGCCACCCACCCGAACATCCATATCGACTACACGATGATGCCGGATGAGCAGTTGCCGACGAAAGTCGCCGCGGCGATCGCGACCGGCGATCCGCCCGATATCGGATTCAGGATGATGGCCGACGTCACGAGGTGGTATGACGATGGAGCGATCGTTCCCCTCGACGATCTGATGAAGACCGCGGGCCTGAACCTCAAGGATTTCCTTCCCGAATACCTGGCCGCATCCACCTACAAGGGCAAGCTGATCATGTTGCCCATGGATGTGTCGCCCCATGCCATGCTCATCAATGTCAAGGACGCCAAGGCGGCGGGATTGGACGTCACCAAGCCTCCGACCGACGGGGCTTCGCTGCTCAAGTGGGCCATGGCCATGGCGAAGAGCAGCGGCAACCAGGTCACGCACTCAGGCCTCCTGCTGACAGGGTCGGGTGTGGCTCCGAACGTGCTTTTCGGCATCCTGGCGCAGGAATACGGCGCGAAGCGCATAAGCGACGACAGGAAGACCGTGACGTTCAATGATACCGACGCTCCCAGGCGCGCGGCACAGTGGGTATTGGACGCGTTCGACAAGTGGCATGTCTCGAGCCGGGATGTCGCCGATCGCTACAAGGCCTTTGGACAGGATGTTGGTTCCATATTCTTCACCGGTCCGTGGACTCTCAATGGATATATCAACACCAGCGGCCTCGAGTTCATGACCGCAAAGAACCCGATTGTCGGCGACCACTTCACGACCCTCGTCGATCTCGCGGGATTGTGCGCTTTCCGCCAAAAGGACGCGAATCGCACGAAGGCCGCGGCGGAAGCCATCAAGTGGCTTTCGGACAATTCCCTGTTCTGGGTCACCAAGGGACGGGGAGTGCCCTTGCGCCAGTCGGTTCTGAAGAACCCGGAATACAAGAATTCCGGCATTCCGTGGAAATACCGGGAAGCCTTCTCCAACAGCATCCAGGGAGGGTTCCTGGATGAGATGCCATTCCCGATCGGCGCCGAATTCTCGTACTATGCGAGCGGAGACATGCCTGTCGCCAAGGCCATGGACCCCGTATGGGCCGGCACGCGAAGCATCGAAGACGGCCTTGCGGCGCTCGAGAATGATTGGCAGAGGATCCTCGATCGATACAACGAAAAATAAGGTGAATGTCGAGGGCCACCGAACAACCATCGGTGGCTCCGGTCGAAACATGGAACGAAAGGGAACAGTCGGTCCTGTCAGGAGGCAATCAATGAACATTGTTTCTTCTCCTGGCAGGAACCCGGGCTCCCTTTTCCCCACGCGATCGGGCCTGTTGCGACGCAAGGGCAAGGCGGTCGATCGGGCCGCCTTGCTTTTCGTCGGGCCGTACCTCCTCCTCTTCGTTTCCATGAAGCTCGCTCCCATCATCTTCGGGGTCTACGTCAGCTTTACGGACTGGAGCATCGTCCGTGCCCCGAAGTGGGTGGGCCTCAAGAATTACCTCAGGGTGCTCGACGATCCCTGGGTCGCCCAGGTCTGGATCAACACGCTGAAAATGGCCTTGCTCGTCGTTCCAGGCACCGTCATCATATCGATGCTGTTCGCCTTGTACGTGAATCGGAAATGGCGCTTTTCCAACATGGTTCGGACCTTCGTTTTCGCGCCGAAAGCAGTGGCCATAACGGTGACGTCCATGATCTGGGTATGGATCCTGGAAAAAGAAAAGGGAATCCTCAACATCCTGCTTTCCGGACTCGGATTGCCCAAGGTGGGATGGCTCACCTCCATCGATTGGGTAATCCCCTCGATCGCGGTGGTGACGATCTGGTGGGGTGTAGGCTATTACATGGTCATCCTGCTGGCGGGTTTGCAGGACATCCCGCGGGAGCTCATCGATTCGGCTCGCCTGGACGGCGCGAGCGACACCCAGGTGTTCTGGAATATCACCTTGCCGATGCTGCGACCCGCCCTCGTCCTGATAATCACCCTGGAAATCATCGCCTCCCTGCGCATCTTCGGGCAGGTCCAGCTGATGACCGCCGGCGGACCCGGGGGCAGATCGGCCACCATCGTCTCGTACATCTACAGCACGGGTTTCCAGCGTTTCGATCTCGGTTATGCCGCGGCCCTGTCCTTCCTGCTCTTCCTGACTACCATCGTTTTCAGCTGGATACGTTTCAAAGTCTACGGGGATGCGGACTACTGAAGTGGCGAAGGAAACCATGCGAAATCGGCAACTGCGCGGCAAGAAAAAGGCCGCAATCCCGGTCGTGCTGTGGATCCTCGGCCTGGTGGCGGGGATACTCTGGATATTCCCGTTCTATTGGATGTTGGCAACCTCGTTGAAGCCGGAATCCTCCATCCTTACGAGCGTAAGCCTGGTTCCCGAGGTGTTCACGTTCGAGCACTACGTGACTGTCTTTACCAAGGCGCCGCTCTTGAGATGGATCGCGAACAGCGTCATTGTCGCGGTCACCGTCACGGTCGCAAGATTGGGCGTCAGTTCCCTGGCCGGCTATGCGATAGCCCGGATGAAGTTCGTCGGGAGGGACCTTGTCTTCCTCCTCCTCCTGGGATCCATGATGATACCGGATGAAATCACGGTCGTTCCGCTGTTCATCTGGGTGCTCAAGTTGAAATTGGCCGATTCGTACTGGGCCCTGATTGTGCCGCAATTGGCGGGAGCCTTCAGTGTTCTCTTCTATCGACAGTACTTCCTGACCTTCCCGCGCGACCTTGAGGATGCCGCCGCGATGGACGGATGCAGCAGCTTCCAGACTTTCCGGCATGTCGTATTTCCGTTGGCGAAATCCGCCACGACCGCATGCACCATAATAGTTTTCAGCTTCGTCTGGAATGATTACCTGTGGCCGATGCTGGTCTCGTTCAAGGAGGAATGGATGACATTGCCGGTCGGAGCGGCTATATTCAACCCCGTGGGCTTCCAGCAAACCGGCAACAAGTTCGGATACGGCACCGCGATGGCGGTCATAGTCGTTGCCGCCCTGCCGACGCTTGCTTTCTTCCTCGGCTTGCAGCGCTATTTTATCCAGGGCATTACGCGCGAAGGGCTCAAGGGATAGGTCGTGATGAGCCTTGGGGGCCGGCTGGCCTTGACTGTGAAACCGGTTGATCGATGGTCCTGGAAAACGCAAAGAAGGGAAACTGCCTTCTGTCCGCGCATGAGGGACAATATGGACTTCGGGGAGATCCTATGGCTGTCACGATCAAGGATATCGCGAGGGAGTCGGGCGTTTCCGTTGCTACCGTCTCGCGCATCTGCGGGAATTACGGATATGCGTCCGAGGAAGCGCGCGGCAAGGTGGAAAAGACGTGCAAGAAACTGGGCTACACCCCGAACGCCATCGCCAAGAGCATGGTGAAAAAGCAGACGAAGACCATCGGCCTGGTCGTGACGGACATGCACAACGAGTTCTATATCAAGATCATAGAAGAAGTGGAAAAAAACGCCGATGCCTGCGGCTATTCGATAATATTCGCGAATTCCGACGAGAGCATCCAGAAGGAAATGAAGGCGATCAAAACGCTGGTCGAAAGGCAGGTGGACGGGATACTGCTTGTCCCCGTGGGCCAATGCGCCCCGGGTGACGCCACGAAGAAAAAGGACGCGGCCAACGGCCATATCCGGGAGCTCATACGCCTGGGCATACCGGTGGTTTTCATCGACCGGTACCTGGAAGGCGTCGACGTGGACGCGGTGCTTATCGAAAACGAGCGGGTCGCGCATGCATCGGCCTGTCGCCTGATCGACATGGGAAACCGGGATATCTGTCTCGTCATGCCGGACCAGGAGATAAGCACGATCCTTGAACGCAAAGCGGGATTTTTGAAGGCACTTGAAGATCGAGGCCTGGAAATTGGACCCGAAAGGGTGCTCCGATGCCTGTATACCTCGGATTCCGCTTTTTCTTTGGTAACCGAGTTTCTCGCACGACATGCGGTTGACGCTTTTTTCGCCCTGGATTACCAGATGACCCTCGGAGTCCTCATGGCGATCGCCAACAGCGAGGGGACATGGGAAAAAGAGATCCAGGTCATGGGTTTCGACAGCCTGGGCAATTACGGGAAACTCTACCCGGGGAAGGTTATAAGCATCATCCAGCCCGTGGCGGCCATGGGAAAGATGGCATTCGAGCTTCTGATAGAGAGGATAAGGAACAAGGGACGGATCGGAGTCGATGGCAAACGCAAGTGCATACGTCTCAGTTTTTGATTCCGCTCGTTCCATGTTCGGCGTTGGCATTCCAAAATCAACTGGCATCGGAGGAAATCATGACGACGGTTCTGGTCACCGGCGGCTTTGGACGTGTAGGGAAGCATGTCGTCGAGCAATTGGTGGAAAGCGGTTACAAGGTCAGGGTTTTCGAACTGACCGACAGGCGAGAGGCACTGGGTCTGCACGAGAGCGTCGAGACGATAACCGGCGATCTTATGGTGTACAAGGATGTGCTGCGGGCGGTGCGGGGGGTGGATATCGTCTGTCACCTTGCCGCGGTTTTCCCGCCGTTCTTTTTTGAGGAATTCAGGCTTTTCGATGTGAATGTCAAAGGTACATTCCACGTCCTGCAGGCGATGAAGGAATGCGGGAACGCGAAGAAGCTCGTATTCGCGAGCACCGATGCCGTTTATGCGACCGGCTGTAGCCTCGATGAATATACATCTCCGCTCGACGAGACCATGCCCGTCTGGCCCATCAATACATATGGAATTTTCAAGTACATGAACGAGGTAATGATTGAAAAGTACGCTCGACTCCACGGGTTTTCTTTCGTGAACCTCAGGTTCTTCTGGCTCATGGATGCTTCGGAGATGATCGATCTGCTCTTTCGAGCCAGGAATTACATGGACAATATTGTTCCCGAGGACAGGGAAGGACTCCATCCCGATGACATCGTGGCGCCCCTCCTCGAGAATGGCGACGTCTTTTTTGAACATATCACCGAAACCCGCGATATCTGCCAGGGGATCGTCCTGGCGATAAAAAACACGGGCGTCGGCAGCGAGACGATCAACCTGGCCGCGCCCGACCGTCTGGACTACACGAAATATTATGAAATTGTTGCTTCACGACTGGGCAAGCCCTGCAGGAGGGTACGCGTAAAGGGCCTGAAGAACTACGAAGCGGATATCCGGAAGGCGAAAAAACTTCTGGGGTACAGCCCGGAGTTCTCGGTCCGGAAAATGATGGATGAAGCCCTGGCATCCTGCAGACGCGGCATGTGAGACTGCGCATGGAAGGTATCTGCATCGCAGGCGACAACTGCGTCGATATCTATTCGGGGCTCCGCGAATCCTGTTTCCTCGGCGGGAATGGAGTGAATACGGCCCTCGCTGTCTTGAAACAGGGCGTGAAATCGGCGTATGTCGGGGTCGTGGGAAATGATCCGGCCGGCAATTCCATCCTCCGGACCTTGTCGCATATGGGTATGGGAACCGGGCGCGTACGGCAGCTGGAGGGGGCTACGGGTTGGACCCGAATCGCCTTGATCGATGGAGACCGGAAATTCATCGATGAGAACATCGGTGTGCAGCGATTTTTTGCGCTGAGTCCCGAGGATTATGCGTACATGAGCGGGTTTTCCTGGGTGCATCACACTGCATTCTCCAATTGGCCGACTGCCGTGGCTGCCGGTATACCGTCGTATTTCGAGAGCATGGCGGCGCAGTTCGAACGCATAGGCGCCCTGTCCGGCGGTTTTTCGGTCGATTTCTCCGACAGGCAGGACGTCAGCCTTCTCGAATCGGCGGGGAGGAACCGCGGCATCGGGTTTTTCTCGCGGCTGCCCATGGTCAGCCGCGATCTCGAAAATACATGCCGGGAACTGCATGATCATGGCTTTTCCGTCGTGGTGGTCACGATGGGGGAGGGAGGCAGCGCTGCCTGGGACGGCCATGCCATGCACCGGCAGGAAGCCCTGCCGACGAAAGTCGTGGACACGCTCGGGGCGGGAGACGCCTTCATAGGCGCCTTCCTTGCCCGTTGGGTGGGCGGGGAAGACGTGGAATCGTCCCTGCACGCGGGAGCCTGGTTGGCCGCACGGGTCTGCGAGAAGGCAGCAGGATACAAACCCCTTGAACTCGAGCTGGAGGCGAAGCCATGAACGAAAGGCAATGCAAGGTCACGGTTCCCCTGCTGACTCCCCTGAGCGGCGATGGGAACATCGACTACCGCGGTTTCGGGAAATTGGTGGCACATTGCGTGCAAGGGGGCGTTTCAGGTTTCCTGATCCTCGGTACCAACGGAGAGGGATACCTCCATGCCGGAAATGTCCGGCTCGATGTCATCAGGCACAGTGAAGATTTTCTGTCGGGGTTCCAGGGGATGAGGCTCTACGGAGTCCTCGAACATTCCACCGACGAGGCGGTCGCATTCATCAAGAGAGCCATGGACCTGGGCGCCGAGAAATTCGCGATCGTGCCGCCATTCTATGACGCGGTCACCCAGGGCGACATCGTGCGGCACTATGAAAAAATCGCAGGCGTGACCCGCGCGAGAATGTTCATATACAACCTGCCCTCATTGACAGGCGTGAACATCGAGATCGAGACGGTCAAGAAGCTGAAACGGCTGCCGGGCGTCCTCGGGATCAAGAACAGCAGCGGGGACATGTTCTACTTCATGCAGCTCCTCTCCCGGGTGAAGTCCGAGGATTTTCCCGTATTCCAGGGAAGCGAGGAACTGGCGCTGCCAAGCATCCTGCTTGGCGCCGATGGCATAATCCCCTGCGGCGCCAACGTGTTCCCCGCCTTCTTCGTCTGGCTTGCCCGTATGGCCGGATCCGTTTCCACGGGCGATTATGATGAAATAATCAGGCTTTCCGGAAAGATCCTCGACCTGCAGAACATGACTTCGTACTGGATCGCTTCCCTGAAAGGCGCCTGCGAATCCCTGGGGCTCATCGGGAGGGACGTAAGCTCTCCCTATACCGGCATGAGCGACGGGGAAATCCCGCGTTGCCGGACTTTCACCCTGCAATTAGAGAAAGAGATAGAGGAGGCAATGAAATCAAAACGATGAAAGCCCTGGTTTTCGAAAAAAAAGGACAGATGTCCCTCCGGGAGGTTCCTGTACCCGCACCCGTGAAGAACCAGGTCCTGGTCAGGGTCGCGGCATGCGGCATTTGCGGCACTGACATCCACATCTTCAACGGCGTATACGATGCCCGATTCCCGCTGATCCCGGGCCACGAATGCTCGGGCACGGTCGTCGCGCTGGGGCCCGAAGCGAAGGCCTTGAAGATCGGGGACAGGATTGCCGTGGATCCGAATGTCGGATGCGGCTATTGCGAGTTCTGCAGGAAGGGCAGGGCACACCTATGCCAGAACCTCGAGCCCTTCGGCGTCTTCAGGAACGGGGGCTTCGCGGAGTTCGCGGTAATCGAGGAAACCCACGCCTACGGGATACCGGAATCCATGAGCTTCATCGAGGGCGCGATGGTCGAGCCTCTCGCCTGCTGCCTGAGGGGAAGCCAGATGGGCAGGTTCAAGGAAGGGGATACCCTCCTCATCCACGGCGGGGGCGCCATCGGGAACATGAACATGCAGTTGGCCCGGAACCAGGGCGCCACCACGATCATCGTCAGCGAACCTCTCAGGGAGAGGAGGGAGCTGGCGAAAAAAATGGGCGCCGACTTTGTCATCGATCCCTCCAGCGAGGATGTCTCCACGGCGGTCCGGAAAATCCTTTCCCGGGGACCGGACGTGATCATGGAATGCGCCGGTATAACCAAACTTGTGGAAAAATCGATCGGTCTCGTGAAGCGAGGAGGGACCGTGGTGAGCTTCGGATGCTGCCCGATCGGGGAGTACGCTTCCATATCGCCGGAATACCTGAACAGCAACGAAATAACGCTCTGCGGGTCCTACAACAATCCGTATACCCACGCCCCCGCCATCAATGCCATCGCTTCGGGGAGGATCGACGTGAAGAGCCTCGTCACGGGCATACACGGTCTCGAGGATTATCCCGCCGCCTTCGGTTCGTTCGGCACGAGCGCCGCGATGAAAATCGTATTTGCCTTCCCGGCTGCCTGACGGGCGGAACCTGCCAGCGACAAAGGAGCGCGAACTCATGACGAATTCCGAAGATGGGCTTTCTCGCCGGACGAAACTGATGTATGGGGTCGGGGATGCGGGCATCAACCTGGCAGATACGATGGTCAGCCTCCTGTTCGCGATATTCCTCACCGACGTGGTCGGTCTCCGTCCCGGGCTGGCGGCCCTGGTCATCTTCCTCGGACGCACCTTCGACTACATCAACGATCCGGTCATCGGATATCTTTCCGATCGGACACGCAGCCGTTGGGGGCGCCGACGCCCCTTCATCCTCTTTGGCATGCTGCCCTTCGCTCTCGCATATACACTTCTCTGGTGGATTCCGCCCATCGGCACCCAGACGGGCCTGGCTATCTATTACGCTGTGGCCTTCATCCTTTACGATACCTTGGCGACCGTCCTCTACATGCCCTATTTCGCGCTGACGCCCGAATTGACGTCGGACTACGACGAGCGGACGAGCCTGACCACGTACCGAATGGTTTTTTCCACGATCGGCGCCATGGTGGCCTTTGTCGTGCCGCTCGCGATCATCGGCACGACCGGTCCGGAGAGCGGGAAACGGATCATGGCCGTGGGGGCGGGGGTCGCATTCCTCAGCATCCTTCCGATGATCGCCGTTTTCCTGGGAACCCGCGAGCGGGCCGAATACCAGGACAGGAAACAAGCCGGTTTCAGGGAGTCCATCCTCGCCGCCTTGAAGAACAAGCCATTCCTCTATGCCACGGGAATCTTCCTCTTCGGTTGGATCGCGCTTGATATCACGCAAGCCACGCTCCTGTATTTCCTCAAGTACCGGATGCACCTTGAACAGAATTATGATCTTATTTTCGGGCTGCTGTTCGTCGCCGCCTTGGTATCGCTGCCCCTGTGGAACTGGGTCGCGCGCCGTTGGAACAAGCAAAAAGCCATAAGATTCGGCTTGCTCTATTTGGCCGCCGCCGTCATCGGGATGGGCTTCATGAGCCCCGAATGGGGACTGCCCGCGCTGATGGTGTTCTCCGCCCTGGTCGGTATCGGCCTTGGCGCCATCCAGGTCCTGACCTGGGCCATGATTCCCGATGCGGTCGAGTGGGATGAATTGCAGACCGGCCAGCGCCATGAAGGCATGTTCTACAGCCTGGTCCAGACATTGCGGAAAATCGGCTCATCGCTTTCCCTCCCCTTCGTGCTATTGATGCTGGAATGGACGGGATATGTCGCAAATGCGCCTGTCCAGCCAGCGAGGACCATCCTTGGCATTCAATCCCTCATCGGGCCGATACCGGCTGTCTTCCTGATGGTCGGCGTCATTTTCGCATCGCGCTATCCGCTGGACCGGGAGCGTTTTGACCAGATGCGCGCCGAACTCGCGGAACGCAACCCGAGCAAGGCCGGATAGCATGCGGTTTCGGCCCGGTCCCGGGCCGGCCGCGGACGGATCAAGGGGCAGGCACATGGAAACCTGGATAGTCGCAGACGACGGCAAGCACAACGCCTTCACGGACATCGTTTTCTGGCATGACAGTTTCTGGCTCGCATATGTCTCGTCGCCATCGCATTTCGCGAGCAGGAAAAGCCGAGTGATCCTCCTGCGTTCCGGCGATGCGCGACATTGGCAGGAAACCGGGCGCTTCGATGGAAGCGGGCAGGATATCCGCGACCCGAAGCTGGCGACGATTCAAGGCAGGCTTTTCCTGTATGCCCTGCTGAACAGGCGGTTCAACCCGGAACCCTACGCCGCAATCGCCGCAAGCAGCGGGGACGGCCTCGCGTGGACGCCCTTCGAGGGGGTGACGCCTGGCGGCTGGTTGATCGGCCGCCCGATCACCTCCGATGCGCAGGCATGCTACGCGCCCGCCCATCGCATCGACCAGGGCAGTGCCGTGCTCCTTAAGTCGGCCAATGGCTTGAACTGGACGGTTCAAGGCGCCATCTTCGATGGGAATGAAGAACGGGCGGATGAAACGGCCATACAGTTTCTGGGCGACGGGCGGATGATCGCGGTCACCCGGCTGGAATCCGGGGGCGGCCTTTGCGGGAGTTCGCGGGCGACCACATTGATTTCCGTTGCGGCCTTCCCATTCTCGTCCTGGACCCAGGTGACCAGGAGCGGCGTGACCCGCCTCGATGGACCGAACTTGTTCAGCGCCAATGGCAAGGTCTTCGCCGTGGGTCGACGCCAGCCACGGGTCGTGGGACCATTCCAGCTCCAGGGGTCGGCTTTCAGCAGGAAGCGGACCGCCGTCTTCATGGTCAATGAAGACACCGAAGGCCTCGTTCACCTCATGGATCTGCCCAGCAGCGGGGATACATCCTACCCGGGTTCGACGATAGCAGGGGGAAAGGTATTCATAAGCTACTACACGAGCGATCCGCACAGGGATTATCCCTGGCTCCTCGGAATGCTGCTTCCGACCCGTATTCAAGTCGCGGCGCTGGAAATCGCCGGCCTCGGTACGCAAGGGGACTGAAAAGGAAAAGCCCTGGCCAGTCCGGGCCAATATCGCTCGTATCGCTGGTTCCGGAAACGGCGGCACCCGTGTCCCCGAAACCATGCCGGCCGCGGACGCTTGCGTTCCAGGCCGATGCTCGAAAATTCCGGTGACAGCTTCAAAGCACCGCGACCGATATCGTTGGTGGGCCCGGAAGCCGCCACATGGCGCCGCCTTTTCCCCATCCGATCTCGTGTTCAGGGAATACGAGAAGCCGCAGACGAAAACGGTCTGGACCGGTTTTCGCCTGAGCGTCCGGAATACGATCGAAGGCATACTCGTCCAGCTGATCGACGGCTGGGGCTCCAATGTCCTCTTCTGGGTGGGCTGCGTTTCCATCCTGAACGGAAAGCTGAGCCTCGGGCAGCTCATCTCCTTCAATGCCTTGTACGGCGATACTGTCACGGGACCGAGGGGGAGCGCAACACGGACCGGCTGGGTGAGAACTTGATTGACAGCCTGGGTCGATGGCATTACTCTGATCTCGTATTCAGGCGGATCCGGCTTCGACCGCTTTTCAAACCGATTCGAGAGTCCCGTTCGCACCGGGACGGGCGATAATTTTTCCTTACAGTAAATTCACGCAACCGACCCGGATGACGTTTTCCATCAATCCCGGCAAGCGGACCGAGCTGCCTGAGGAAGAGAGCCTGAAAATGAAAACCCTGTTTCCCCTCGCAGTATTGCTGTTCGTCGCCGCAGCCGGCCTGTCTGCCGCCCCCGGCTTGAGCTGGTCCACTTCGCTGGACACGATTGCCAGCGTCGGGGAAACGCGTTATGTAATGGAGGAGCCGGCGGCGGGGGTCAGCAGCGAACTGATTTTCCCGTTGAATACCCTCATGGCGGGTGCCACGCTGCGAGGCGAGTCATCCGAGGGACGCCTCGGATGGGCTTTCGAGGCGTCAGTGGCCATGAACCTTCTGGCTCCGCTCGAGAAAATGGAGGACTGGGACTGGTGGATGTTTCCCGGCACGCCGAAGGTGCCGTTCAGCTATACCGAGTCCGACGCGAGCATGTTCTGGCTCACCGCCTCCGCTTCCTGGCAGCCGGTGCTCGCCGCAGGAGGCTGGGGGGAGCTCAGCGCAGTCGTCGGTTACCGTTTCCAGTACCTGCACCAGGACATCAATGGGTATAACGGCTGGATATACGACGATCTGTCCCCGGTCGACGGCCAACCGGAGCTCTACTCCCAAAGCGGTTCTGGCTTGGTGTTGACGTACTGGATCATGTACAACATGCCGACTGCGGGCTTGGCCGTCAGTCTATTCCCGGCGGCCGGAATATCCGTTCGTGCGGAAGCTGGCTTGGCCATACCGTACGTGTCGGATGAAGACGACCATGTACTGCGCTCCAAACTTTCCACGGCATCCGGCCTGGGGTTTGGCGGATATGCGGGATTGCTCGCCCGGTACAGGTGGGGATATCCCGAATCGCGAATACGGCCTTACCTGGAATTGGCCGGCACCGTATTCACCGCGAAGGCGAATACCCGGCAGACGCAGACCTACTACGCGGGGGCTACCGAGGAATTACCGGGCACAAGTCATTCCGGGATCGACCACCAGATTTCCATCCGTCAGTTCGGTGTCATATTGACGGTCGGCCTGGAATTCTGAAACGAGGCATTCCAGAGCCGATTTCCAAAGTAGTCTGACTTCTGAAAGAGCTTCTTGGGTGGGATCACCGAACAGGAATACCTTGATTCCATCGCGCGTTCGGCTTCCTTCGCGGAAGAGCGGGCTCAGGCGGAATGGGACTTGATCGTGAGTTCATGTCCACTCGCCGATGCCAGGGGATTCAGCCTTGGGGAGATCCTGGGCGTTGCGAATCCCTGAAGGTTCAGTCCGACCGTGCTTCGCTTTGCAAAGGCAGGGACCGTGACGGAAAAAACGGCGCCAGATTAGACGTGAATACGGGAGGGTTCCGCGCGAGGATCGCCTTGATCCCGGGCGACGATTCGAACTCCTTCGCCAGGAAGGCCCGCACCTCGGCGCGATTCCAGAGGGCGGGATGGGCGAACTCGCGGTAGAGCGAAAGGTCGCCGTCGTAGAAGGCTTTCGTCGGCAGGGAACGGGCTTCGTCGCCTGCGATCGGCATGTTGAAGATGGCCACGTTGAGGAAGCCGATGCGGTTCGAGCGCGAGGCGACGAAGTCCCGGGTGCGCAAGGCGGCATCGCGGTTTTCGGCAGGCGTGCCGAAGAGGACGTAGAGGTAGACGGCGATCCCCGCTTCCGCAAGGTTCACGAGTATCCGGTCGATCATCCCGAGTTCGGTGCCCTTGCACAGGGCATCGAGGACGCCCTGGTCTCCCGATTCCAGGCCGAGCTGGAGCATGCGGCAGCCGGACGCGGCAAGCTTCAGGCAGAACCCGGGATCGTCGAGGACGGGCGAAAAGCGGGCGAAACCGTACCACGGCACACCAGGGGGCTCGCCTGGATCGCCCATGGTGACGCCCTGGGCCAAGGCGCGCAGCTGGGAAGGAGCGATCTCGTTGTCGGTGAAATGGAAGAGGCCGGGTTCGTATTTTCCAGCGAGAGTCCGCAGCTCGGCGAGGGCCGTTTCGGGGTGGAGCCCGAAATACGGGGCATCTTCGGCTTTTTCCGGACAGAAGGTGCAGCGCTTCCACGGGCAGCCATGGGAAAAATTGTACGGCAGGATTCTCTCCGGCGCCAGATAGTCCAGGGGGCGGAAATCGTCGAAATCGGGAGCCACGGATTCCCGCGCCGGCAGTTCGGGGCCAGCCAACGCGGCTTCGCCCCGCCCGGGGAGGATGGCGTCGACGAGGCCGCCGAAGCGTTCGTCCGCCCGGAGGCTGCCCTGCGCGGTCCATGAGCTGACGAGGCCGCCGCCCAGGATCACCCTGGTGCCCGGGAACGCGGCCTTGACGAATCCGGCCAGTGCGAAGGCGCAGAGCGCCTGGCTCAGGTAGTTGACGGATATCCCGATCGTATCCGTGGGGAAGGCAGCGAGCTCTTCCGCGATCCTCGAACGGAACAGCGGGTAGAATACGTTGTCCTCGAAGTTCGCGGCGGCGGACACGAGATCGGCGCGCCTGAGCGGCGAGCGCGCGCGGTCGCGGTAGTCGGCGAGGCCGGCTTCGACGCCACGGTTTCCGGCGGCGGCGGCCAGGGACTCGTTCAAACCCAGGATGGCCCGTTTGACCCGGTCGGGCGACGCATAGGCGGCCGGATCCCGGATCAGGGCCAGGTCGCGCTCCCTGCGGCGCAGGGCGAGCCGGGTCGGGGTGTCATCCGCCCGGATGTCGGCGCGCAGGAGCCAGTCGATGCCTTCCCTGCAGAGGTCGATGCAGCGAACCTGGCGGCCGGCGGCCCGCAGGAAGCCTGCAAGGCGGGCAATGCCGAGCGGAGGTTCGGTGGTTCTCGCGGCGGGAGGGTAAACGAGGAACATCGCGCAGGATACTATCTGCGGGAGGCGGAATAGTCTATCATCACGGGTACATGGAACGGATAGTCGCCTCGACGATACGCACGCAGGATTCGGGTTCACCCTTGCTCGACTGGCTCGTCCGGCGCTTCGCGTATTGCGGCGCCGGCGCGTGGAGTGCCTTCATCGCGGGCGGTCAGGTCACCGTGAACGGCCAGCCCTCCGGGGCGGCGGCGGCGCTCCGCGCGGGAGACCGCGTGGCGTTCGCGCCGCCCGAGGGCATCGAGCCCCCCGTGGACGAAAACTATTCCGTGCTCCACGAGGACGGGGACTTCCTCGTCGTGAACAAGCCTTCCCTCCTTCCCTGTCACCCGGGCGGGCGTTTCTTCAAGCACAGCCTGTGGTATCTCCTCAAGCGGCGCCACGACTCGGTGCACATCGCCACGAGGCTGGACCGCGAAACCTCGGGACTCGTCCTCGCCTGCCTGAGCCCGGCGGCGACCCGGCACGTCCAGGCCCTCCAGGATTCGGGCGGCATCGCCAAGGGCTACCTCGTCATGGTCCACGGCTCCGTGCCCGGTGATTTTTCCGCGCGTGGCTTCCTCGTCCGCGACACGGCGAGCGTCGTCCGGAAAAAGCGCGCGTTCGTCGGCGGTTGCGCGTTCCCGAAGGGAAACCCGTCTCCTTCGGGCCACGCCTCGCCTTCGGCCGACGCGGAGCCCTGCGAAACCCGTTTCGTACTCCTCGGCCGGGCCGCCGGTTTCAGCCTCCTGCGGGCCGAAGCGCTCACCGGCCGGACCCACCAGATCCGCGCCACCCTGCGTTCCCTCGGCTACCCGGTGGTCGGCGACAAGCTCTACGGTCTCGACGAAAGCTGTTTCCTGCGTTTCGCCGACGGCAACCTGAGCGAAGCCGACTCGGGCCGCCTTGTCATGCCCTACCAGGCCCTCCATTGCGCCAGCCTCGGTTTCGCCGGCCTGGACGGCCACGACCTTTCCTTCGAGCTGCCGCCTTCCTGGGGATGGCCGTACGGCGCATTCTCCCGCGACAAAACGCCCGGATCGCGGCGGATACCCGGCGGCTCTTCCTTGCCGACGGCCGGGGCGGCGATTACACTTCTGGATGGCCGTTGAAGTTTTCCTTCGGCGCCGCATCGGACCGGGACCCGACAAGGGGGATTCTGCATGAACGAAGTCCATTGTACGCCGTCGATCGTCGAGGTCACGGTCTATCCGAGCCAGGCCAGGATCGTCCGGGAAGCGATGATTCGCCTGGAAAAGGGCGAAAACCGCGTACTCGCGGGGCCGCTTCCCTCGTGCCTGACACTCGATTCCGTCCGCGCGGAAACCGGCCCGGGATGCAGGATCGCCGAGATCGCGGTGGAAGACCGGATTGTCCCCGCCGAAAACCCCGAGAGCCGCTACGGAGTCCTGGAAGCCCGCGTCAACGCCTTGCGCGACGAAAGGATGTCGACCGGGAACCGCCTGCGCGCCCTCCGGGACGAGTACCTCCTGTTCGCCGACCGGGGATCCATCTCCGAACTCCTGGACCAGGAGCGGCCCGGACTCATCAACGTCCAGTACTGGCAGGAGTTCCTCGCCTTCCTCGAGGGGAAGCTCATGGCCAACCGCGCTTCGGCGCGGGAAGCCTTTTTCGCGTTCCTGGAAACCGACGAGAAACTGAACGCCGCGCAGGAAGCTTTCGACCTGGTCCGGTCCCAGGAAAACGTCATCGAGCGCGACGCGATCCTCCTCCTGGACGCGGAATCGAAGGGCGAGTTCCCCGTGCGCCTTTCCTGCCTCCAGGACGACGCGTCGTGGCATCCCGCGTACGGCATCCGCGTCCTGCCCGCCCGAAGCGTCGCGGAGATTTCCTTCCATTCCATGGTCCGGCAGGAGAGCGGGGAGGCATGGAACGACGTGGGACTCCTTTTTTCCACGGCGATGCCCCTCGCCGACTGCAGGCTGCCCGAGCTGAGATCCCGGCGTCTCCGGGAAGCCGCCGCCGAGGCGATCGTCCGGGCGGCAGCCCCGGCGGGCCAGCTCGCGCGCAGGCCGGCGGAGATGATGAAGGAACTGGCGTCGAGCGAACTCGAGATGGATGAAGCGTGCGCCGGGGACGAACCGGCGCCCATGGCCGAAGCCAGGGCCTCAATCCCCGTCATGATGAAAGCCAAGTCCGACCTGCGGTCCAGTCGCGAGGAATCCTCCAGGGGATACGGTATGGCTTCAGGCGGGGGACTTGCCGCATCGACCCGGGCTGCCGCGCCGTCTCCCGGCTTCCGGCCGCCCCCGGCTCCGCGTCCCGCGGCGGTACCCTGTCCCCCGGCAAAAAGCCAGATGCAGGGAGATTCCGTCTACGGGTGCATCACGGCGGTGGACGCCATGCTCGGCGCGGTCCCCGGCGCGGAATCCCTGCCCCGGATCTTCGGCGAAATCGCCGGGTTCCTGTCCCCTCCGTCCCGGCCGCAACTTCCGGACGACGGCCTGTCCGGGATCAACGGTTTCTTCCAGGACGGCGACGATCCGCAGGAGTCCTGCGGGGGCTTCGATTACCGTTACGAGGCCGCGAAGTCGGAGAACACGGTCCCGTCGGTCGACTCGTACGTCCAGGTCCCGGTAAAAACCATGAGCGTTCCCGTCAGGCTCGTGCATGTCGCCGTGCCCGCGGCAAGCGAACGGGTTTACCTCAAGGCGCTCTTCACGAATTCGGGCGCGCCCCTGCCCGGCGGTCCGGCCCAGGTCTTTCTGGGGAACGATTTCGTCGCCGGCATACGGCTCCCGACGGTCGCCGCCGGACAGGAGATCGCCGTGTCGCTCGGGGTCGACGAGGACATCAAGGTCATCAGCAGGGAGAACGCGAAGGGCAGGACGAAAGGCATCGCGTCCCGCGAGACGATCACCGACTTCGAGGTGGTCATCGAAATCCTCAGCTTCAAGGACAAGCCGGTCGAGATCGAGATCTTCGACCGCGTGCCCGTGGCATCGAATCCGAAGGATGCCGATGTCGTCGACATCCGGTATTCCAGGCCGCCCGCCCTCAGCTCCGACCGCAACATCGTCTTCTGGCGGGAGACCCTGAAGCCGGGCGAAAAGCTGCTCATCGAGATACGCTACTCGGTGAAAGTGAAGGAAGATTGCCGCATCGTCCTGACGACGGGCGCGGAACCCCACGACGGCACCTGGACCGGAGGCGCTGCATGACGAACGTACTCGTGACTGATCCGGTGCAGGCCGCATCCTGCAACAGCAAGGTCGTTTCCGTGACCGTGTTCGCGGACCGCGCCCTGGTGACGCGAAGCCGGCGGGCCGAGCTCGTTCCCGGCGAAAACCGCGTCTGCTTCACGGAACTCGGAACCGGGATCGTCGAGGAATCCATCAAGGCCGGGATCAGGTCGGAAGGCGTCACGCTCGCCGCCGCGGGGCTGGAACGGGAAACCCTCTGGTTCTACCGGGAAAATGAGCACAAGGCGGTATGGGAGGAAGCCAGGAGCGCGGTCGCGTCGCTCGCGGAGCTGCTGGACGCCAAGGCGGTCTTCAGCCTGGAGTCCAGCCTCGTCGCGGAGCTCGCCGACTACCTGCGGCAATCCCTCAACGCCATACTCCTCGAGCGGGATTCTTCCGTCGCGCGGCTCAGGGAAGCCCTCGCGTTCGTCGAGGGCCGGGAGCGGACCACGACCGGCAAGCTCCTCGAACTCAACAGAAAGTACTCGGAGGGGGAAAAAGCCCTCGTCCGCCTCAGGGAAGCCCTCCGGAAGATCGACAACCTGGACAGGAAGGAGCGCTGCTCCATCGTTCTCACGATCGAAGCCGCGGCCGCGCTCGAGATCGACGTGGAAGTTTCCTACATCGTCCCGAACGCTTCGTGGCGGCCTGTCTATGACAGCTTCCTGGACACGGAGACGGGCAAGCTCGGCTTCAAGTACTTCGGGGCGGTCCGCCAGGCTACGGGCGAGGCATGGGAGGATGCGGCCATCCTCCTGTCCACGGCCGCCGTGCAGCTCTCGCCCGAGATCCCCCTGGTGTACCCGGTCTACCTTTCCTCCACCGCGCAGAAACGCACGAAGACCATCGTCGTGGAAGGCAAGGACATCCAGGACCTGGACGCGTCCCTGCCTTCGGAACCCGAAGCGGTGGAACCGGGGGCCCTCGGCGGCGAGTCCGATGCGGGGGAAGAGCCGGTTTCCGGCGGGGAAGGGGCCGCGCGGAAGGAGTCCGTCTCCACGGTGTTCACGGTCGGGGAAAAGGCGACCATCCCCTCGGACGGTTCGTGGCACAAGGTCGTCATCCTGGAACGGGAATTCCCCGCGGAAACCGCGTACGAGACGGTGCCGGAGCTGATGGAGTTCGTGTACCTGAAGGCGTCCTTCGCGAACTCCACGGGCCTGCCCTTCCTTGCCGGGAGCAACAGCCTGTACCGCAACGGCAGCTACGTCGGGCGCTCTCCCCTGGCCTACGCCGCCCCGGGAGAGCGGGTCAACCTCTCCTTCGGCATCGACGACGACCTCAGGATCAGGCGGATCGTGCTGGAAGACCTGTACAGGCCAGCCCTCGGGCTGATCGGGAAGAACTCCTACGGCAGGACCGTCAAGTTCGCGCTCTCGAACTTCAAGGGGCGCGAGGCGAAGGTCCTGGTCAGGGAGGCCGTCTACCTCTCCGAACTCAAGGAAGTGAGCGTCCGGATCGACGAGTCGAGCAGCCCCGGCTGGGAGCGCGACAAGGAAGGCATCGTGTCGTGGACCGTGGCCGTGAAGCCCGATCCCGTCGTGCCCGAGACCCGCGTCCTCCGGTACCTGGTGGAATCCGGGAAATCCTTCGATCTCGGGGCGGTGGTGGGGAACTGATCTTCAGGAGACCTGAGGCTTTTTCTGCGTTGCAGCGGGGATTCGGAGGAACTTCTGATAAGGCGGCCACGGAGGCCCAGAGAAGATGGAGTTGTCATGGAGGAAGTGAACCGCCCCGGGATTGCCGGAGACCGAATTCTTTGAGAGGATAAGGTTATGGGCAAAGAAGACAGGTTTTCACAAGAGGTGCGCGAACGAGCGGTTTGGCTGGTCGGCGAGCAGGCGGAAGGGCAGGGATCTCAATGTGCAGCCATCTGCTCCATGGCGGCCAGGATTGGTTGTACGGCAGAGACGCTCAGGCGCTGGGTCCGCAGGTACAGGCAGCGATTCTTTCAGGCGGCCCGATCCCGGTTGCCCGTCAGTTCTTCCCTGCCTGCTGCGGGAGCAGGCGGACATACAGCGGGATGACGGCTGCTTCGGCACCGTCCGCTTCGAGGACGATTTTCAGGGATTCGGTGCGTTCGAAGGCGACCTGGTTCAGGTGGATCGCGAGGTCGGTCACGGCGGAATCGTTGCCGATCCCGTTGACCTTGAGCTTTCCTTCGAACGCGGGGATGAGCAGGTCGCCGTCGGACTTCCTGATCGTGACGCGGACGGCGTGGTCGCCGAGCTCGTAGACGGGGAAGCGCAGGCGGAGCGCGATGGACATGAGCGGGTGGCGGGCGGGCAGTTCGCGCACGAAGATCGTGTCGAAGGCGCCCACGACCGTGAGCTTGCCCCCGACGTCCTGCGCGAAATCGCACAACGCGAAAATTTCCACGGTCACGCGGCGCCCCCGGGACGGCGGCCGGCGAGGATTGCCGGGAAGACGTCTGACGGCGCGGGGATGGCGGCGACGGGTGCGGGGGCTTCGACCATGGAATCATTCTAGCGGAAGGAGCGACGCGCGCGCAAGCGACCCCGGGGCCGTTCCGCGGACCGGCGCTTGACCGGGCGGCGGCGGCGCGGATAGGATCGCGCCGGCATGAAACCGGACGACATGACGGATGAACGGGACGCCCTGCTCGCGCGCGTGAGGCGTTTCGCGATCGAAGCGCACGAAGGCTCGGGCCCGAGCCACGATTTTTCCCACGTCGAGCGGGTCCTCGCGGTCGCCGAACGCATCGCCGCGGAGGAGGGAGCGGACCTTTTCGTCGTGCGCGCGGCCGCGCTCCTCCACGACATCGGCCGCAGGCCCGGGGAACGCATCGGCCCCGACCGGCACGAGGAAGTTTCGGCCGAGATGGCCTTGCCTTTCCTCCTTTCCCTCGGGCTGGAGGGTGCCGTCGTGGAACGCATCCTCGAAGCCATCCTCGCCCACCGCCACCGGCGCGGCCGCGAGCCGTCCTCGCCGGAGGCGAATTGCCTCTACGACGCCGACAAGCTGGATTCCCTCGGGGCGGTCGGCGCCGCGCGCGCCTGGCTCTGGCTCGGCGAACACGGGCGATCGGTCCACTATCCGGATGCGTCGTGGGCCGAAATCGATCCGGAGAGCAACGCGACGGAGGTGGATTCCTTCCAGCGCGAGTGGGAGATCAAGCTGCGGCACCTCAAGGACCGGATGCGCACGACGCTCGGCGCGCGCATGGCCGGAGCCCGCCACGAGCGCATGGAGCGCATCCTCCGGGAGATCGGGCGCGAAGTGGCCGGCCTGGATTGAGCCGGACTACCTGATGACGGAATAATCGCCGAACCAGACCGTTTCGACCTTGCCCAGCGAGAGGACGTCGTTGAGTGCGTCGCGGAGCCCGGCCTTGACCCGGCCGAGGAAGGCCGGGTGCAGCTCCTCCGCCTTCTTCGAGGCGAAGAAGGATTCGCATGCCTTCCTGAGGGCGTCGCGCTTGCCGAAGAGCTCTTCCTTGAATTCCCGGGACGACGCGTCGTAGGGGAAGCTCACCGAAGCCACCACGACGGCTGGAGGTTCGTCGAGCGTCTTCGCGCGTATGGCGCCGATGCCGAGGTAGACGGCGCTTCCCGACGCGACCCCCGCCTCGTTCGCGGCGTCGCGGGCGGCGGCCCTGGCCCGCGATCCCGAGAGGAGCCCGTACACGGTTCCCGCGGCCACGACGGCGCACAGCACGACCGCGCTCAGGAAGAGCGCCCTTGCCAGGCCCGGTCGGGCGCGTTCGCCGTCCATTCCTTCCCGATCGTCCATGCAATTCCTCCCCCCGTCGGTTTCGGCCGCGCCGGACATCCGTCAAAGCGGCCGCGATGCCCGGCGCCCGGAAATGGGAGGGACTGACCGGGATGGATGCGTGGCGAGGCCCGTGACGGTCATGGACTCCGCGATCCGATCACGGAGTGCGATCGTTTCCATGATCGTGTCATGACGTATACGCCATCCTAGCGAGCCGGACGGCGCATGGCAAGGCGCGCGCATCCGGGTCGCGCGGACAGGGCATTCCTGGTCTTGTCTAGTGCGCCCCGGCCGCCTACAATTGCCGATGAGAGCCTTGCCGTTGCCGCGGCGGGGTCCGCCGGGAGCGGGAGGCGGGATGACGAAACAGACGCTCGGGAATATCGTGTTCGTGGCCGCCACGGTGACGGCAATTGGCGCGGCCGCCTGGTTCCTGACCGGGGCGGTCCGGAGCAGGTTCGCGGTCGACGACATCGGGGACACGATCGTGTTCTTCGACAAGTATCTCCCGAGGGAACGGCGCGATCTCTTCCTGAAGCGGTATGAAAGCGACCTCGGGACCATCGCCGGGACCCTCGACATCGCGATCGACAGGGTCGCGCGGCGGGAAGCCGTGATCTTCGCCACGAAGTCCGACTACGGCGTCCTCTCCTCGGGAGATCCCCTGGTCGTCAGGCGGCTCAAGGGCAGGCCCTCGGGGGATTTCCGTTTCTTCTCCGAGATGGCCAAGGAGTTTTTCGCGAACGAGGCGGCCGCCGATTCCTGCGTTTCCGACGACGGTTATTATATTTTCATCAACCTGGACAGGGATTGGGAACCTTCCCTCGTCCATGCCACCGTCCACTCCCTGGCGACGAGGTCCATGCCGAGGGGCGTGGCGAACGTCGCGAAGCCTTCCGGTTCCGAATATGACGCCCGCATGGCGGGCGTGCGCCGTTTTACCGAGGAATCGGTCGCGTTGTTCATGGGGGATCTAATGAGCGCGTACGGCGGCCGCGTGGACGGTTCCACCTTCGACCTGGCCGATTTCAGGAGCAAGACCGATCGGTTCTACGCGCCGGACGGTCCGATCAGGACGCGCGAGGAAGTGAGGGCCGCGGTGACCGCCACGACGGTCGAGCGTTCTTACGAATACTTCCTCGCCTGCAGGGATTTTTCGCTGGATCTGGTCGGGCGCTACGGTTTCGACCGATTCAAGGTGTACGCGAGGAAGGTCGTGATGGGCGAGTACCGGACGCTGGCGGATCTCGGAATGCCCTTCGGGACCAAGCTCGACGACCTTCTCCGGCCCTGGGCGCAGCGGCTGTGCATCGTGCCCGACGGCGACTTCTTCACCGCGATCCGCAGCGGCCGCGCCT
>JAPLSN010000037.1 GCA_026398615.1 Spirochaetota bacterium | reverse complement strand
CCTCTATGAAAGTCTTCAAGGAATTGCGCAGGAACTCGAGTGAGCGGGCGTTCTTCACTTGAGTCACTTTAGCGGTTTTCAGGTAGCGGTTGGCTATGGCATCCTTCAATGAGTAGGCGTAGACGACTTCAGGCATAAGGCGGTTGTCGACATAAGGCGTGCCCGTGAAGTTGTAACACGCGACCACTCGTGTTCCCGCGGCTTCCAGTTCCTTCGCCAGGCTGTCTATGGTGAGCCTGAGGCTCGTCTTGCTCTCGTGGTCGGCCATATCCCTGCCGAGGGACTTTCCGAAGGCATGGTGGGCTTCATCGACGTATATCCCGAGCTGGTGAAGCCGGCTGAGTTTCCGGAAGCGTTGATTGGTCGAGAGGCTGTCTTCATCCCCTACATCGTAGAGATCGGCATTCGGGTCCGTGGAGAGGACATTGTCCCAGTATTTTTGCGTGAAGAGTTTGTCCGTCGCAGATTTGATAGCATTCTGCCGCTTGCGGATTATCTTCTGGGCATTCGAAATGACGATGTTGTAGCTTGAACGATCGAGGGTATTGAGGGTGACCCCGCTCTCCTCCAGGAAGTGAAACTTGATCTCGGATTCGATGCTCCGCGCGTATTCCGGTGGGATCACCTTGGTCTTGTCGAAGTCCTGTATCTCGCGCAGGGAATGAAGCACCGTCGTATCGGGGGCGAAGACGATAGCGTTATGGCAGAAGCGCGGATCCTGGGGAAACTTGCGCGCAAGGAGGAATTCATAGAAAACACAGGTCGCCATAAGGATCGTCTTACCCACGCCCATGGTGAGAGCAAAGATATAGTTCGCGTAATCCTGGCGAACCGATTCGAGATTCCTAAGCGCGATTTCGTAACTTGCGGCGTCGATTTGTTTGAACATGTCCTGCTGTCCGAGAGCCGGAGTGTTCTTGAGCTGGAACTTCCCCCGATTATTGCGCCAATCGTCCATCAGGTCCGCGAGGCGGGGGTTGTCGAGGTATTCCTTGAGAAAGACATACATCTCGAAAGCCTCGAACTGCGGGCGCCGCATGAAGGCATTCGGTTTTTCAGGATCGTTGTAGTCGAGGAGCTTCTTCGTGAGGTCCTTGTACGAAAAACGTATCTGCCCACGGCTCGCGCGGTAAAAAGCCCAGAGGTATTCGAAAAAGGGGCGGGTGACATCGGCTTCGGCCTGCTTTTTCTTAGCCATATCAGGCCTCCACATTCCCTTCCCAGGACTCCGCCAATAGGTCCGTAATCTTTACCCGTATCGTACCAGCGTCAGCAGGGACATCATAGACGCCGGAGACAAGTTCCTTCTTGTCGGGAATATCCGCCAAGACAGGGCTGAAGACCACGCCGTCGTAGTTGAAGTCGATGAGGACCGAGTCCACGAGCTCGCGCCAGTCGCCCACCTTGGACTTCTCGAGGCTGAGCTTCTGCAGGAGGTTCATCGGGTAGAAGCGCTTGATCTCCAGTTTTTTCTTCGTGAGGGTAATCTTGGCTTCGGCCTCTCGCTTGAAATGGAGCTCCTGCTTGTCGCGCAAGATATCCAGAACCTCGATATCGACACGGTAGCCCATTTTATCCATCTGCTCGGTAAACTGCGCACGGAGTTCGGGGTCATGGCCCATGCAGACGAGCCGGATACGCTCCACTGCCTTCTCGGGGTGTTCTTTCGCGCGCTTCTCCCAAACCTTGTAATCAAGGTTGGAAAGGATGAGGTTAAGGTCGGCCGCGGTAGCCAAACGATTGACGGCGAGTATCTTGACCATCCAGCCGTCCTTCTCTCCGTCCCAGAGCATATTATTTGGAAGTTCCTGTATCTCGAGGGCCTCGATAAGGAGCTCCTTGGCCTCGAGCTCGTTCCGGAAAAAGTCGTAGTAGTTGACCGTGTAGACTTCGAATCCTATATAGAACTTAGTGGGTTTATCATCCTCGATGCCAAGTCTAGCCTCACCGTCCTTAAGTTCTTCCGCTACGCCAAGAAGGCGCTTGGTGGTTGTCTGTACCGCGCCCAGATTGATGTCCGCCCCGATAAAACGCCGCCCCAGTTTCATCGCGACGGCTTGGGTAGTGCCCGAACCCATGAAGCAGTCGAAGACGAGGTCGCCGGGGTTGGAGGAGGCGGAAATTATGCGTTCGAGGAGGGCTTCTGGTTTTTGAGTGGGATAGCCAAGAGGTTCCTTTTTATCAGCAGGTTGGAGCATTGACATACGCCAAACATCATCAATTGTCCGTTTATCAGTTTCAATATAGACAACCTTACCATCTTCGTCTTTCGCGTTAACAAGTGATTGAGATTCACCATTCCATACTCTTTTTATTTGTTTAATTGTTTCACCTCTGCTCTCAAAAATTTTATTAAATAGAAAATTTGCTTTTTTTGTATATAGATATAGATCATCATGGTTTGAGGCAAATCGATTAATATTGCCTTGCATTTTATTATAGTAATACCAAATGATATTGTTTTTAAAACTAGTAGGACCAAAAACCTCATCGCAAATTAGGCGAAGATAGTGACCTTTATGCCAGTCACAATGTATATAAATACTCCCATCCTCCGCAAGCAATTCACGCATAAGGATGAGCCGCTCGTACATGAACTGGAGGTACTCGTCGTTGGTCCAGATGTCGGTGTACTGCTTTTCCTCGAAGGCGCTCATGTCGCTGGCAGCGTTTCCGCTGCGTAGTTCTATCTTTTTTTTGTAGTCGGCCTTGGAGTCGAAAGGCGGGTCTATGTAGATAAGGCGCACCTTGCCTCGGTGCTCGCGCAGGAGGTGGCTCATGACCTGGAGGTTGTCGCCCCAGTAGATCTTGTTGCGCCAGCCGTCCAACGTGTCGCCGTGGCTTTCTTTCAGCTGGGCGGGGAAGTAGCTCGTGCCGCGGAAGGGGCGCTTGCCCGTCCAGCGCAGCTCGGGGTAGCCGCGTATGGGTTCGTAGTCGAAGGTGAACTGGTCGGGGGCTGCGGCTGTCTTGCCGTAGGCGGGGGCGCGTTCATGGACATTGTCTTTCATTGTTTTTCCTTTCACAAATCTTTTCGCTGTGAGAGCAGTTTTTTGACCAGTATGTCGACGAGGGTCTGGGGGTTGTCAGTTTCCCGATCACGGCATAGTGCGCGCATTAATTCAGCGTGTGCATACGCGCCATCCAACGCGTTTTTCGTTTGTTCGAATATATCCGAAGATCCTTTCGTGTAGGCAGGAAGGCATTTCTTCAATAGTCCAAGAACCTCTTTGCGTTCAATATGCCGAGTAACCCGTTCTTTGAAATGGGAGAGCACCCAAAGCTCGAAACAAGGATTTGAGTATATCGCCTGTAAAGCGATTCGATTGCCATCATCGTTCCTGATCTTCCCGTCCAAAGCGCCGACCTTCGTGATCGCGTTCTGGTATTCAGGATGCTCGTCCCGATCGAATACACAATATCCACGATCATACGCGTTTGAATCTTTAAAGATTTTTTCGAGATGTGTTACTATTTGAAGTGGAGTAGTACCAGTAGGGCAATTCATCACGCGGATATAAACCTCGGGTAAACGTAAAAGCTGCCGAATTTCCTTGAAATAATTAGGTTCGGTTTTCGCTCCCTCGCATACGATAAGAATACGTTCGTACGTAAGCCGCTTGCCCTTTGTCTTATCCCGTTCTTGGTTGGAACGCTCGCGCGGCAAAGACATGTCAACTGCATCCCATGTCGAGTATCGATTCCAGGTCAAGGCCATCGTCCATAAGAACGGGTAGAGCGCCATATCGGCCGTCAAGATAGCTTTTCTCGATTGCCTCATTGTTCCGGGCGGCAAAATCGCTCAGCGGAAAAAGCGTTGTCGCGAGATCTCCGTTTTTATCGGTAAACCATATCTCGTCTCTGCCAAGAATTTTCCAGCGAAGAAGCGATGTCGAATGCGTTGTGGCAATCAGCTGTGCGCCTCGGGGATTTCTGCTTTTGGAAAGGAAAAGCTCAAAGATCCGTTTTAACAGGAGTGGGTGGATGCTTCCTTCCAGTTCATCGATCACCAGAGTCCGGCCTTTTTCGAGAATATCAAGCAACGGCCCGGCTAAGGAAAAAAACCGCTTTGTTCCCTGGGATTCTTGTTCAAACGCGAATGAAGCCTCGCCCTTGGCGCATTTATGGACGAATAGAGGGAAAGGCTGGTCCCATTCTTCGATAACGGGCTCCCGTTTCCCGTTTCCCGTTTCGTCTTTCAGCCGCCAACCTTTTACATGCCGCTTTTCGGACTCCAAATTTTTAATACCGAAATCAGCCGCGTTCAAAAAGTCGAGGATTGCGCTACGGCGTTCAGGCTCGTCGAGCCGGGACGTGGAAAATACATGGGATAGCTCGCCTGATGGCATGACGATGAGTTCGGAAGCGATCCAAGAATAAAGACGCTTGAGTGGTTCGCAATTAAGTTGAACCGCAGTGGACAGGAAAAGCGCGTTTTTTCTTGTCGCTCTCTTCCAAACATCTTTCTGGCCCTTGAATGACGGGCTGAAGGTATAAGGATCTTTGCCTGCCTCGATATCCTCGTCTCGATTGAACCAGCGCTGAGCGCGCCGGGTCTCGTATACAAGCAGCCACTCGCTGTGAATCCTCTCTGCATCCGCCTTAAAACCATATTGGTAGCGAACTCCGTCAAGGAATACCGTGATCTCAAAAAGACTTGGCTCTTTGGGACTTTCCTCATTCAAGAGGAATGGTGTGATAGGCAGGCGGCTTTCCTCATTGCTTTCATGGGATGATTCGCGGATGATGCGCTTCATAGTATCGATCGCTTTGACAATCGTCGTCTTTCCGCTGGCATTTGGGCCGTATATCGCTGCACAGGGGAGAAGTGCAGGTATGGATACTACTCTCGTAGTAATCAGCTCTAGCCTGTCTTCTTTGGATTTGATAGGGACGAGACTTAGACTCTGTTCGTCCCTAAATCTCTCGCCAGCAGAATGCCCGTACATCGCAGCCCCCGCACTGCTTCTCGGTTTTTTTGATGTGCCGGTGGTCGAAATCCTTGCTTTCGATCTTGCCGACGACGGCGTCTATTGCCGCCACGGTCTTGTCTATCCGTGGCCGTTCGAAATCGTAGCTGACATAGGGGCTCTCGTTCTCCGC
Organism: Spirochaetota bacterium; assembly: GCA_026398615.1. Taxonomy (GTDB): domain Bacteria; phylum Spirochaetota; class Spirochaetia; order Treponematales; family UBA12059; genus JAPLSN01. The sequence continues at coordinate 37,588 of JAPLSN010000037.1, read as the reverse complement.
TCCGGTGTAGTACAGATGCATGCGGCTGACCCGCTTGCCGTAGCGTTCTTCGATGATATGAGCGTAGATGTCCAGCTGGCGGCGGTATCGTTCAAGCTTGATACGCCCTTCCGCTTCGTTTACATCCGGCTTTTTTTCGGTCTTGAAGTCGAGTATCTCGACGCTTCCATCCTTGCCTCGAATCAAGTCAATCGTGCCCTTGAGGAAGTAGTCGGATTTGAGGAGGGTAACGGGGACTTCCGCTTCCTGAATCGAGCTCCAATCCCGGCTGGCGTGGTCCACATACCGGATGACGTGTTTCTCGACCGCACGCAGCGCCCCTGGTGCAAGGTAGGTCCGCGTTGCCTTGGAAAGGCTCGCATAATTGCCTTGGAGCCAGAGGGCGATTTGGTCGCGGGTTACCGCCTCCGGATGGCCCGCCAGGACGGACTTATGCGCGTCCTCGATCGTTTGGTGGACTAAGGTGCCGAAAAGAATGGCGTTGGTCCTTACCGGGCTGAACTCGAGTTCACGGAAGAATTTGTACTGGAGCGGGCAGTTTTCGTAGAGCAGGATGTGCGATGTGAATGAGTATTCGTGCTTGATGTTGACCGGCTTCACGTTCTCAAGCTTGAGGTTTTCTTCGTCAAGTCCCGCATCCTTCCAGTCCGGCAGGGGATCGTACACGCTTTTGAAATAGACAGAGGGAAGGCGTGACATGCCCTTGCCATCGCGGTTCTCCGCTCCTGTCAGGACGAGGAGGTCTTGAGCCCGCGAAAAGGCCGTGTAATAGAGGCGCCATAAGTCGAAATACTTGATTTTCTCCGCGGGCTCGAAGGGCGGTTCGTCGTAGTAGTGGTCTTGCAGGGCGCGATCGATGATCTCGGTCGATTTACGCGGGACGGCATTCAGCGAGTCCACGAGCACGACCGGAAATTCGAGGCCTTTGGACTGGTGGATCGTCATGAAAGAGACGCAACCCGAAGGCGCGTAGGTATCGAAATCCTCGTACTCGCCTATGCCGCCATCGAAAAGGAAGCGGAGATAGTAGTTGAAGAGAGAGCGCAGATCCTGAGTCAGGCTGTCTTTGCCGATGACGATCACGTTGTGCAGGTACTCGAAGCGGGTGAGCAGCTGGCTCAGAAGCGCGAGATTGTATACCGGGCGCAGGTCTTTGGCTCCTGTGTCGAGCTCGACGTCCACATATCGCGAAAACATGGGGAAGGCGAGGAGACTGTAGAGGAGGTCGGTGTATGTGTAGTTCGTGTTTTCTACGAGACTGGTGTGGGCTTTGGCTTTCCGGGCACACCACAGGCGCAGCTCCTTGTGGGTATCGGTATCGCTTCGAAGCACCATCGTGAATCGGGTCAGGCAAGACTGGTAGTAGGTCCATTCGTCGAGATGAGCCTCCGCGTTCCATTTTAGGTGCTTCTCGATGAGGCCGGGAAATATGAAGACTAAGGCGCCAATTGCAAGAATGACTTCCTCCCTCTGGAAAAAAAGCTTCGATCGGGGCGAGAATACCGGTATGCCGTTAGCCTCAAGGTAATTGGCCAGTCCGATGGCCTTCTCGCCTTTAACCGATTTGAAAAGAAACGCGAGCTGGTTGTTGTCGCGCAGGATGCCGCGTTCCCTTAAGGCTTTTATAAACGCGAGGACTTCCTCGTTCCAGGATTCCTGCGTTTCGTGTCCGGCGACTTTTACGACGGATTCGTATACGGGGAAATCGGCCTCGCGTGGAAGAATGGATTTGGGGTGTCGGTAGGTCTCCCCGCTATCCCCGACCCAGGAGCCCTTGCTTGGCATCGAGAGCATCCATCGATTGTAGAAGTCGATGATCCCCGGATGCGAACGGTAATTCGTGACGAGTTCGACCTTCCCGCATTCGCCAGGCGCGAAATTACTCTGGAACTCCAGGATATTCCGTACGGTCGCCCCGCGGAAACGGTACAGGCTCTGGTCGTCATCGCCAACAACACAAATGCGGTTTCGTGGAGCGGCTAGTTTTAGAAGGATTTTTTCCTGGATCGCGTTGGTATCCTGGTACTCGTCGACCATCAGGTACCCGAAAGAGCCCCTGAGTTCCTCGAGCACGTCGGAGTTTTCACTTATCAGTCTCCACATCGTCAATTGTATCGTAGAGAAGTCGAGTGCATTCGCCTCGATGAGCTTGGTCCTATAAAGTTGAGTTATCCGGCCGAGAACCGCCAATTCGGTCGACGGAGAGGAAATAAGCCTGGCGTGGTCCAAGTCATCCTCGGCCGCCTTGTTGACGAGCTCTGCCAAACTCTCGGCTTGGTCCCATCTCTTGGTTTGGCGAGTGATAAGCGTGTCATATCCTTCTATAGCTTGAAATGCCGCGAGCGATCGGTGTAAAAGGTATTTCTGCTCGAATTCATCCAGAAGGCGGTAGTTGCGCAAGAGCGTGGTCTTGGGGCGATGCTCCTCGATGATACGCAAGAAGATCGAGTGCAGAGTTCCGATGTACATCTCGGCGAGGTTTATGTCCACTGCGAGCTCAACCGCTCTGTTGGAAACCCGTGTAATCAACTCTTTTGCCGCTTTTTCGGTGAAGGTTGCCACGAGGATCGCCCGCGCTTCCACCTTCTCGTCCACTATAAGGTGTATGACACGCTCGACCAAGGTTTTGGTCTTGCCGGCCCCGGGTCCGGCGATGATGAGGAGGGGGCCAGAGATCATTTCGACTGCGGCACACTGATATTTGTTTAGGTCAATATAACTTGGCATGTTTTCACTCGAATTTTGGAAAGCTTCCTTAGACTACTTCCCGCTTGGCTTGCTGTCAAATCTCGTTTCTCGGACAAACAACCGACCGTGGAATTGTCATGACACCCTGCAATGTTGCTGTCCCATGACCGTATTGCCCCCGGTTACGGAAACTACGACATTCTAGCCCCCCCGCCTTGACATCTGTCACAGAATATAATATCTTCGACCAATCGTTCGAATATTCTACCGGAGGGTCGAAATTATGACCGCTCATTCCAAAGATGCAAGGAAGGAACTCGACCGCGAGAGAAAATGCGCGGACATCCTCGAACAGGCCATGCCCGTCTTCGCCGCGCAAGGCCTGGACGGTACCACGCTCGACAGCATCGCCGAGAACTCCGGCTATGCCAAGGCTTCGCTGTACTACTACTTCCACGGCAAGGAAGAGATGTTCAAGACCATCGTCATCGGATCCCTCGACGCGCTCGTGACCCGGCTCGACGGGATCGCAGCGGAACATCCGGATCCGGTCGAAGCCCTCGAGGCGCTCGTCGATCACTTCGTCGACGAGCGTTTCGCCAGGAAGGGGCTCTTCCAGATCTATCACCAGATACAGGCTTTCATGATCCGTTACCCGGACGCGGAAGACCGGGCGCTGCTCATCGGCCGCCTCAAGGCGGTCATGGCGGGGATCGAAAGCCTGTTCGCCCGGGGGCAAGTTTCGGGCCAACTCGCCGGAAACGATCCCACGGCCATCGCGGAGATGTTCGTCGGGATGATTTTCGGCGGCGTCTTCTTCCAGGGCGGGGCCGTCCTTCCCGGACTTCCGCACGGGGAATTTGCCCTCCTCATCAAACACATGCTCTTCAGGGGGATCCTCAATGCGTCCTGAACTCTCCTTTTCACGTTTCGTGATCGGCAGGCCCCGCACGGTCATCGCCGTCGTCGCCGTCCTGACCGTCGTCCTCTCCTTCGGCATGGGGGGCATCGTCATGAAGACGGACCTCACCGACGAGATTCCCTCCAGCCTCCCGGAAAAACGCTATTACGACGAAGTCGGGCGTATATTCCCGTCCGACGATTTCCTGTTCGTGGCCCTCGAGCGCGTTGGCGGCATCTACGATGCGTCAGCCCTCGAAACCCTCCGCGAACTGACTTCCAGGCTCGAAGCCGTGCCCGGCATCAAGGGCGTCATCTCCCTCGCGAACGCAGGGGTGATCTCGGGCACGGAAGGCGGCATTGAGATCCGCGCCGCGATGCGGGAAGTGCCGGCCGACGCCGCGGCCATGGCGGCTTTCAGGAAGCTCGTGGAATCTGGAGAGCTCACGAAAAGCCTGGTCTCCGCGGACGGCAAGGCTTCCGCCGTCATAGCCACCCTGCGCGAAGGCACCGACGACGAACGCTTCCCGGTCGTGCGCGTCCGGCTGCCCGCGGGGAAAGCTTCCGCGGCGGGGCTTGCGTCCGTCCTGGACGGCCTCGTCGCCCGTTCCCTCGTCCCGGCGGTCGCTTCGGTCGCATACGACGATCCGGCGGCTGCCCCCGGGGCGAAAAAAGCCTCCGCGCTCGTCCGTGCGGCCGACGGCGTCGATCCTTCGCAATGGAAGGCCGCGATGACGGCCTTCGTCAGGCTCAAGGGCAAGCCGGACTGGAAACTCGCCTTCGCATCCAGTGAACTCAGGATAACCATTCCCATCGCGCCCGGGAAAGGCGCCGAAGGGACGGCGCGCGACCTGGCGGCATTCTCCGCGGCCTGCGAACGTGCGCTCGCCCCGGCCGCCTCGGGGGAGGTTCCGGGGGTAGGCGCCGTACTCGCGGCGGGAGATCCCGGCGCCGAGTACCGAGCCAGGGTGGTGTACGGGATCGATATTTCGAAGGACGGCGGCCGTACGGCGCTCGTCGTGCCCACGGAAAACGTCCGGCTTTCGAGCCTCGGCGAAGCGGTCAAGGCCGCCCTGGCGGGCACGGGGGCGAAGGTGGACTGGTCCGAGAAGAAGCATGAATCCCTCTACCGGGTCAAGGAAGTCCTGGCCTCGCTGTCGCCCGGCGAAGGCGGTCGATTCCACGTCTCGGGCAGCCGCGCGGCGAGCACGCTCGTCACCCAGCTCATGTCGGCCGACCTGTCCGTGCTCTTCCCGGTCGTCATCCTGATCATCGCGGCGAGCCTCTACCTGAGCTTCAGGACGGCCCGCGGCGTGTTCCTGCCGCTCGCCAACGTGGTCATCGCGGTGCTCTGGGCGCTCGGCGCGATGGGATACGCCGGGGTGCCTCTCTCCATGGCGACGATGATCCTCCCGATCATCCTCATCGCGGTCGGGACCGCGTACACCATCCACGTCATCAACCGTTCCTACGAGGACTTCGCCCGCATCCCGGACAAGAAGGAAGCGCTCTTCGAAACACTGCGGCGCGTGCGGCTCCCGGTCTTCCTCGCGGGCATCACCACGGTCATCGGCTTCGGGTCGCTCGCGGTCTCGTCGATACGCACCCTGGCCGTGTTCGGCATCCTTTCGGCGCTCGGCATCGTCGCGGCCCTGGCCCTCGCGCTCACCTTCACGCCCGCGGTGCTCTCCGTCCTCCCGCTGCCCAGGCGTTCCGCAGTGGAAGCCCACGGCGGCAGCGTCTTCGCGAGGGCGCTCGGGAGCCTCGGCAGGCTCATCGCCCGCGGACCCCGGACGGTCGTGGCGATCTCCGCGGTACTCGTCGTCGCCGCCGCGCTCGGCGTCCCGCATATCCGCTTCGAGACGAACACCCTCAACAGCTTCAGGAAGGGGACCGAGATACGGACTTCGTCGGAATTCCTGAATGCCAATTTCACGGGCATCACGGTGATGAAAGTCGTGGTGAGGAGCGCGCGCGACGGCGGCATCTACGAACCCGCCACCCTGTCGGCCATCGATTCGCTCCAGGGTTACCTCGAAACCCTGCGCATATCGAAGGGAAAGGTCCTCGAACCGGGAGCTTCCGGGTACGAAGGGGGAACCCCGATCGTCGGCGGGACGCAGTCCATCGCCACTTTCGTGAAGGGCATCAACAAGGCCGTCCACGCGGACGGAAGCGCGTTCAACGCCATCCCGGCGGAGCGCGTGACCGCGCCCGTCGAGTTCGAGCGCTACGCATGGGACGCAAGCACCGGGATTCTCTCCGAATACGACGCCGAATCCGGCGAACGCCTGCGCGGATACCGTCGCGGCGAGTTCACCGAGGCGGGCGGCGTCGCCATACTCGCCTGGCCGGGCGTCGCGGAGCGGAGGGTCGAGCTCGGAACCGGCGCCGCCACCGACGTCATCGAAGGGAGCACGGCGATCTCCAATTACGTCCTCCTCTACTCGAACGCGGGCGATCCCGAGGATCTTGCCTCCTTCGTGGACAGCGCGGCCAGGACGGCGGCAGTCAACGTGTTCGTGAAGTCGAGTTCGTCCACGGTCCTCGGCTCGATCCAGAAGATCGCCGCGAAACGGATCGACGCCACCTTCCCCGAAGGTGCTGAAGGCCACATCACGGGCCTGTCGTCCCTGACGACGGCCGTGCTCGGGCTACTCGTGGACACGCAGATCAAGTCCATCGCGACCTCGTTCATCATCTGCTTTTTCGTGATGTTCCTGCTGTCCCGCTCCTTCGTCGAGGCGTTGTACTCGGTCATCCCCCTCGGCATCGCCCTCGTCTCGAACTTCGGTCTGATGGGCTACCTCGGGATCGCCATCGACATCTCCACCGCCACCATCGCCTCGATCGCGATCGGGATCGGCATCGACTACACGATCCACTTCATGGAACGCTACAAGCACGCGGCGAAGGAGTACGGCCGCAAGGAAGCGGTAGCCGTCACGCTGGAGACGACGGGCCAGGGGATAATCTTCAACGCCCTCGCGGTCGCCGCCGGGTTCTGCGCCCTCGTCTTTTCCAGATCCACAGGCAACGTCAACATGGGGCTCCTCATGGCCTTCATCATGGTCCTGAGCTCCCTCGCGGCGATCACCACGCTGCCCGCGCTCCTCGTCATCTTCGAACCGGAATTCGTCGTCAAGGGTCCCGACGTCGGGGACGCATGAAGGCCGGCAATGCGAATATTTCACCGCGAAGGGCGCGAAGGCGAACACCAAGGCCACGAAGGAATCGGGATCGGGCAGGAATGATACTCCTTTCCATGCCGTTTCTTTCCCTTCGCGTACTTCGTTCACTTCGTGACCTTCGCGTTCGCATCTCGATACTGCAGTTGTTGATCCCGGAATGAAACTTGGAGGAATGAACATGAACATCACTACGAAGACATTGAAGGCCTCGGCGCTGGCCGCGTTCGCGGCGATCGCGCTGGTTGCGGCCGGGGCCGAGGAAGCCCAGGCCATACTCGACCGCGCCGCCGCGTCGCCCTCGCCGCCGGCCACCGAGGGTACCATGAAGATGGTGCTCGTTGACCGCAACGGCGGCACGCGCGAACGGACCATCACCTCGTACTCGGTCTCGCTGCCGAACGGGGACACCAAGCGGACCATGGTCTTCGAGGCGCCCGCCGATGTCAGGGGGACGCGCTTCCTCACGATCGCGTACGACGCGCCGGAGAAGGACGACGAGCAGTACATCTTCATCCCCGCCCTCAGGAAGGTGCGGTCCATCGGTACGAGCGGAGGCGACAGCAAGACCGGCGCCTTCCTCGGCTCCGACTTCACCTATGCCGACCTGGGCAGCCTCGACGCCCCGGAATTTTCGGCCGTCCTCCTGGGCGAGGAGACCGTGGACGGGACAAGATGCTGGAAGATCGAGCAGAAGGCCGCGAACCCGGAAGTGGTAAAAAAATATGGATACTCCAGGGTGATAAAGTGGATCGACTCCTCCGGGTACGCGCTGCGGAAAGCCGAGTACCACAACCGCGACGGCAAGCTCGCCAAGCGCCTTGCGGTCGGAGGCTACGAGACCTTGGCCGGGAAGTACCGGATCTTCACCTCCATGACCATGGCGAACCTCGAATCGGGCACGAAGACGACCCTCGAATTCACCGGCACCAAGGCGCTCGACTCGATCGACCCGAACTATTTCACGGTGCGCTTCCTGGAAAGGGGGCGTTGATGCGCGTTGCCGGATTCCATGCTCTCGCCGCGGCCGCCATCCTGTTCGGAGCCGCCGCACCCGCGCCGGCCTTCGCGGAGGGCGCGTCGCTCTACGTCTCGCCCAAGGCCTTCTTCGAACCCTCCGCCGATGGGCTGACCTTTTCAGGCGTCTCGGCGGGCATCGCCGCCGACGGCATCCTCGGCGACAACGGCTATGCCTTCGTATCGGCTGAAACCGACGTCGACCTGTCCGATCCCGCCCTTCCGACAGGCAGCATCGAGCTCAAGGAAGCCTATGCCGAGCTCACCGTGGGCGAGCTGGACCTTTCCTTCGGCCGACGGATCCTGGCCTGGGGCCTGGCCGACGGCTTCAACCCGACCGACAACGTCAACGCCAGACGCATCGGCACGCGTACGACGTCCACGCTGGACGAACGGAAGATACCCGCGCTGATGTTACGTGCTTCGTACGCTTTGCCCGGAAGTCTGGGCTCGGTCGAAGCCCTCGTCATGCCCCTGCCTGGAACCAACGATCTGCCGCTCACCGTTTCGAGCGCCACGATACTGGCCGGTCCGGCGACGATCCTCAACAACTTCCTCGCGGAGGAGATTCCGGAATTCTCGTGGGACGGGATGGAGTACGGCGCGCGCGCGATGTTCTACTTCGGGGGCTTTTCCTGCTCGGCAAGCTGGCTCCATGCATGGGACCGGTATCCGGACATACGCTATTCCACGACAACGACCGGTTCCCCCCCGGGAACGACGACCACGAACGAATACACGCCCGTACACCGTCGCGTCCAGGTCTTCGGCGCGGACGCGCAGGCCTCGCTCGCGGGCTTCGACCTCCGCGCCGAAGGAGCGTTCTTCCTTACAGGCGACACGGATGGTTCGGATATCTTCACGAAAAACCATTCCCTCCAGGCCGTCGCCCAGGCCAGCAGGCAACTTTTTTCTCCCTGGCTCACGATCGGGCTCGGCTGGTCGCCGGCCTGGGTGGTCGCCTGGAAGGCCCCGGCGGACTGGACGACGGACGAGGACCGCGCCAACGCGGAGGAAATGCGGAAACGGAACGGACAGGGCTACGCCTTCGAAAACGGCGTTTCGCTCAGCCTGCGCGGGAACTCAAGCGACGAGCGCGTCTCGTGGGACGCGATGGGACTCTACAACGTCGCTGCCAGGGACTGCATGACCAGGGCCAGTGTTTCATGGAGCCTCGCCGACGGGATCAACCTGAAGGTCGGGGGCAGTCTCTACGGTACCGCCATACCCGACGATCCCGACCGCGAGTACGGTGTCTTCGGCAACGAAGCGGCCGACGCCGGGGACGAGCTGTTCGTCGAACTGCGTTTCGATTTCTGAACGCCGACGGGCCCTGCACGGTCGCCTGCCGGACCACACCCCGGCCTACAGGTCCATTCCGGCGGAATCACGATGCAAGGCTGCCATGAACGGCGAAGCGCGGATCAAGGACTACATCGCAGCGCTTGCCAGGGCGGAAAGCTCTTCAGGGACGCCGGTATCTTCCCGTGGCGGTTTTGCGTTCGGCATTCCGGGGCCTTGAAAAAAAATTCCCGTGCACCAGACTTGAGGCGAAGACCGGAACCGGAAACGGGGGAAGAATCCCCCGCTTTCCGGACCGATCCTCTCCGGAGGGATGATCCATGAACCACAAGGCAATTTTGATGATGCTCGGCGCGATGCTGCTGGCTGCCGCGGTACCGGCGACGGGCTCCGCCCAGTCGAACCCGCTGGCCGGGAAAGCTTTCGACCGCGTCGAAGGCTGGGAATACGGCGGCGAAACGATCAGCTTCGCGAAGGACGGCAGCTTCGCATGGTCCGTCATTACGGGCGATTCGTCCATCGAGCGTGAAGGAACCTGTACGACTCAGGCGGGCCAGTACGGCACCGAACTGTCCTTCGAATTCCAGTGGCGGGAAGAGGGCGACTCGTTGTGGAAGGACGGTTCGCATGACACCTACTATGCCCTGGAGCCCGGACGCGGAGATGTACTCGTCTTCTACGACGCGAAGGAAATCCGGGGCGTCTACGTGGCGCAGGGCGGAGTCTTCATCTATGCGCCCGACTTTTCCGCGTCGTCCGAACTGAGCGAAACCCTCAAGGGAAAGACGATCACCTATTCCGCGACGTACCTGGGGGACCATACCCTGGAAAAATTCTGGGCGGAAGGAGCCAGGGGAACCGGCGCCGGATCCAGGATATCGGCTTCGCTGGATCTCTGGGACGGCGGCAGCCTGGCCGAATGCTCGCCCTGGATGCTCATCGTGTGGAACGGTTTTCCCATGAATCCGGAGATGTTCGCGGCCAACGCGCGGGCCAAGGCGCTGGACGTCGTGGCCGGCGGAAAGATCCCGACCCGAGTCGCCGTCGGGGATGCCTTCACCCCCCAGTTCCTGCGGATTCCGGGCACGCCCGGGGCCGGGTCGGTCTCGATCACCGTGGCCGAGGCCACCAAGGGAACCAAGTACGAAGACCTGTGCATCGCGGAGATCCTCATCCTGGGCAAGAGGGTGGAATAGGAGCGGGCATGGCCCTCAGGCCGCGCCGCAGCAGCACTTCTTGTACTTTTTCCCCGACCCGCAGGGGCAGGGATCGTTGCGCCCGACTTTCGGCTCGCTGCGGACGATCGTCGTGGGTACGACGTCGCCTGAGTCGTAGAGCCACGATCCGTCCTTCCTGACGAAGGACGCGATCTCGTGGTGCTCCTCCCGAAGGCCGTCCATCTCGTAGGTAGCGGCGAATTCCACGGTGCCCGTCGAATCGCCGGGTTCGCCGCCCGCCTTCCCCAGGATGCGCAAGCCCAGCCAGCGGGACGTTTCGCTCCAGCGCCTCGTGGTGTCCTCATCGATGCCATGCTCCTCGTCGACGACGCAGGTGTTCACGATATAGTCGATCTCACCCTTCACGTAGGCCGAGTAGCGGCTGCGCATGAGGGCTTCGGCGGTCGGAGTCGTTTCCCTGCCGGAGATGTAGCGGCCGCAGCATCCGTCGTAGGCTCGGCCCGTGCCGCAGGGGCATTCGTTCACGGCTTCGCCTTCCCGGAGGAGAGGACCTTCCCGACGAGCCCGTCGTCCACCGAGTACGGCAGCGTGACGTGCCCGAGTTCGGAGTGTTCCGTGTTGTATTCGGCGCAGGTCTCGACGGCATGGTCGTTCCGCGCCCAGGCACGTCGCGCGACGCCGCCCATGACGTCCCAGGGTACGGCCATGCGGATGATCGCGTCGACCCTGGCCGACCCGTCGAGGACGAGGCCGAAGCCGCCGTTGATCGATTTGCCGATGCCGACGCCGCCGCCGTTGTGGAGCGCGATGAGGCTCATCCCGCGTGCGGCGTTCCCGGCGAAGATCTGCGTGGCCATTTCGGCCATGACGTTGGATCCGTCCTTGATGTTGCTCGTCTCGCGGAAGGGACTGTCCGTTCCCCCGCAGTCATGGTGGTCGCGGCCGAGCATGACGGGCCCGACCTTCCCTTCCTTCACCATCTCGTTGAACCGCAAGGCGATCTTCATGCGTCCGAAAGCGTCCTGGTAGAGGATGCGCGCCTGCGTCCCGACGACGAGCTTGTTCTTCTCCGCGTCGCGTATCCAGGCCCAGTTGTCCCTGTCCTGCCCGCGCCGTGTCGGGTCGATGCAGTCCATCGCCGCCCCGTCGGTAGCGGCAAGATCCCCGGGTTTTCCGGAAAGGCAGACCCAGCGGAAGGGGCCGTAGCCGTAGTCGAAGAGCTCGGGGCCGAGGATATCCTCGACGTAGCTCGGGAACACGAAGCCGTCCTTCTCGTCCGTGCCGTTCCTGGAGACTTCGCGCACGCCTGAATCCCAGACCGCCTTGAGGAAGCTGTTGCCGTAATCGAAAAAGTACGCGCCCTGGGCGCTGAGCCTCCGGATCACCTCGAAATGCCGGCGCAAGGACGCGTCTACGAGGGCCCTGAAGCGGGCGGGATCCTCGCGCAGGAGCCTCGTGCGCTCCTCGAACGTGGTGCCCGCCGGGCAATAGCCGCCCTCGTAGGCCGCGTGGCAGCTCGTCTGGTCGGAAAGGAGATCGATGCGAAGATGCTTGTCGGCGGCATGTTCGAGGAGGTCCACGATATTGCCCCGGAAAGCCACCGCGATCGGTTCCCCGGCGTCCCTGGCTTCGAAGGCGAGACGGAAAGCCTCTTCGGGCGTTCCGGCCACGACGTCGACCCAGCCCTGGCTGTGGCGGGTTTCGATGCGCGAGGGATCGACCTCGGCGATGATGGACGCGGCGTTGGCGATGACGGCGGCCTTGCCCTGGGCGCCCGACATCCCCCCGAGCCCAGAAGTGACGAAAAGTTTGCCCCGTAGATCTCCGTCCTCGGGAACGCCGAGCTTCAGGCGCCCGGCGTTCAGGATGGTGTTGAACGTGCCGTGCACGATTCCCTGGGGGCCGATGTACATCCATCCGCCAGCGGTCATCTGACCGTAGTTGGCGACGCCGAGGGCGGCTGCCACCGCGAAATCCTTCGAATTGTCGAACATCCCGATCATGAGTCCGTTCGTGATGATCGCGCGGGGCGCCAGGGGATGGCTCCTGAACAGCCCGAGCGGATGGCCGGATTCCACGACGAGCGTCGAATTCTCGTCGAGGGCTTCCAGGTACCTGACGATGAGTCGGTACTGCATCCAGTTCTGGCACACCTGCCCCGTTTCGCCGTAGGTGACAAGCTCGTAGGGATACAGGGCAACGGCGAAGTCGAGGTTGTTGTCGATCATCACCTGGAAGGCCCGGCCTTCGACGCATTCGCCCCGGTAGGAGTCGATCGGCCTGCCCGTCAGCTTCCCCGCTGGCCTGAAGCGGTAGCCGTAGATCCTTCCCCGCGTCCGGAGCTCATCGAGGAATTCCGGGGCCAGGCGTTCATGCCATCTTTCCGGGATGTAGCGCAGGGCGTTGCGGAGCGCCAGGGCTTCCTGCGCGGCGGTCAGGGCCGCTTCCCGACGGGGAGCCCGGCGTATGCCCGGTTCAAAAACGGGATCGGGCGGGAGTTCGTCCAACTCGAGACGGATGGTCATGGCGTCGGCTTTCCGGGCATTGGTCATGCTCTTTCTCCTTTCGGGAATATACGGCGGGCATCGCGGATCATTCTAGCATCGCCTGATCCGTTCCGCAACGTTCGCGGAGCTGGCGCGGGAACGTAAAAAAAGCCCCGCGGTGACGCGGGGCTTTCCGGTATTAGCGGCGGAGGGACTTGAACCCACGACACAGCGGATATGAGCCGCTTGCTCTGCCACCTGAGCTACGCCGCCTTGCCGAAAGCGAGACGATATATACCGCGGCCCGGGCCGGCTTGTCAAGCGTACGGAGGCATCAGCCCCGCAGGAGGGTCTTGAAGAAGGAATCCACGCGGAGCGCCCCCTCGTTGATGCTGTCCATCATCGCCTTGATCGAATCGGCAGAAACGTCCTGTTCCGCGGGGGACGCCGACCGGCGCGGGTAATCGCCGTTCAGGATCTCGCGGTACCTGCCCGAACGCTCCCAGCGCCTGATCTCGGCGATCCGCGAGACGGGGAAATTGCGCATCCCGTCCACGGCCGAAAGGATCATGGCGGCGCTGTCGACGTGAGCGCTGCCGAGTTCGAATTCCTCGGCCTGCCGGATGAGCTCGTGCACGTTGCAGTCGGGATACCGGAGGCCGGCGATCTGCTTCATGAGCATCCTGAGCACGACGAGCACGTCCTGGGTGACGAGCAGCGCAGCCCTGTCTGCGGACAGTTCGCTGCGCCGGTCCCATTCTCGCAAGGCGGCCAGGGCGATCATGGCGTCGCGGTCGATCGGCGTGAGCCCTTCGCACAAGTGCGGCGAAACGCTCTGGATGAACCACAGGAGGGTCTTGTAGGCGGCCCTGCCGGACATGCAGTGCCCGAGTTCCCTGCCGAGGAGCCCGACGATCTCGGCCTCGTCGAAGAGATCCAGCACGGAACTCGTGAGCACGATGAACGGCTTGTCGAAACCGACGGCGTAAGCCCGGGTCACGGGCGAGAATTCTATGAATACCTCGGGCTCGAAGCGAACATCGAGGATGTCGCAGACTTCCCGGACGCTGTGATGAAGGCCCGTGAACTGGGTTTCGGACACCCTGAGGCCGTTGGCGAGGGCGATGAGCCTGAAGGAACGGTCGCTCGCCAGGCCCAGGAAGCGCCCGACGATGCCCGTAGACAGCGGCAGGGAGGTAAAAGCGGCGAAAGCTTCCCGGTCCGCGGCATGTTCCCAGGCGGCTGCGGCGATATCGGGAAAGTACTTCTGCGGGGTCATACGTCGATTATATGATTCCCCGTGGATCGATGCAACGCTCGCGCCCGGAATCCTCGGACGGCAATGCCCGGGCGGCGCTGCGCCCTGGACCGGAACTCAAGGCAGCGCGACTTCCCGTACCGTTACGGTTTCCGTGCCCCTGGCCGCCAGGAGGGGCGTCATATCGACCCGTTTCCGGGTGTCGAGGGCGAATACGGCGACTTCAAAGGTCCCGTACCTGCCGACATGGGGAATGAACAGCAGGGCAAGATCGCCGCTCGTGGCGACATACGCGACAGCGGCCGATCTCGATGCGTCGTTCGCGGAGCTGCGCTCGAAGATGGCCGCGCGAACCGCTGCGAGCGGCATGCCGATCTTCGACTTCGGGAACGCGGCGTAGGGCAGGTTCGTGGCGCGGGGATCGACATCCGCGGCGTAGAACGCCCATGAAGCCGGCGCCAGCTCCTGTCCCTGCCCGGGATCGGCCGCTTTCAGCTTTTCGAAAAAGGAGCCCGAACCCCCGGCGTCAGCCGAGCGGACGAAGCGCTCCCGGGCGCCTTCGGCGGCCCCACTCCTGAAGACGGAACCCCGTTCGTTCCAGGCGGAGAGCATCATGTCGATCGGCCGGCCGAATTGCAGGATGTAGTTGAGCCCCGTGATGAGCTCCTGCCTGACGACCGCGCCGTACACGACGACATCGAATTTGGATCGGTCGGAAATAGGCGAATAGCGTATGTAACAGGAGGGATCGTCGTTCAGGAAAATCTTGGCGCAGGTGATGAAACCCTTCACGGTCTCCCGCTGGAGGATCGTGTTGCCCGCCGAGACGAGGGGGAATTCGCCGTCCCGTTCGCGCAGGAACTCGGCGTACGCGAAGCCCTCGGACTGTTCCACCCGCGACAGGACGCGGCCAGACCTGGTCTCCTGCACGTTTTCCTGGAACTGGAGGAACCTGGGAAGCCGGGACATGAGTACGGCGGAAGTATGGATCAGCCGGGCTTCGTAGATGTCGGGGAACAGTGCCAGATAGGGGGGAACTGCCGATTCCTGGGCGAAAGCCCCGGCGGACGATGCGAGCAACATGGTCATCGCGAGAATGTGTTTCATGATGGCTCCGGGACCTGGAATCAGGCGGTCCGGTTTTCGCGGAACCCGCCATGGCCAGTTTATACAAAACGCACCCCCGTGACCACCGCCTGATAGCCATGCTTTCCTTCCGGGCCCGCGCGGTGTAGAGTGCATCCGAAGGGGAACGGCAGGATGAACGATACACCCGTCTATGCAGTGGGATTGTCCGGGGGCGTGGACTCGTCGGTCGTGGCGGCCCTCCTCGCTTCGCGGGGGCAGCGCGTCATCGGCCTCACCATGAAGATATGGAACGGGGCCATCCGCGTCCAGGAAGACCTCAAGCACGCATGCTACGGCCCGGGGGAAGAAGAGGACATCGCCGCGTGCGAACGGCTCTGCTCTTCCCTCGGCATCCCGTACCACGTGCTCGACCTGGCCGACGACTACCAGGAAGCGGTCCTGAACTATTTCCGCGACGAGTACCTCAGGGGAAGGACCCCGAATCCCTGCGTGGCATGCAACCACACGATGAAGTTCGGATTCCTCCTGTCCCGCGCCCGCGAGGCGGGGATCGGCTTCGACCGTTTTGCCACCGGTCATTACGCGCGCATCGACCTCTCCTCGGGCAGGCCGCGACTCCGAATGGCGCTCGACGCGGCCAAGGACCAGAGCTACTTCCTCTACCGCCTGGCGCCCGCGACGCTTTCCATGACGGAATTTCCGCTGGGCGAACTGACCAAGGCGGAAACCAGGGATCTGGCACGCTCGTTCGGCCTTGAAGTCTCTGAAAAGCCCGAGAGCCAGGATTTCATCGCAGGCGGCGACTACGGCCCCGTCTTCGAGGGTTCGGGCGTCGAACCGGGCGACATCGTCGACGACGAGGGGCAAGTCCTGGGGCAGCACCGCGGCATCGTCCATTACACCATCGGGCAGCGGCGGGGCATCGGGGTGAGCGCCGGACCCGAAGCGCTCTACGTGACGGCCATCGACGCCGGACGGAACCGCATCGTCGTCTCGAAAAACGCATCGCTCTTCGCGGACGGCTTCGAGGCGGGCGACGCCGTCCTTGCCGACCTCTCGCGCGACTCGTCGTTCGCGGCCTTCGTCAGGATCAGGCAGAACCACAAGCCCGTCCCGTCCACGGTGACCGTCATTGACGGCGCCGCGCGCGTGGAGTTCGACATCCCGCAACGGGCGGTAGCGCCGGGCCAATCCGCCGTCTTCTACGACGCGGACGGGTTCGTCCTGGGCGGCGGGATCATCGACCGCGCGATCCATTCCTGAAAAACCATCTCAGAACAGCGTCAGGCACGTCGCTTGCCCCTTCCCCGCGCTCTCCTTGACGATCCCCCCGGGGAGCGGTACATTCGATCATGTACCGCGTTCCGTCGCGGTCGATCCGGGGGGTGTTCCGGTTTCGATCCGTATGGTCTCGGTCGTGGGTTGCAGGTGGAGACGCCGATCTCCTAACATTCGGCAAACCTTCAAGTGCCAACAACAACGGCACTCTCGCTCTCGCCGCGTAAGCGACGTTGAACGACGGATTCGCGGTTGCGCTGCCCCGAGCGATCGCTGCGTCCGACACCGACCGGGGCTCACCCGAAGCCGGGCCCGAACGGCAAGGGAACATGAATCGGGATACGGTCCGGAACGCGCGCCGTCTCGCTACACCGGATCCGACAATTCAAAAGGACGGATAAACCTGTAGATGTCTACGGTCAGCATTCGGGGACGGGGGTTCAACTCCCCCCACCTCCAAAAAAACCAACCCCGCCTTCTGGCGGGGTTGGTTTTTTGATAAGGAGATGGGGGGAGTCGAACCGGAGGCGCGTCGCGAGCTAGCGAGCGCGAGGCGCATGGACGCGCCGAGAGCGCCGCAGGCGGGCTGAAGGAAGCGCGCTGAGCGCGCGACCGGAAGTCGACTCCCCCCACCTCCAAAAATAAGAGATCCGCTTCCTGCGGATCTTTTATTTTTCCGGGGGAGTCGAACGGGCGCGTGCGGCCCCGAGGTCCCGTACCTCTGGTGAAAACCTGTTTTCTTTGCCCATGACTGTATCCTCTCAAAGAATTCAGTCTCCGGCAATCCCGGGGCGGTTCAACCGCACCTCCTGTAGCTCTTTCAGCCCATCGCCACTACAGTGTCGTAGAGCCCATAATTGGTCAGTCCCTCGTGGCTTTCGATACCTGTATATCGGAGTGAGGCGTCTTCATAACGCCGGAAGGCGAAGACAGCTTGATTCATCTGCTCAGTGTTGAACACCTTCAGGCGCACGAGCAGATGGAAGTCCTTGACCGTCAGCCCGGTGACGGCCAGGAACAAATCCGGTTCCAGCTTGGTGATCACATCCTGCAGCGTATTCTCACGGAAGTCGGTCAAGTACATGAACGCCGGAATGCGTGTGGCGAACTTGATCAGCTTCTCCTGTACGAGCTTGCGTTTGGACTTGAACTCCCGCTCCTCATCGGAAAGCTGCTTCATCTGCTTCTCCGAGAGCTCGCGCTGCTTCGCCTTGTCCTTCAGCTCCTTGACCTTATCACTCTTGTTGATGATCGTCTCGATGATGTTGTCGCCGAGCGCGCGCCAGCCCTCGATACGCTCCACGGCGGCCATCGCCTCGGGATTGTCCAAGATACGGCGCAGGGTGTCGTTATCCACGTTCACGAGCAGCGCGGACTCCCACTTGCGCGCCAGCAAGGTGGCCGAGGTGCCGGCCATCGCAATATCGAGAATCCCGCCCGCATCTATCTGCGTCATGTTGGCGCCGTCATAGGCCAGCACGGGCAGGAACGACACAAGATCCTTGACGGCGTTCTCCGGGTTCGACTCGTTGGGCGACAGGCCGATCCCGTACTCGGAGAGCTGACGCAGGGCGCGGGTTGGTGCGAAGTCGAATACGAAGCAGATGGGCTTGAGGACCTCTTCCTCGTTTGGGTTGTCGCCGTTCGGATTCTTGATGGACCACGGCGACTGCACGCGGAACGCGGCCTGGAAGTAGGTCTCGGGCGACGTGAGGTTGCGCAGCATCAGGATGGACGACCACTGCGGCACGGTCACACCAGTCGTGAGCTTGCCGCACGTGAGGGTTATCGTCTTCGTCTCGAATCCGCTCCCGATGGCCTTGCGCACGGGCGGCAGCGCATCCAGCCCGATGCCCGCCGACGTACCGGCGGCGACTACAACCTTATAATCGCTCCAGAAAGTATTGTGCTTCTCGGCCAGCAGGTTCGCCATCGCGTTGCACGACGCCACGTTGGGCAGGAACCAGAAGGAGTGCTGGAGATAGGGAAGCAGGCGAATATCGGAATACGGAAACGGCGGCCGTGTTCCGGTCTTGAGATGTTCAACCGCGCAAGGCGCATACGAGCCGCGAATGATGTCCAGCCACTTCTGCACGTCGCTCTTGTGCTTGAACTGCACATCTTTGCCCGTGTCGGACGCGGCGAAAAATTCGTTGAGGTCGAACTCGTCGAACTCGCCGCCGCTCGCGATCGCCAGCAGTTCGTCAGGCATCTGGTAGGTCAGGAGGCGCATCTGCAGCAGGGCGCCGTAGGGGTTCCATGTGCCGGGGTTCTCGGCGGCGAACTCTTCCTTGGCGCGCTGCTCGTCGGTGTAGGTCCAGTTGAAGATCTGCTCCTCGATGAACTCCCCCGTGGCCAAGGCCCTGAATGGTGTGCCGGAGAGGTAGAGATAGGCCTTGGTGGTGATCGGCAGGAACTCGGTTTCCTTCTCCGACAGCACGCCGAGGTCCTCGTTGATATGATCCAGACCCTCGGCGTACTCGAGCCTGGCCTCTTTCATGGCGATCGCGTCTTCCTCGCCCTCGAAGAGCTCTTTCGCGGTGTCGCGCCAGGCGCCGAAGTGGTACTCGTCGAAGACCACGAGGTCCCACTCCACCTTGTGGAGCCATTCGTGCCTGGGCTTGATGTTGCCCGCCTCGTCGCGGCCAAGCAGGTCCTGGAAAGAGCCGAAGTAGACCACCGGCTTCTTGCGGTCGATCTTGGTGGGATCCTTGTCGGAGTGGCGGGAGAGGTACTGCCAGCCGTCGAAATCCACATGGGATTCCAGGTCCGTCTGCCACGCATCCTCCACGGCGGGCTTGAAGGTCACCACGAGCACCCGCTTGGCGCCGAGCTTTCTGGCAAGCTGGTAGGTCGTGAAGGTCTTGCCGAAGCGCATCTTCGCGTTCCAGAGGAAGCGCGGAACAGCGTGCATATCCTCGCTCCAGATGGAGTGGAAGTAGGCATGTGTCTTGTTCACGGCCTCGACCTGCTCCCGTCGCATCTGGAAGGTCTCGGAATGCGTGCCCGTGAACTCCTGTCCGACGCGCAGTTCCGTGAGGACGGTTCTGAGGTCCTTGACCGAGCAGCGCATCCATTCCAGCTCGGTGTTCTCGAAACCCTTCCTGACCAGCGCCGCGCGCACCTGATGGTCGGTATAAAATGAGCCATTCGGACACTCGGCGCATTCGTCCAGCTCGACCCTATAGTTCTTGATGGCGGCGGTCGTGACCTGCTCGGCGATACGCTGCTTCACATCGCGGCTCGTCTGCCCTACTTTGAGGAGGCCCTCGTGCGCCGCGTCGCCTATGGAGTAGGCGTATATGCGGGGGCGGACTTCCGGCTTGGGAGCGAGGATCTGTTCAATGGCGGGCTTCGTCATCGCGGCCTCTCCATGATTTCCCAGTGGCCGGCCTTGTCTGAGCCGACGCGTTTCAGCCGTCCCTGTTCTCGGAGGGCCTTGAGATGGCGTTCTAGGGTACGGGTAGTCTTGTTCAACAACGTGGCTAATTCATTGGCCGACAATCCCGGCTCTCGTTTCAGGAAATCTAGGATCTTTTCATTTACACCGACATTTACACCGACATTTACAGGTACATCGGCCGCTGTTTCTGTCGCGATATCTATGTACTTATACAGCGAATTCCCTATGGCATCGAGCATAAATCTTATAAAGGGTCGGCAATCCAGACTACCTGAATGAGAATCCTGTAGCGCCTTGTAGTACAACGCCTGGTTGTCGTGGACCAGGGTTTCGACCGGCATCCAGGCGAACAGGGGATTCCATCTGGAAAGAATCAGCGTCTGCCATAAGCGCCCGATCCTGCCGTTGCCGTCGCGGAAGGGATGGATGTATTCCAGCATGAAGTGGACCGCGGAACTCTTGATGAGGGGGTGCGCCTCGGCGGTCTTCCCCCACCGGAGGAGGCGCTCCACGAGGGCGGGGACCTCTTCCGCCGGGGAGCCTCGGTGCATCACCGCGCCATCGTCGCATACGACGGCGACGCCGACCGTGCGGAACCGGCCCGACTCCCCGATGAGGGTGTCGGTCAGGTGAGCGTGGGCCTTCAATAAATCGCCGACTGCCCAGGGCTCATAGCCGGCCAATTCGTCGTATGCGTGCCAGGCGTTCTGCACCTCTTTGATGTCCTTGAGCGGTCCCAAAACGGGTTTACCGTTGATGACATCGGTGACCTGGGCAAGGCTGAGCCGGTTCCCTTCTATGGCGGTGGATGCGTGGATCGTAAGGATGCGATTGAGAGTGCGCAGGCGCAGCAGGTCGCCGGACTGCTCCTCGCTGATCTTGACGCGCTCGAGCAGGGCGTGGATATCGCCGATCTTTTCGTGCCAGCTTGGGTCTTCCGAATAGAACTGCTCAAGCGCGGTCATAGGATTGCACCTCGGGCATCTGGTCGCCGAAGTTCGTTACACACGGGTGCGGTCTTCCAGGGCGGACTCGATGAGATGCCGTTCCTTCTCGATCTCCAGTCGGAGCTGCTCTTCCGTCGGTAGGTTCGGCAGGTATTTCGATGCAAAAATTTGCTTGTTCTCGCTCAGGATCGAGTATTTGGCGACCGCCTCGCTTTTATCCGAGCAGAGCAACAAGCCAATCGTGGGATTGTCGCCGGGGATCTTGAAACGGTCTTCGAAGAGCCTGACATAGCCGTCCATCTGCCCGATATCTGCATGAGTCAACTTCCCCATTTTTAGATCAAGCAAGAGGAAGCACTTCAGGACGTAGTTGTAGAAAACGAGATCAATATAGAAATCGTCATCTCCGAATCGTATACGCTTCTGACGAGCGACAAAAGAGAATCCCTTACCGAGTTCCAGCAGGAAGTTTTGCAGGTTGTCGATAATCGCCTGTTCGAGCCTGCTTTCATGCAGTTCAGGAGAATCGGGAAGTCCCAGGAATTCCAGCACCATAGGTGACTTGAGCAGATCGGCTGGCTGGACTTTTTCGCCGGGAAGACGATCCCTGTCCTCGGACAGGAGCCCCTTCTCGCCGCGATTGGAGACAATCCGGTCGTAGTAGAAACTGTGGATTTGCCTTTCTAGTTGCGCCTTCGACCAGCCGCACTCCCTGGCTTCCCGCTCGTAGAAATCGCGGGCCTCGGTATTGTCCACTCGCATCAGGGCGCGGTAGTGCGACCAAGAAAGTTGCGGCGAGAAACCTTGTGACAAATCGCCGTCCGCTGGGTACGCAAGTGGGGTGGCGGCCATTTCTCTTCCAACTGGGGAGGGATTCCCTGCCTCGGTCCATTCTGCGCCTATCGGGCGTGATATCTCCTGTTCCATAAGGGGGTCTACAGATTCCACGCCCGACGGGCGTGGAATTCCGGTACACCGAGCCGGGTAAGCCAAATAGAATTTTCGAAAATACTGGAGAGTTGTGGTCGAAAACCCTTTCCCATACCGTACCGTCAGGCATGTGGGCAGCTCTTCGACAAGCTTCTTGCCGTACTCCGCACGTTCCTCGCCGCCTTGCCATTCCTGGACAATCTCGCGCCCGATCAACCAGTAGGCCAGCACCATATTGGTATTCACGGCCCTGACGACACTACCCAGCGCCCGTTCAAGAATAGACACTACGCGTCCAAAGAGGGCGTCCGAATGCCCGGCGACGACGTTATTCCTCGGGTTACTCATCGTCACCTTCAGGGCTGCTGTCTTCATCAAACAGTTCGATCTTGTGCTCGGCGACTTGGGACTCGATGAAGGCGATCTCTTTCTTGGTCAGTCCATATCGCTTGTAGAGCTTGGCATCGGTCCACTCTTGGTTCAGCGGTAAGTCTGGGACAAAACCATAGACTCCGCGAGCAGCGTCTTGGGTTTGCTTGCGAAGAGAAACCAAGAATCGAACGAATCGAGTACTGAGGTACTTCGCGTAGTACGAGGCATCGGCCTCGTTGTCGAAGTGCCCGGCAACAAGGTAGGTCTCAGTACATGCGGTACCTGGCTCGGCAATGATAGGCTTACTGAGGAACTTGGTCTCGATTGCAGCACTCGTGCCCTGAACCCTTGTCATCAGGACTTTCCACTCGTCAATCAAAGCTTCGTTGATCGGGATATCCTTGCGGCTGATCCAGCCGATACGCTGGTTTTCGTAAAGACGAATCGGCTTGGTTACTCCCGCCGCTGAGGGCTTTCCTCTGAAATTGGTAGGTAGACCGAATGGCTTTCTGCTTGACACGCGATCAACGAGCGTGGGCTCACCCTTCGCTCTTACCTTATCCAATATCGGTACGGCTTCGTTTCGGCGAATAAGGATATCATAGGAATCAAGCTGGCGCGCAACTGCTGGTCCCGTCGGCTGCCCGTCCCAAATCGTCTGTACCTCACACGGGCCGTTGTGGTCGCGATCCCATAGGAAATAGGAGATGCCACCGCGTATTTTAACACCCGGAAAACCCTCGTAAAGCTTCGGGTAGTCTACGATGTTCCGCAGATGCTTGTCTGAGAGCATCCGCTCCCGATACTTGTCGAGCCCTTTGCCCCCAGCCATCCACCGTGAGGGGGTTACGAATACGGCGTAGCGCGGATCAAGGCGAATGGCATTCTCGACGAATAACTGGTAGATCGGCGCGGCACTCGTGCCGTAGCCACCATCGTCCAACTGGTACGGCGGGTTCCCGATAATTACATCGAACTGCATATCGCCTCCAAACAAATCGGCCATGCGGGTCTTGATGTCGTCGGCGTGGATGAACGCATAGGCGTGGGTTTCGAGCCCTTCGCCACGGTCCATCGTCTTCTGGCTCGCGCCGCAGTACGCGCACTTTCCATCTGCCCACTGGTGCTCGGTGCGTTCGAACCAGATGTTACCGTGATCACTGGTGAGTGATTTCGCTATGGAATGCTCGCCATTGGCGTGCTTTGAGCAGTACACGCTGCGGCGTGCCAGTAGGCTTGTCAGGTGTGTGATGCCGATACCGAAGACCTGCCTGGTCAGGATGTGGTCGACACGATCCTCAAGGTCCGGAATCTCGTCCGCCAGGCCCTTGGTCAGGCGGCTGGTGATCTCGCGCAGGAACACGCCCGACTTGGTGCACGGGTCCAGGAACCTCACTGAACTGTCCGCCCAGATCTTCGCGCCCTCGTGGTCGGTCGCCCACGCCTGGGCGAGGGTATCCAGCATCCTGCCCGCGAACGCGGGGGGTGTGAAAACCTCGTCGTTGGAGAGGTTAGCGATGCAGGTCAATACATCGGGATTGCGACCGCGCAGGGAAAATTGGGCTTGTCCTGTCACTTGGGATCCTCCGCGGGATATTGGTGCACGCGAAGTCGCGAAGTCGCGAAGTTGGTGTGATGGTTGACCACCCGACGCAAGCCGTCTTTGAGAAGCGGTGCCCCGAAATTGATCAACAGGCCCAGGGATAAATCCATCAACCGCAGATACGTCAGGACCTGCTTCGGATGAACGGGGTGGATGTTTTCGACAGATTTCAGTTCCACGATGAGTTGATCATCGACAAACAGATCCAGTCGGAAACACTCGTCAAGTTCGATATCCCGAAATCGGACGGGGACCGCTTTTTGCCGCTCGACTCGAAGCCCTCGTTGTTCCAGCATCCTTGCGAGAATCGCCTCATAAACGGATTCCAGAAGCCCTGGCCCCAGGCCTCGATGTAGTTCTAGCGCGGTATCTATTACTATTTGGACAACTGTTTCGATTTCACTTCGCGTCTTCGCGCCTTCGCGTGAACCTTCGCATCCTCGCGCCTTCGCGTGAACCGTCTCTTCCTCCGCGTTCTCCGCGCCTCCGCGTGAGCTGTTCATGGCTTGTTCCCTTTCTTCGGCAGCTTCTTGATGGCCCGGTCGAAGTCGGACTCGAACAGGCGGTCCTGCACGACGCGGTATTTTTCAAATTCACTTTCGGCAAAGGCCTTCGCCACTTCGGCGCTGACCTTGCCGGGATGATCCAGCAGGTCGCGCTCATTGAACTGGAGGAATGCGTTCAGCTTCGTGGCCCAATCCTGCATCGTCATCGGGATGCCCCGCTCCGCTTGATCCTCGGCGTAGTCCAGATACATGGTCACGATGCGGTCGAGTGCCTTGAGTTCCTTTTCCGTCAGGTAGTCTTTCGCGACGACGACATCCGGCTTGAGGATTTTCCCGTGCGGCGCGTTCTTCCACGTCGTCAGCCCCATTCGCTCTTTCGCGCTGTCGGCGCGCTCCACGATCAACTCTGCTGCGGTGTGGCTGTGGATGGCGAAGTCGCGCAGGACACCCGTGGCCCACCGGCGAAATTGGGTGGCGCGGTCCGAGTTCACCCGGAAACCGACCGCGATGATGGCATCGAGGTTGTAGAATTCCACGTTGCGGGAAACGTCCCGGCTGCCCTCCCTTTGAACTGTTCGGAAATTCCGAATAGTTGCCGCCGCCGCGATTTCGCCCTGTCCCAAAAGATTGGCCAGATGCTCGTTGATGGTTGGAACGGTGACCTCGAACAACGCCGCCATCAACTTCTGCGTCAGCCACACAGTCTCCTCCGCCACCCGCACCTCGATGCCCGGGTCGCCGGCTTGGCGGGTGAAGATGAGGAACTCCGCCGTGCCGTTGCGGATTCGGAGTTTTTTCTCCTTGCTCATGGCGCAGCCCTCCGGTTGGAACGAGAAATTTCAGCGATTCCCGGCACGGCGGCCAATTCACCCACCGTCATCGGCGGGTAGGTTTTAGCCGGCGTAAAAATCTCGTGTTTGCCAAGGTGGGCGAAGAGCGACCCCTCGGCGCTGTAGGCCGATGATTGGGTGAGGCTGTCGAAGCGAAAGTCCCGCCGCTGGAACTTGCCCTTGCCGAGGTAGCCCCACTCGGCGAAGGTGATCGGCTGGCCATCGCTGCTGTGCATACTTAGGGCGTCCCCGTGAACGAGGTTCTGCGACAGCACCTGGAAGGCGGCTCGATACAGGTCGTCCGACCCATCCAGAGCCAGGTAGTAGGCGAGGATCTCCAGCATGTTAGCGCGGCACTCGGCGATGTTGTCCGGCAGTAGCTCGATGCCATAGATGCACATCAGCGCGAACAGCGCGTAGTGCCGTTTTTCGAACTCGGACTTGCCGAACTTGAGTTCGACGGCGGCGAGTTTTCGCTGCAGAATTGGGACGAGGAAGTTCCCGCTCCCGCACGCTGGCTCCAGGAAGCGTGAGTCGATGCGCTCGGTCTCGTCCTTGACGAGGTCGAGCATGGCCTCGACCATCCACGGGGGCGTGAATACCTCCCCGTGGTCGGCGACGCGTTGTTTGGATTTTACCAGGCTCATGGGCGTATTACCTGCGATTCCCCATTTGAACCCTGATTCCTTGGTGAATTAGGAGTCAGAGCTCCTTTGATCGACATTCTATCGCCTCCATCCTGCGTGTAAATGCGGTATACGCGCCTGAACGCTCGCCGCAAGCATATCTAAAATCAAACATTTCCGCTGGCTCATCGATAACAGGCCCTTCAGAGAAGAGCGCAGAGAAATCGCTTGGTATCTGGCCTTCACCCGTCCAGGTTAGGGTGGGCATATGGGCACTCCTTACAAATTCCATTCGAAGCATGACAATCTCTACATGAGCCAGGGGAGCGGCACGGGCACCATGCCGAGGCGGCTCATCCCGTCGTGAGTGTGCTGACGGAAAAGGGGCCATAGTGTCCTCTGGATCTGCTTCTCCATGAAGACCTTTCGCAGCTCCTCATCGGCCCAGAGTTCCTCGAATACGGCCATATCAGTGACCGTGAATCCAATGATGAAGACAGAGACCTGCTTGAAGATAGGTATTTCCTCGAAGTTGACCGAAAGCTTATACTTGGGCCGGAATATTCTCGTTTCAGGTGCGGTGGCAAGCGGGTCGCCATTGGCAAAGGATTGCTTCCATTCAAGCTTGAGTTCGCTGCCTGGAGGTGGCATCGGACCGGTGTTCTCGGAATGGAGAAGCATCGGCTTGATGTCATGCAATTCCAAGGCATGTAGGAAGCGGGTAAGTCGTTCGTTGATGTCGCCGGGCATCACGCCGCTCCTTGGATGGTGATGGGTTGTGCGGGGGCGGAGGGAAGTGGCGTTGTCTTTTCATGGGACCATCGTGCTTCGGCGTACAGTCGAGAGTAGTCCTGGAAAGATGCGGTTCCGACGTACGCCGCGATCTGCACTGGAACAGTCCTGCCGTTGCGCCGAGCGATGGCCTCGATCTTTTCCTGCTGAAGCGGCGCCAGAAGCGCAGAAAGGCCAGCTAGTCCCTCCCAATGTATCGCTGACTCGTAGCCCTCGGACTCTTCTATCCTGCGACGTTGAGTAGTCCCGATCTTCCCGGAATTGATCTCATACATCGCTTTGAAGATGAGCGGATCGGCCGCGAGCCTGAGGAGAAGCCGGTTCGTCGGATCGGGAATATTGCCTTTCTCGTAGCTGTTCATAGTGAGCTCACCGAAGCCGAGTATCGCGCCAAAAGCTTTCTGACTCGCATTATATCGGGCACGAAGGGCGACCAAGGCCTCGGGAGAGGGAGCCTCATAGAGCTTGGCGTAGACTTCCCGCGCGGCGTCGAGATTCGCGTCGAGCTGGCCAGGGGCCTCGAACTCGTCTCCGCAGGTAAGGCAGCGCGAGTAGTGGGCGAGGAAGGAGATCTCCTTACCCTTGATCGTTACCTGTTCCTCTCGCTCGACGACCTCTACATCACGGGTCGTGCCACAGCGGGAACATGGCAGTCGATTACTCATAATTGCCCTCATCATGGAAAGACATCACGATACCGGCATCGCCACTGATATCGGTCCAAATCTTCAACTTGATGTACAACAGAATCTCGTTCTCCGGCGGAGTTTGCCGCTTGTACGGGAGAAAGAACACCATGACATCCCCAGGCGTTCCGTCGTCATCGGGGTCCAGTCCCTTGGCGTAGTGCTCGGGCTGGAGCTTGGAGATGATCTCGTAGGCGTCATCCTCGCTAAGTCCTTCCTCCAGCATAAATTCCCTTGTCTTGCGCCGATTACGGGGCTTCCATGCAACCTTCCGGGCCGCGAGAAGTGGCATGAGGCGCACCAGGAAAAGCTGGGTCGCTAGCGATCCAATCATTCAATATACCCCAAGTATCGGTATCGCACAATACCAGTAATAAGAAAAAAGACAGATAGGGGCAAGAGGGAGGCATCTGCTTCGGAAAGATGGCTTATGAGCAGTGGTGGGCGGCACCTCCCGGCTGTTGACATTATTCCACCTTGGCGCGGATGCAGCCATCCTCAGGCTTGCGCCAAGATGATGATGACACCAGAGGAGACGAGGAAAATGTAAAGGCAATGCGTCGAATTGATCAGCGTAGGCACTTTCGGACTATCGTCGCAGCCGACTTGTAGTCGGCCCTGCGGGTCGCGTTGGGATCGCTGGCGAAGAGGGTGTTCAGGAGGATGAGGATGTGATGACTCTCAGCCAGAGCGTCCGCATCGTCCATGATCGTGGCCTTGGATCGGCGGCGAGGCTTGGCTTTGAGGTTGGAATGTGACGCTCGCTTGGCCTGGGCATCTTAGGCCGCTTGGTAGATGGTCTTCGCCCCTGAAAGCACAGGTGCGGCAGGAAAACCGATACCTTGGCAGTTCGAGAGCTGATGTTTTAGAGCGCCGAGACATGATCGATTCTTGTGGACGGGATAGAAAAAGGACGCCTCTTTTCGGTAAGGTTTTGTCGCCAAACGAAACTTGCCCGAAGGAGAACGTCCGTGAGCAAGACTACCACCGAGACTCGAATCGAGGCAATGCCCGAGCATACAGTGCTCACCGGAGTGGGTCCGATCCCCGTCACGCGGCCGCGCGTGGACGATCGAGCCTTGGACGCCTTGGGGAAGGAACGATTCACGAGTCGGATACTGCCGAAGTTCATGCGGCGGGCACCGAGCATCGATACGCTTGTGCCCGTGCTCTACCTCAAGGGCATCTTGACCGACGACTTTCCGGTAGCGCTTGAGGCAATCCTGGGGCCACAGGCCAAGGGGCTGTCGGCGAGTACCGTCGTGCGGCTCAAGGATATCTGGACCGAGGAGTATGAGGAGTGGTCGAAACGCGATCTGTCGTCAAAACGCTACGTCTACGTCTGGGCGGACGGGGTGTACTGCAATGCCCGGCTCGAGGATGAACGCTCCTGCCTGCTCGTCGTCATGGGTGCGGATTCCTTGGGTAACAAGGAATTGCTTGCCGTATCGGATGGCTTCAGGGAAAGCGTGCAATCGTGGAAAAAGGTTCTCCTTGACCTGCGATCCCGAGGATTGAACAATGCACCGGCACTTGCGGTATGCGACGGAGCAATGGGATTCCAGACCACCGTAGCGGAGGTGTGATCGCAGACGCGTATCCAGCGATGCTGGTTCCACAAGTCCGGGAACATCCTGGACAAGCTCCCGAAAGTGCTTCAGGGAAAGGCCAAGGGCATGCTGCATGAGCAATACCTCGCGCCGACGCGCGAGGACGCGTTCAAAGCATACGATCTCTTTGTCGCGTCATTCAAGGACAAGTACCCGAAGGCTGTGGAATGCCTGGTGAAGGGTAAGGATGACCTGTTCGCGTTCTATGACTTCCCCGCGGCACATTGGCTCCACCTTCGTACCACCAATCCCACCGAATCAACCTTCGCGGCAGGCTTGATGGTTACAAACAAATCCCGCTCGTTGAATCGGGAATCAAGTTAATAAATGGAGTGCAAGTCGATGAAGTGGCTGCCTGATCGAAAATGCGTTCATGCATCCAATCCACAACTATTGACAATATCTCGGTACGCGCAGGTAGAACGTACTGCCTGAACCTTCCCTGCTCTCGACTGACGCGTCACCGCCGTGAACCAGAGCTATGTGCCTGACGATGGCCAGCCCGAGGCCCGTGCCGCCGAGTTCCCGGCTCCTGGCCTTGTCGACCCGGTAGAACCGCTCGAAGAGCCTCGGAAGCTCGCGCGCCGGGATGCCCGGTCCTTCGTCCCGGACCGCGAAGCGTACAAAACCTCCATCGGCTGCCGCTTCCGCGCGGACGGCAGCACCGCGGGGGCTGTACTTGACCGCGTTGTCAAGCAGGTTGACGAGGGCCTGCTCGAGCAGCCCTTCGTTGGCCTGCGCTTCGAGCCCGGCCTCGACGGCTGTCGTCAGCGACACGCCCCTTTCCGCCGGCGCGTCGCCAAGCGACTCCACCGCCCGCGCGATGACCTGCGCCGCGTTGACCGTGGAGGTTTCCAGGAGCCCTCGCTCCGGTCCTTCCAGCCTGGCAAGAGTCAGGAGATCATCGACAATCGAGGCCATCCTGTCGGCGTGGCGCTTGATGATGGCCAGAAAACGCCTGGCTTCGGCTGGATCGTCCACTTCCTCGAGGGTCTCGGCAAAACCCTTGATCAACGTAATCGGAGTCCGGAGCTCGTGCGAGACGTTGGCGACGAAGTCCTGCTTGACCCGCTCGAGGCGCTTGAGCCGCGAGATGTCGTTGAGGACGAGGAGCGCTCCATATCGGCCGCCTTCGAGTGGCAGCGGGGCGGCATGGACGAGGAGCCGCCGCGTATCGTCGCCATACAGGGTCACCTCGGCCTCGTCGCGGCCGCTGCCCGATGCGCAACGCCCCGCCATCGCGTCGAGGGCCGTATTGCCGCTCGCCTTGAGCACGGTCAGGCCCTCGATGGAAGAAGGAGCTCCGCCGGCGGCAAGCAGTGCCACCGCGGAAGGATTGGCCAGGCGGATGACGAGATCGGCATCGGTACTCAGTACCGCCTCGCCCATGGCGTCGAGTATCGCGCCCAGCTCCCTTCCCTGGCGCTCCATGCCGACGATGCGGGCCGCCAGTTCGGCCGCCATGGCGTTCATCGTGTCGGACAACGGCGCCAGCTCCGGGTCGTCGAAGCGTCGCAAGCGCCGCTCGAGCCTGCCTGAGGACCAGTCGCGGGAGGCTTCCATCAGCGCCGACACCGGGCCGTTGACGCTCGCGCTCAGGCGGGCGCTGGCGAACGCCATCGCCACGATCATCGCGGCGGCCACGGCGCTCGAAGCGATGATGAACGGCGTGAGCCGCCGCGACAGCTCGGTCGTGGCCATCGCCACCCTGAGGACTCCGGTGACGGCGCCGTCCACGGTGACGGGAGCCGCGGCGTAGGCCATATCGAGGCCGAGCGTCGGCGACCGGCGCATGCTGGTCGAGACCCTGCCTGCCAGCGCTCCGGCGACTTCCGGCCTGGACGAATGGTTGTCCATGGAAAGCGGATTGCCCTCCGAGTCGCTTTCCACCGAGCCGTCGGCGGCTATCAAGGTGATCCTGAGTCCCGTGCCCGCCGCGGCACTGGAGAAGAAGGCTTCCGCTCCGGATGCCGGGACGACGTTGGCGAGCGATGAGGCCACCTGTCCGAGTGAAGTCAAGGTCGAATCGACGTAGAGACTTCGCATCGCCAGCGCCGACCATACAGCGAGCACGAGCAACGACGCGGCCGACGCTGCGAGCATTACCGTGAATATCCTGAAAGCGAGTCGGGGTTTTTTCATCATTCATCCCTGAACCGGTAACCGACCCCGCGGACGGTCTCGATCATGTCGGAGGCAGCGCCAAGCTTCTTGCGTATCGAGAGCACCTGGACGTCGACCGAGCGGTCGGTGACCGGGTAATCGCGGCCCCTGACCGAATCAATGATCTGCGCCCGAGTGAACACGCGCCCGGGCGACCTGGCGAGTCGCTCAATGATGGCGAATTCCGTCGCCGACAGGTCGATCGGGTGTCCGCTGACCTTGAGTTCGTGCCGGTCCGCGTCAAGCATGAAATCACCCATCGTTATGGTGGACAGTTCCGCTGGATGCGGTGATCTGGATTCGACGGCGTGACGCAAGGCCGTGCGTACCCGCGCCACGAGCACCCGCGGGCTGAATGGCTTGGTCACGTAATCATCGGCTCCCAGCTCGAGGCCCGCAACGATGTCGGCCTCCTCGCCCTTCGCGCTGACCATGATCACCGCCGAGTCGCCCCGCCCCGGTTTCGACTTGATCTTGCGCAGAAACTCGAAGCCGTCCATGCCGGGAAGCATCACATCTAGAACGACGAGGTCTGGCATCCTTGCGGCCATGGCCGCGAGCCCGGCCTCCGCCGTCGGCACGGTCTCCACCTCGTAGCCTTCCTTGCCCAGCGTGTACGCGAGCAGCTCCCGGATGTCCTGGTCGTCCTCGATGACGAGGATGGTCGCCTTGGCCACGATTGACTCCTATTCGTTCAGCTCGGCATGCGCTCCGGTCAGCATGAAGACGACCGCCTCGCAGAGGTTGGTCACATGGTCGCCGAGCCGCTCGAGGTAACTCGAGGTGGCTATCAGTCTGGTGGCCTGCTGGGCCTTGTCGGGATTCTTGGCCAGGTAGGCCAGAACTTCCTGTACGAAAGCCTTGTGTTCGGCGTCCACTTCGTCGTCCCTCGCGGCCGTCGCGCGTGCCAGGGCCTCGTCCTGGTTGAGGAACGACGCGACGGCGTCGTGGACCATCCCAACATCGATGGCGGCCATGCGCTCCAGCCTGTCCAGTGGCCTGGGATAGGGGGAGTCCGACAGGCGCTTGGCGGTCTTGGCCAGGTGCACCGCATGGTCGCCGATGCGCTCGAGGTTGTCGGTCACCTTGAAAATGGTCACGAGCTGCCTGAGATCCTTGGCGACCGGCTGCTGGGTCGCGATGAGCATCGCCGCCTGGTCTTCTATCTTCATCTGCATGGCGTTGACGATCTGGTCGCTCGCCTTGACCTCGCTGACCAGCTCGATGTCGCCTGTCTTGAGCGCGAGCAGGGCCTTGCGCAGGTCTTCTTCCACGCGGCTACCCATCGCCAGGATGTCGTGATGGAGTCGGTTGAGTTCTTCGTTGAACTGTATTCGCATCATGGTCGGCCTCCGTGACTCAACCGAAACGTCCCGAGATGTAGTTCTCGGTGCGTTCGTCCCTGGGATTGAAAAAAAGTTCCTTGGTGTCCGCGTACTCCACGAGGTCGCCCAAGAGCATGAACCCCGTTTTGTCCGACACCCGGCCCGCCTGCTGCATGTTGTGCGTCACGATGACGATAGTATAGCGTTTCTTGAGGTCATCAAGGAGGTCCTCGATCTTCGCGGTCGATATCGGATCGAGCGCGCTCGTCGGTTCATCCATCAGCAGTATCTCCGGCTTGAGGGCGACGGCGCGTGCAATGCAGAGGCGTTGCTGCTGGCCTCCCGAAAGCGCGTAGGCGCTCTCCCTGAGCTTGTCCTTTACTTCGTCCCAAAGGGCAACCTGCCTGAGGCTGTTCTCGACGAGTTCGTCGAAGTCGCCTTTGTAGCCGTTGATGCGTGCGCCCCAGGCGATATTCTCGTAGATGCTCTTGGAAAACGGATTGGGCTTCTGGAAGACCATGCCTATCCAGCGACGCACCTGGACCGCGTCAACGTCGGTGTCGTATATGTTGACTCCATGGAAGAGAACCTCGCCAGACGTTTTTACGCCGCTGATGAGCTCGTTCATGCGGTTGAAGGCGCGGAGAGCGGTACTCTTGCCGCAGCCCGATGGGCCGATGAGCGCCGTCACTTTCTTGCGCTCGAATCCCATCGACAGCTTCTTCACCGCTTCGAAGTCCCCGTAATAGACGCTCAGGTCTTTGGCTTCGAGTGCGTAGCTGGATTCCCCCGAGTCAACCGCAACTTCCAGGGGACTTGAGACCTTTGCGCGTCGAGTCAAGATATTCATCAGCCGAACCTCTTCTGCTTGCGCAGCTTATTGCGTGTGATGATGGCGAAGGCGTTGAGAGACAGCATGAGCGCGAGCAGCACGACTATGGCGGCGGCGGCGATGTGCCTGAACTCGGATTGCGGCCTGCTCGTCCATTGGTATATCTGTATGGGCAAGGTAGTGAATTTGGCGAACACGCTGGAAGGATCCTGCGTCAGGAAGGTCGACGCTCCGACGACCACGAGCGGCGCTGTCTCGCCTATGGCTCGGGATATGGCGAGTACGGCACCGGTGAGTATGCGGTCGGAACTGGCCGGCAGTACGTGATGCCATATCGTCTGCCACTTGGTCGCGCCAACGGCAAGGCTCGACTGCCTGAGCGAGCCCGGGACGGCGCGTATCGCCTCCTGGGCGTTTATGATGATCACCGGCAGTATCAGGATCGCGAGCGTCAGCCCCGCTGACAGGACAGTGCGACCGTTGGCCATTTCGCCGGCGCTCGTCACCCCAAAGGCCGACCCCGAGGTTATCGGCTCCATGCCGCGCACGAAGATGGCGAGCCCCAGCATGCCGTAGATGATCGATGGAACACCGGCAAGGTTGTAGATGTTCACCTGTATAAACCTGTTGAGCCTGTTGTCCGTGGCGTATTCCTCAAGCCAGATGGCCGCGGCTATTCCGGTGGGAAACGAGAACAGAACGGTTATCATGATGGTAAGGAGCGTGCCTTTAATAGCGGTCATCACGCCAGTGCTGAGTGGAATGGCGGTCAGGGAATCGGTAAGGAAGTGCATGGTTACCCAGGAACGGAAAATGATCGTACCATCAGGATTGGCTTCGAGATTTTCCTGGATGATCCTGTTTCTGTCGAAGAGCGACTCGAACAGCGTATAGGTTGCAACAACCTGGGGTTTCACGATTTCAGTCAAGACGACAGCATGGAGATCGCTCTGCGCCCGCTCGCTGAATGGTTTTTCCCTCTCCAGAGCGCGGTAGCGACGTGGGGACAGGTTCTCGGCGATGACGGTTCGCAATGCCGGTGCTTCCATGGTTTCAAGCCGCATGCCATCCATGACCAGGCTATCCTGGTCTACCTCGTCGACCATCACCACGTAACCAAAAGCATCGTCTACGATGGTGACTATCAGGGCGCACAGGAAAAAGATGGCAAGCAGGGTAGAAAGCATGAACATGGTGCGCCAGCGGGTGCCCCTGGCATACCTTGACGCCAGATTGACGGCGAAGTCGGGCCGGGCACCGCCTCGGGATTCTCCTGAGCCCATCATTCGTACACCTCCCGGTATTTCTTGACTATACGCCTGGATACCATGTTGAGCGTCAGGGTGACCAGGAACAGCACCAGCGCAATCGCGAACAGGCTGCGATAGTCCATCGAGTCGTAGGAAATGTCGCCGCCTGATATGCGCACGATGTGGCCGGTCATGGTCTCGGCCGCCTTGAGCGGGTTCAAGGTGAAGTTCGGCCCGGCGCCGGCGGCCAGCGCCACGATCATCGTCTCGCCGATAGCCCTGGAAAGACCCAGGATGAAAGCCGCCGCAATGCCCGAGAAAGCAGCCGGAACGATTATCTGCGTGCTCGTTTCGAGTTTGGTGGCGCCCATCGCGTAGGCGGCCTCGCGCAGGCTGCGAGGTACCGATGACAGGGCGTCCTCGCACATCGAACTTATGAGCGGAAGGATGAGCACCCCCATGACGAGGCCAGCGGAAAGCGTATTGTAGACCTCGACGGAATCCTCTCCCAACAGTTTTTTGAGAAGCGGCGTGACGACCGTCAAGGCGAAATAGCCGTATACGACGGTGGGAACGCCCGCGATAACCTCCAGGATCGGCTTGAGTGTTTCGCGCACGCGCTCCGACGCGTATTCAGCCAGGTAGATGGCGACTCCCATCCCCAGGGGCAGGGCGACAAGCATCGCCGCGAGGCTGGTGACGATAGTCGCGTTGAGGAGCGGCAGGATGCCGAACTCGCCGACAGTCGGTTGCCAGGACGTTCCGCTCAAGAATTCCCACAGGCTTACTTCCCTGAAAAAGGCCGATGATTCCGTTCCCAATACGATGATGATTCCAAGCGTCGTCAGTATCGAGACCGCGGCGCAGAAGATCAGGAAAGCCTGGATGATCATCTCTTGTGGCCGTGGGCGTTTCCCGAATGACAGCACGCCGGGTTCCTCTTCGGGATGGAGCGCGTTTTTTTCCGGTTTCATCATGCTCGCTTTCATACAAGGGCATCGTCGGGTCCGACGGAGAAGGCCGGGAGCGGGGAGCTCTCGACCTTCTCCGTCGAATTGCGGGAGTTGGTCGCGGGCTAGTATCTGCCCTTGACGGCGTCCAGCCAAGCCTGCTTGGCTTTCTTCTGCTCGACGGCAGGAGCGGGGAAGTAGCCGACTTTCTTGAGCGCCTCGTTGACGTAGGTCAGGTAGTAGGCTATGAAGGCGGCGACCTGGGGCTTGTCGTTCATGATCCTGGCGTCGCTGTAGATGAAGATCGGGCGGGCGAGGGGATACTTCCCGGCGTCCACGTTGGCGGCGTTCGCCTGGACGGTGTCGATAGCGAGCACGTTGAGCTTGGCCTTGTTTTCCTGGTAGTACGCGAAGCCGAAGAATCCGATCGCGTAGGCGTCGCCGGACACGCCGCGGACGAGCACGTTGTCATCCTCCGAAAGCTGGAGGTTCTTGGCGTCCAGTACCGGTTTCGGGTCCTTCTTGTACAGGTGCTCGACGAAGTACGTGAACGTGCCGGAATCCGTTCCGGGGATGTAGCGCTTTATTTCCTTCTTCGGCCAGCTGGCGCGGACATCGGACCAGTAGACGGCCGTGGAGAAGGCGAGCTTGAGTTCAGCCTGGGTCATGTCCTTGGCGAAGGTGTTCTTCTTGCTGACGACCACTGCGAGGGCGTCGGTGCCGAGCCGGAACTCGAGGGGCGTGCGGCCGATGGCCTTGGCCGCGTCGATCTGCTTCTGGTTTATCGCGACCGAGGCGTTGGAGATGTCGGTTTCTCCCGTCTTGGTGAAGCGCTCGAAGCCAGCGCCGGAACCGATCGAGTCGATGGTAACCTGACCGGTAAATCCGTCTTCCTTGAACATCGACGCGATGAGCTCGGAGACCGGAAAAACCGTGGAACTGCCAGCTGTGACGATGGTTCCCGTGACCTTCGAAGGGTCGACGCCGGGGAGCATCCTGTCGGGATCGTCGCTTTTGGACGATATCCAGGTAAACTTGCCCTGGGCGAACGCGCTCGACGCCAGGAGCGCGAGCGCTACGACGATCAATGCGGTCTTCTTCATGTCGTTCCTCCTGTTCGAGGAAGAAACTACAGGAGGTAAATTCAAATTCGATGAAGCCTCTGTTAAAGAACGGTTAAACGCGGGGCAGGTCCATCACGACTCCCTGACGATGAACCGCTCAGTGTCCGCCATCGCGCGGGTGGCCTGGGCGCTGTTGCGCTTTGCGCCTTCGCCAAGCGACACCGATACCGAGGTGAGCCCGTCGGCCTCCTCGACGACCTCGGAGGCCAGGCTGCTGACCCGCAAGCTGAGCGCGGTGATGTTCCCCACGTCGCCTGAAATCGCCGCGCCGGCCTCGCGGATGCCAGCGGCGCCCGTCCTCACCCGCTCCGACAGCGACGACATCGTGTCCAGGCCGGACACGACCTGGAGGCTCTCGCGCCTCTCGTCTGCCACGGCCGCGCGGATGCGCTCCTCGAGCACGCCAGCGTCGCCGATCAGCATCCTCATCTTCTCGAAGGACGTCTCGGCGTCCCCGGAGCGCTGCCTCATCGCGGTGATGGTCGCCTTCACGTCGATGAGCGTGCGGTCTATCTCGCCCGACCGCTCCGCAGTCGATTCCGCGAGCTTGCGTATCTCGTCGGCCACGACGGCGAAGCCCTTGCCCGCGTCGCCGGCATGCGCCGCGACACTACCGAAGAGAGTCCTGAAGAAGGTTAGTCCTATGAAGACTAAAAGGAGTGCTGCCGGAGTCCCAAGAGGGCCAAGGGATTTTTCGAGAAATGGCGCAGTGCTCGTCTGGCCGCAGACATAGAGACCAGTCGGGAGGGCGAAGTATAATGAGCCCATCTGTCAAGACAAATTCGAAAAGAAAATAAGGTGAACTTCCCTTCTTCCTGTTTCCATGCAACGGAACATGGCTGATTCTCTTTTCTCTGAAACTTGCTCGCATAAATTTCGTCCGGTGTCAGGTAGTCGTGCGATTGGTGAAATCGCTTTCCGTTGTAGAAATCCATGTACCGCTTGATCCCGGTCTTCAGTTCAGTCATCGTCCTATAGTCGCTGAGGTAAATGTCCTCGTACTTCAAGGTCCTCCAGAAGCGTTCGATGTAGATGTTGTCCAAAGCCCGATTCACACCATCCATGCTGATCCGGATACCTTGTCCTTCGAGAACTGAAATAAAAGCATCGGACGTGAATTGGCAACCCTGATCCGTATTGAAGATCGCCGGAATGCCGTAGATTGCAATCGCCTCCTCGAGCGCCGCTACGCAGAACTCCGCATCGAGAGTATTGGATATCTTCCACGAAAGTATCTTCCGCGAGAAAAGGTCTA
>JAPLSN010000035.1 GCA_026398615.1 Spirochaetota bacterium | reverse complement strand
GATGCGGAAAAAGCGCTTCCTGCCGATACGGAGCCTGCGTTCCCGCGCGGGATCGGCATGGATGCGTTCGTCGGCGCGCTCGAGCGGACGGCCGTCCAAGGTCACGGCGCCGTTTTCGATGAGACGCCTGAGCTCCGAACGCGATGAACCGGGGTCGAGCGACGCGCAGAGGTCGAGCGCCCCCGTTCCTCCGGGGGCGAGTTCGGCCACCGGGGCGTCGTCGGGAAAGTCTCCGCGCGAGAAGGTCCCGTCGAACCATGCGGCCTCCGCCACCGCCGCACCCTCGCCGTGCCAGCGCCCGACGATCGCGCGGGCCAGCTCGGCCTTCGCGTCCCGGGGGTTCATGCCGTCGCCCAACGCGGCTTTCAGCTCCCCGATGCGGCCGGTCGGAACCGTCGTGTACACTTCAAGCCAGGGGACGATGAGGGCGTCGGGCAGGCTCATCGCCTTGCCGAACATCTCCCGCGGGCCGTCGTCCATGCCGATGAAATTGCCCAGGGTCTTGCTCTGCTTGCGCACGCCGTCAAGCCCGGGCGTGATCCGGGTGGTGACGATCACCTGGGGTTTCCTGCCGGAGCGCTCCTGGAAGAAACGGCCCATGGACTCGTTGAAGAGCTGGTCCGAGCCGACGATGGTGAGGTCGGAACCCAGCGCCACCGAATCCCAGCCCTGGAGCACCGGGTAGACCAGCTCGTGCGTGCGGATCTCCCGGCCTGCGTCCATGCGGCCGCGGAACATGTCGCGCGAAAGGAGCCTACCCACGTTGGTGGCGCCCAGGAGGCCGAGGAAATCCCCGAGCGGCATCTTATCCCACCATTCGGAGTTGCGCCGCGCCTCGAACAGCTCCGGGTCGTCCGTGATCAGGACGCGGCCGACCTGCCTGAGAAAGGCTTCCGCGTCGCGTTCGATCTCCTTGCGGGTCGGCGGAACGCGCGCGCCGTCCCGCCCCGTCGGGTCGCCGATCCCCGTCGTGAAGTCGCCGACGAGGAACTGCACCATATGGCCGCGTTCCTGCATCTCGCGCATCATCCAGAGGTTCACCGCGTGGCCGATGTGGAGCGATCCCGCGGTGACGTCGGCCCCGAATTTGATTTTCAGCTTCCTGCCCGAAGCGAGCAGCGCGCGGAATTCCTCGAGGCTCACGACATCCTCGGCCGTCCGCGCGAATGAATCGATCAGTCCTTCGTTCCGTACCCCATGACGGATTCCTCC
The DNA here is from genome assembly GCA_026398615.1 of Spirochaetota bacterium. Classification (GTDB taxonomy): domain Bacteria; phylum Spirochaetota; class Spirochaetia; order Treponematales; family UBA12059; genus JAPLSN01. The sequence continues at coordinate 30,096 of JAPLSN010000035.1, read as the reverse complement.
TTGGCATAAAAAGCGGCTCCCGTTTCCGGGAGCCGCCGCATTCGCGAATATGATCCGCGCGCGCCTATCCCCGATCGGGTCCCTTGGGTCGGGGATAATAATGGAGGAAGAGGCACGCCGCGTCGTTCATGGGTCCGATGATAGCGCGGCCGCGAGCGTCGGTCAATCGTCTGTTCCCTCCGGACCATGCAAAGAGAACCGCGACTCTCCGGAAATGCTTTGACGCGGACGACGGAATGTTCAATACTGGATGGTACATCATGAACCGTGTCGTATCATTCCTGTCCGGCACCCTCGTGTTCCTCCTGATCTCGGCATTGTTCTATTTTGGAGCCGTGGCCACCTACCGCACCGAGCAGCAGACCGCGTCCTTGCGCACGATGGAACGGCTCGGCGCGTACCGTGCGCGGCTCGAGGGCTCCATCAATTCGCGCCTGGCATCCGGCAAGGGACTTGCCACCCTCGTCGGCCTGCACGACGACTATCGTCCCGAGGAATTCCGCAAGTATTCCGAGCAACTGGTCGGTTCCGACCCGGTGTTCAGGAACGTCGCCCTGCTGAAGGACACGACGATCATCGATGTCTATCCCGTACCCGGCAACGAAAAAGCCCTGGGAGTCGACCTCCTGACCGTACCGGCCCAGGCCGGGGAGGTCCTGAAAGCCAAGCAAACCGGCCTGCCCGTGGTTTCCGGACCCGTCGACCTGGTCCAGGGAGGCAAGGGCATCATCAGCCGCATCCCCATTTCGCTGAACTCGACGGGTGACTACTGGGGCCAGGTCAGCGTGGTCCTCAACGTCGAAAAGCTCTTCGAGGAAGTCGGGCTCGGAAGCGGGGACGCGTGGAGGAAAATAGGCTTGCGCCTGAAGTCCGGGGAGATCCTCGCCGGCGTTCCGGAAGCGTTCGGCCCCGGATGCGTCGTGATGACCATCCCGCTGCCGAACGGGATGTGGGAGCTCGGCGCGATCCCGGACCACAACCCGGATTCCGAAACCTTCATGCGCGTGGCCCTCGTCGTCGGCCTCCTTCTCGCGCTGGCGTCGGGACTCATGATGGGTTTCCTCGTCAGCACGCGCCACACCCTCAAGGAGATGGCGTACCACGACCCGCTCACGGGACTGCCGAACCGCCTCCTCCTCGTCGACAGGCTCGCGTCGGCCATGAACCGGGCGGACCGATCCAAGCTCCGCGTGGCCGTCGTCATGATGGACCTGGACGGCTTCAAGCTGGTGAACGACAGGCATGGCCACGGGGTGGGCGACGCGGTGCTCGCGGCGACTGCCAGGAAACTCGCCCACGGGGTCCGCGTCACGGACACCGTGGCCCGCCTCGGCGGCGACGAATTCCTCGTGATCCTGGCGGACCTTCCCGACAGGGAAACCGCCGAGGCGCTCCGTGACAAGGTCATCGAACTCATCTCGGGTTCGCTCACCTGCGAACACGTGGAGCTCGAGGTGGCCGCCAGCTCGGGACTCGCGCTCTACCCCGACGACGGCAAGAGCGTGGAGGCCCTCTTCCGCTTCGCCGACGCGGGGCTCTACGACATGAAGATGCGCCGCAGTGCCGAACGCTGACAAGGCGGAAAAGACCAGGAGGATTCGTGGACAGGAGGGAATTTTTCAGGAGCATCGCCGGCATGGCGGGAGCCGCGGCCGCCGCGTACCTGTTCGGCTCTCCGTTCCCGGCGAAAGCCCAGTCCACGGCGTCGGACTTCCCCGAACTCGTGGCGGTCAAGGGCGGCAAGCCCGCCGCCATGTTCGACGCCGCCATCGCCGCGGCTGGCGGCATGGGCCGATTCGTGGCGAAGGGAGACACGGTACTCGTCAAGCCGAACATCGGCTGGGACGTGGCGCCCGGACTGGCGGCCACCACCGACCCGGCCCTCGTAGCCAGGATCGTGGAGCACTGCCTGGCTTCGGGCGCGAGGAAAGTGCTGGTCTTCGACAACAGTTGCGACGCATGGAAGGCCTGCTACAAGAACAGCCTGATCGAGTCTGCCGCGAAGAACGCGGGAGCCACGGTCCTGCCGGCCCATGCCGAAACCTATTTCCAGGCGACCTCCGTGCCGGGTGCCTCGACGCTCATAACCATGAAAGTCCACGAAGCCGTCCTCGAAGCCCGCGTGTTCATCAACGTGCCGGTGCTCAAGAACCACGGCGGAGCCGGCATGACGGGCGCGATGAAGAACTTGATGGGGACGGTCTGGGATCGGGGATTCTGGCACGCGTCGGGCCTGGACCGCTGCATCTCGGAAGCGCCGCTCTTCCGCAAACCCGACCTCAACGTGGTCGACGCGTACCGCTGCATGGCTTCCGGGGGTCCGCGGGGCAACGCGTCGTCCCGCTACCTCGATCCGAAGATGCTCCTCCTCTCGCCCGACATCGTCGCCGTCGACACGGCCGGCGCGCGGATCATGGGCATCGACGCGGCTTCCATCGGGTACCTCGGCTTCGCCGGCCGGCTGCGGCTCGGCAATCCCAAGCTCGAAAGCGTGTCGACGAAGCGGATCAGCCTTTGACGCTTCGAAAGGCCGGGTTGGCGGGGATCGACGTGGCGCGAGCGGCACGATCGGTTTTCGCCTTGGTCTGGACCGCGGCCTTCGCAAGCTCCCTCCTCTTGCCCGCGACGGAAGTCCCGGAAGCGACGCCGTTCACGGCCTTCTTCGCGGCAACGCAGTTGTTCCACGCCACGGAAAAGGCCGCTCTCTCCGCTTCACTCGTCGCAGCCTTCACGGCGGGACTCATCCTCGCCGCGACCCTTTCGTTCGGGCGTTTCTACTGTTCCACGATCTGCCCGCTGGGCGCCTGCCAGGATGGGGTGCGAAGGGTGTTTTCCTCGGCTGCCGGGATCAGGCGGACGTTGTGGGATTCCGGCAAGCTCGCTTTCCCGGGTTCAGGCAGTTTCAAGGGATCCTGGACCTGGCTTCGCGCCTGCGCTGTCGCCCTCGCCTTCGCCGGGTTCGCGTTCGGGGCTCCCGCGTTCGCGGCCTTCCTCGATCCGTACTCCATCTTCGCCCGCGGTCTGTCCCGAGTCGGAGACGGCGTGGCGTGGGGATTGAACGCATTCGCTTCCGCCGGACTCCCGATTCCCGTCTTCACCATCCACGTGGATCCCGCCCTGGCCGCGCTGTCCCTCGTGCCGTTCATGGCCGTCCTCGCAGCGTCGGCGGTCCGAAGCAGGAGCTTTTGCGGAACCCTCTGCCCGGCCGGCTCGGCCCTCGGCCTCGTCAATACCGTCGCCGCGTTCCGCGTCCGCATGGATCCAGGGAAGTGCAGCGCCTGCGGGGCGTGTGAACGGGTGTGCCGTACGGGAAGCGCCGACTCAAGCCGCCGGCGGATCGACGCGACGCGCTGCGTCCAGTGCCTCGACTGCATCCGGGTCTGCCCGACCGGAGCCATCCGCTACGGGCTCCCGTTCCGACCCCCGCCGAAAAGCAAGGTTCGTAAAGCTCCGGACCAGCGCGAGAAAATCATCGCGGCCATGAGCCGGGCGGAATTCCTCAAGGCCGGGGGGGTACTGATGCTCGCCGCGGCCGCCGTCCCGGTAGCCCGGAGCCTCGATCCTTTTGCCCCGCGACCGTCCGGGATTCCCGGTGGGTCCGCGTTGGCTGCCCCTCCGGGCGCCCTCTCCGTCGAACGCTTCGCCGGTCGCTGCACGGCCTGCGGCGCCTGCGTCCGGGCCTGCCCATCGGGCGTCCTGCGGCCATCCCTGCTCGGCTACGGCCTGACGCGGACGGGAGTTCCCCACATGGACTACGACCATGCGTACTGCCAGTACGAATGCGTCGCCTGCGGCATGGTCTGCCCCTCGGGCGCCATCCTGCGCCTCGATCTTGCCGTCAAGAAGATCACGGCGATCGGAAAGACCGTCCTCGAGCTCCCCCGCTGCATCGTCGTGGAAAAGCGCACGCGCTGCGGCGCCTGCGCCGAACACTGTCCCACCGGCGCCATCTCGATGGCCATATCCGGCGATCCCGGGCTGCCCCGCCTCCCCGTGCCCGTGTTCTCGCGGGAAACCTGCATCGGCTGCGGCGCCTGCCGAACCGTCTGTCCCGCGACGCCCGTGAAAGCCCTGGCCGCCCACGGCCTGGCCGTCCACGAAACCGCGAGCCCGCCGCCGCGCCCCGCGCCTTCCCCTGGAGGCGAGCCTCCGAACGGCGGGTTTCCGTTTTAGCGGTGGAGGCTCTCTCAAGAATCAGACGATTCTTGAAATTGGCTCAGGGTGTTGAAAAGATCCGAGTTTAGGCCTGTCAGAATTGCCTGATATCCAGCGTCGCACCCGTGCGCGGCCATCCCCTCATCGAAAAAAAACTGTAAAGCGTTCGGGAAACGATTCCGATAATCTAAGGGATGCCGGAGCGCTTCCGGTTCGGACGCCCAATACGCCCCGAGCCAGGATCTCAGGTGTCTCAAGTCGCACCAGCTGCGCAACGGTATGCATAGACGTCCAGGCATACCGTTTTTTTTATTTTCGCGACGGCACCCTTCCCACCCCGTTCCCGAAACACCTTGTTTTCACCACTGCCCCATGCTAGCATTCATGCCGATGGCGCCGACGAGGTGTCGAACGCAACCCGCAACAGTCTCGCTCCAGGGGGTACCTATGAAACGCATTCTTGCCGTGGCGGCGCTCCTGTCGATATTCAGCCTGGCCGTCCAGGCTGAGGACGACGAATCGGATTTCACGTCGCCGGGTTTCACGTCCTACAAACCGGTCTACTTCATTTTCGGCCTTGGTTCCGAGTATTCGGACGATCTCGTCAAAGTCAACTTTTCCATGAAGTATGACCCGCTCCCCGACCTCAAGACGGGCTTGTACCTGGCTTTCACCCAGACCATGTTCTGGGATTTCTTCGGGGAATCGGGACCGTTCAAGGAGATCAATTTCAACCCGGAACTCTTCCTGCGCTTCGAGTCGGGGTACAACTTCCTGGACGACGTCCGCATCCCGGGCTTCGACTTCATCCAGGCCGGGTGGGAACACAGGTCGAACGGACAGGACGGCGTGACATCGAAGGGTTGGGATCGGGCGTACGGCCAGCTCCAGCTCGGCGTCGGGACGGCGTTCTTCGTGAAAGCCGGCGCGAAGTATTTCCGGTACCTGGACGTTCCCGAGTTCGAAGGCCGCTTCCTCAGCCTGCGTGACAACCCGGACATCGAAGAATACACGAGCAACTTCGAATTCCAGCTCATGGTGGGCTTCGAGGACATGCCCGTCTTCTTCATCCCGCAGAAGCTCGTCATCTCTGCCGGTCCCGGCGGCGGCAGGAACGCGCTCGACTTCTCGAAAGGCTGGCAGCAGGCGGATATCTTCTTCGGGCGGCTCGTCGGAAACATGCGGCTCTACGCCCAGGTGTGGAACGGCTATGGGCAGTCGGTCCTCGACTACAACAAGCAGTCCCTCTCCGGCCACGTCGGCATCGCGATAGACTTCTAGCCAGCCAGCCGGGGCGGCGATCGTCCTGACCACCGCCCGCCCCACATACTGCCTTCCGGCAGCGACGACCATGAGTGGCATCGACCGCGAGCCGCCCGATCACGGAGGCGTGCACCATGACCATCCAGATATTCGGAACGCCCAAAAGCGCCGACACACGCAAGGCCGAGCGCTTCTTCAAGGAACGCGACGTCCCCTACCAGTTCCGCGACGTCCGGGAGAAGCCGCCTTCGAAGGGCGAGCTCGAGAAACTGGCGGCCATCCTCGGCGCGAACGCCCTCATTGACCGGGAATCCCGTGCCTGGCGCGACGGCGGCTACGCCCACCGCGAGTTCGACCCCCTCGAGGAACTGCTCGAGAAGCCGGAACTGCTCGCCACGCCCATCGTGCGTTCTGCCGACGACGCGGTGGCCAGGCACGATCCCCGCGGGTGGGAACGGATCATCGGGAAGCTCGTCCGCGTAGCCCCGCCGTTCGCCCGTTCCGGCCCGCCTGCCATGCTTGCCGCCGGACGGCATCCGGAGTAGCATGCCTCATCCCGCTTCTGACTTCAGGAGGTTCTCCGATGAAACGCGCATTGATCTTCATTCTCGTCCTCGCCACCCTGTCGAGCTGCGCGACCGTCTGGAAAACGCTGGGCGTTGCCACCGTGACATCCGTCGACGCCAGGATTGTCGAACTCCAGAAGACCATCGACATACTCTCCGCCAAGACCGACGACGCCCGCAAGGCGGCGGAAAACGTCGTACGTTTGGAAGCCCTCGTCAGGGAACTCCAGGGGCAGATGGACAATCTCCCCGCCGAAACCCTGCAGAAGATCGCCGATATCCTCTCGAAGGCCGCGGCGGAAGCCAGGTCGGCTTCGGGCGCCGCGTCTCCGGCGCCGGCTGCGGCGCCGGTGCCTGCCGCGCAGTAAGGGAGAGTGTAAAAGGCCCGCGCCAAATATCGTTTCCCCTTCTTTCTCTCTTGAAAGACGCGAGTCAAGTAATTACATGAAAGCCGTAGAACTCAAGATCACTCGCATCGGTAACTCGCGCGGAGTTCGCCGGCCGGCAGACACCCTGTGCCGCTACGGGATCGGCGGAGAAGTGATCATGGAAGAGAAAAGCGATGGCATCCTCCTGCGCCCCGTCAATGCGCAGCCCCGGAAGCCTTCCTGGGAAGAGACCGCCCTCGGGATGGCTGCCCACGTCGAGAACTGGAGTGATTGGGAGACCACGATCGGAGATGGGCTCGATGATCTCCTCTGGGAAAACGGCATAGTTGCTGAAGAACCCGGCTCAGGATAAGACCATCAAGGGTAATGGCAGCAAACGATGAAGCGCTACGATGTCCATTGGGCCAATCTCGACCCGACTCGAGGCGCCGAAATGGCCAGGACACGGCCCGTGGTAATCATCAGCCTGGACGAACTCAACGCCCGTCTCAAGACCATCACGGTTTGTCCACTTACCAGTCAGCTCATCCGGGCTGGAGGTCAAGACTCCAGGTCAAACTGCGCAGAAAAACAGCGGAAATCGCCGTGGATAAGATCAGAACGATCAGTACGGAGCGCTTGGGTATCCGGATTGCCTCGCTATCCGACGAAGATGCCGCTGCCCTGAGGCGGATCATAAGTGAAATGTACGGCGAGTAAAACGGACTTCAAAAAAGCTCCACGATTTGACGAAGGTCGGGCTGACATGGTACGGGAGGAACCGGCCGAGGTTGGATTCGAAGCGGAGGGCGAAGCTGCAGTTCGCGAATGGAAACGGACTCGTGGACGTGCCGGACAGGTCCACGTCGAAGGAAAGCAGGTCATGCATCGGCAAGCCTGCCGTTTCCGCCGTCGCGGGCATGGCCGTAAGGACGGCGGCCAGGGCCGGAAACATCAGCGCACGAATACATCGCATCGAGGGACTCATCCATTGCCTCCCGTGCCGGCTTCCCCGTCGGGATGTCGATCCGGTGAATGGCACCGCTACTCCAACCATACAGCGGCCGGAGGTTGAGCGCACACGAGCCCCACTAGCCCGGTGCGGACGAATCCATGGCGAAAAGAAACCGCCCAAAGGCGCTTGCGCCCCGGGCGGCCTGTCCGCCGGCAACCCGGCGGACTTCCCATGCGATGAAAAACTACGTCATTCGACCGGAAGTTCGATCACGCCGAGATCCCATGGAGAAGCCTGGGACTTGCCCACGGAGACCCCGTCGTCGCTGCCGATGCCCGCGCCGTTTTCATGCGCGATGATGATCGGGTATTTCTTGCCGCGCTCGAGCGCGGGGCTGGTCGCGAAATTGCCGTTCTTGTCGGCGACGCCGCTGGCGACGATGGAACTCTGGTTGCCGCCTGACTTGATGAAGTCGGCGATCTTGACGTTCGGCTTCAGGAAGATGATGAAGGCCTTGGCCGCCGGTTTGCCGGTGTCGGCCCAGATGATCTTGCCCTTGCAGATCACGCCTTCCTTGGGATTGGCCGCGGCTGCCAGGGTGGCGCCGCCTTCGACCTTCTTGGAGCCGTCGACGTAGAATTCCGCCTTGTAGCTGCCGAAAGGCAGGTCGCTGCCGTCGTTGCACTCGAGCTTGAAGCGGTAGGTGCCGCTCGTTCCGCCCTCCCACTTGAACGAAGCCTCGCCGATCTTGTTGCCGTCCAGGACCCAGTTGAGGCGGCAGCTCGACCCGTCCTTCATCCCTGAATAGTCGAAGTAGAAGTAGAGAGCGTTCGAGGGGCCGAAGTTGGTCCCGGCGTTGGCCGGGCCTTCGTCGGCGTCGACCTTGGTGGCGAAGACGGGGTTCGAGACGCTCACGCTCTGCGACGCCTTGACCTTCTCCACCCAGGTGGGGCCCTTGCCCTCGACGAGAATCTCGGCCAGATCGACGGCGCGGAGCAGTCCCATGTTGCTGGCGACGTGGCCTGACAGCACGCCCGTCGGAATTCCGACGAACTTGCCGTTGGTGTCCACCGCGGTGCCGCCGGAATTGCCGCTCGAGAGCTTGGCGTCGGTCTTGATCCACGCGCGCGCGAAGTTGATGGACGCATCGTCGTTGGAGAACCCGGCGACGTTGCCCTTCGTGATGGTGACGGTGCCCATGCCGTAGTCGGGATAGCCGATGATGATGAGCTCGTCGGAGAGCTTGAGGTCCTTGGCGCTCTTCCAGGTCTTGGCGCCCTTCCAGTCGAGGGCGTTCATCATCGAAAGGTTGATCTTGGATTTCGGGTAGTCCTGCTTGTACTTGAGCAGGGCGATATCGAGCTTCGAGTCGCCGTTGACGAACTCGGCGAAGAAAGCCTCCTTTGGAGGTTCGTCCGTCGCCAACGACACGCAGATGATCGCGTAGGGGAAGGGCTGACCGTCGCCCTTGTCGACGACGTGGAAATTGGTGAGGATCAGTCCCTGCTTCTTGTCGATCAGGGTGCCCGATCCGGACTGGACGACGTTGATCTTCCCGGTGAGCGCGTCCTTCTCGACGGGGTAGACTAGCACGACGCCGGTGACGATGCGTTCGAGGCTGTCGCTGTCGAGCGCCGTCACGAGCGAGCCGGCGAGGAGGAGGAGCAGGCAGGCACAAGCGGTGATCTTTCTCGTTTTCATGTTCGCCTCCCTCACTTTCCGGCCTTGATGCTCAAGGATGCCAGGATCCTTTCAAACGTCATGGCGGTATCCGCGGAGCGCAACGAGTCGTAGCGGACGCGGACGATCATGACCTGGTTCTTGCCGGCGACCGGCACGATGAGTTCCGCGGCTTCGACGACGACCGGCGGGAAAGCCTCGTCGGGGTTCGGGTCGGCCACGAAGGCGTACTTGAGGAGGATGCAATCGACGCCGCTCACCTTGACGGTTTCGGTGGCAAGAACCTTGAACTCGGCCAGTTCGCCCGTGTAGGCGAACTGGAGCCGGGACAGCGCCATGCGCGCCGGATCGGGCGCTTCGTTGCCCAGGTTGATGGTGAGAACGCCGAGTTCGGACTTGTAGGTCGATTTCGACCTGATGTCCCTGATGCCGTACAGCTGGATCAGCTCGCCGACGCTCAGGTCGACGCCGGACGCGGCGCTCGAGCCGAAGGCGGCGTTGAGGTTCCAGCCCGCGGGATGAGAGAACGCGATCACGCCGTTTTCGTACGCGACTTTCTCCCCTGTCAGGGCTGCTTTCATTCCGAGGCCGCCGAGCAGTAGGGCGACGACGAGCAGGACCACTACCCACTCTGGCTCCTGCTTTCCGGCGGCGGAGCCGGCCGCGCGAGGTCCTAATGCGCTCATGCCTTCACCTCCTCACGGGCGGACTTGATGGTTTGGCTGTTCACGCGCCGGATCAGGTAGAACAGGATCCAGAACGCGGCCGCTGCCACGACGGCGGCGAGCGCGAGCCCGTAGATGGGCTTGAACGAAATACCCTGCTGGGACACTTCCTGGAGGAAGATCCGCTCGGTGCCGTTCACGACGGCGGCGACGAGGACGCCGAGGGGCAGCCACCAGAACGGCATGTCCTCGAGCTTGGCGCGGCCGAGGAAGTAGCCGGAGATGCCGCCGGCGCAGGCGTGTGCGAGGGTCGTGATGACGACGCGCGTGACCGCGACGCTCAGGTCCATGCCGTCCAGCCCGAGCAGGTAGCCCATGTTGAGCATGGCGGCGAACCCGAGGCCGGCTGCCGAACCGTAGACGACGCCGTCGGAGCGCTCGTCGAATTCCTGGCTGCCGTAGACCGTGAAGCGGACGGCGGCGTACTTGAGGTACTCCTGCACGACGCCGAAGGTCAGGATGGATACCAGGATGCGGCCGGCGAGACCCGTGCGGCCGATCCAGGAATTGACGTCGAACAGCTTGTCGAGAACGGGAACGGCCACGCCCTGCGCCAGGATGGCGCCGAGTATGAACATGCCGATCACGAAGCCCTTCGGCTCGGGCTCGACGCTGTCGAGCCGGTAGAACACCACCAGCCAGATGAAGGCCGGGAGCAAGGCGAGCACGAGGCTTTCCACCAGGCGTCCGCCGCCTCCAGCCCTCAGGAGCGGGGCGAGCACGGGTTCGAGCAGCGAGACAAGCAGCACGAGCACGATGGAACCCGCGATGCCCAACAGGGTGGACACCCAGACTCCCTTGCGTTCGTAGGCGGCTTTCTTCAAGTGCCGATCGCAGAAATACCTTCCGCCGACCAGCGGTGCCGCTTCGTCCAGCGGAGTTTCGCAGACACAGCATCGCTTTTCCTGCATACTTCCTCCTCTTTCTACTTTTTCCAGTCCGGAAGACAAACGGCAAACGGGCAAGAAAGTTACGTCTACTGCCCGTTGCCTTTCGAACGCGCGTTTCTCGTGCGACGCACGCGACCGTACCGTTCGGGAAGAACCCGAAATACCGGGCTTAAGTATAGTATCGGGCCCTTCGCTCCGCTAGCTCGTTGCAGCAAAACTTTCAGCTTTTCAACAATCGGACCCGGCAGACTCCCGAAAGGGGCGATGTCGCCGGTCGAATTCCGGCCACCTGTCGCAGGAGAGGGGGCAAAGGCGATTTCCGGCAGCATTCCTGAGGCGCTGCCAAAAAAAGGGCGTTCCCGGGAGGGAACGCCTTCTTGGAGCCGAAAAACCCCGTCAAACGTGTTTGACGATCTTGTTTCCCTTGAGACAGCGGGTGCAGATCTTGAGGGTCTTCACGGTGCCTTCGATTTTCGTCTTCACGGCGACGAGGTTGGGGAACCACGTCCGCCGGGTGCGGTTTTTCGCATGCGAGACGTTGTGGCCGTACACCGTGCTTTTGCCGCATAATTCGCATTTTCTGGCCATATGACTACCACTCCAAACTTTCAATAGGTGCCGGGATTATACAGATCGGAACTTTGAATGTAAAGGGGTCGAATTGACTCATCCAAATTCAAACCAATATGGGTTCCCAGCCAAATTCATGACCTGATCCGTCAATTGGCCGCCTGAACGGGTCCGCCCTGGTAGCGCTTGTCCTTGGCGACACGCTTCATCATGCTGCGGGTCTTTTCGAATTTCTTGATGAGCCGGGCCACTTCCGCCGCGGAACAGCCCGAGCCGCGCGCGATGCGGGACCGTCGCGTCGGGCCGAGGATGAGGTGGTTGATCCGTTCCTTCCGGGTCATGGAGAGGATGATGGCCTCCTCGCGCTTCATCCCGTTTTCGTCGATCCGGTTCTCGTCGATCTGGCCCTGGAAACCCGGTATCATGTCGGTGAGGGTCTTGAGGGATCCCATCTTCCTGACGCGGCGGATCTGGTCGAGGTAATCCTGGAGGTTGAGGGTTTCGTCGGCCATCTTCTTCTGGAGAGCCTGGGCTTCCCCCACATCGATGGATTCCTGGGCTTTTTCAACGAGGCTCACGATGTCGCCCATGCCGAGGATGCGCCCGGCCACCCGTTCCGGGTAGAAGGGTTCGAGGCCGTCGGGCTTTTCGCTCGTTCCCATGAATTTCACCGGCTTGCCGGTCACGCTCTTGATCGAAAGGGCGGCGCCGCCGCGGGTGTCGGAATCGAACTTGGACAGGATGACGCCGGTAATGCCTATCTTTTCGTCGAAGGTCTTCGCGATGTCGACCGCGGCCTGTCCGGTCATGGCGTCGGCCACCAGGAGGGACTCGTCGGGCTTCACCGCGTCGCGGATCCGCGCCAGCTCCGCCATCATCCCCTCGTCGATCTGGAGGCGGCCCGTCGTGTCGACGACGAGCACGTCGTAGAGCTCCCTCCTGGCCTTTTCCCGGGCTGCGACTGCAACCTTCACGGGATCCTTCGCTCCGTCTTCCTTGTGGACATCGACGCCGATCTGCCTTCCGAGCACCGAGAGCTGTTCGACGGCCGCGGGCCGCACGAGGTCGCAGGCCGCCATGAGGACCCGGCGGCCCTTGCCCTTTAGGAAGAATGCCAGCTTGGCGGCCGTCGTCGTCTTGCCGGAGCCCTGGAGGCCCAGGAGCAGGATCACGCTCGTCGCGTCAGGACCCTTGAGCTGGAGGTCCTGGCGGCTGTCGCCGAGCAGGGCGACGAGCTTGTCGTGGACGATCTTGATGAACTGCTGTCCCGGGGAAACGGCCTTGAGGACCTTTTCGCCCTTGGCTTCCTCGATGGTGGAGTTGACGAAGCGGCGGACGACGCGGAGATTGACGTCCGCTTCGAGGAGAGCGAGCTTGATCTGCTCGACGGCCTCCTCGACGTTCTTCTCGGAGATGGAAGCCTTGCCGCTCAGGGTCCTGACGACATCGCCGATTTTCTGGGTAAGCTTGTCGAACATGGGTGACGGTCCTCGCGATCTGGCGATTCTGCCCGGACGAAAGTCCGGCCGGCCTGCGGTGCGCGATTATCGCCGGAAGCTTCACGCCTCGTCAACCGGCGGACTCCGTGGAAGAATTTGCCACAGAGGCTCAGAGGTACGGAGGGGGTAAAAAGGGAGTGTAGAATAATCACGGAAAAGAGACGAGCTTCCCCCTCTCGTTCTCCATGATTCCTCTTCAACCCTCAACTCTCTTCTCTATGCCTCCGTGGCGACGCTTCCTTCGTGCGATCCCTCAGTCCAGCGACTTGCTGCCGGACCCGGTTCCCGGTGAGGAAGCGGCGACGCGCTCGTCTCCGCCGTCCGCCGTCCGCGCGACGATCTGGGCTTCGAACAGGGCTTCGAGCTTGTCCCGGTACGAGGAGATGCGAAAGATGTAGTCCAGGGTGCGGCGCGGCGTGCCGCCTTTCGAGACGCGGGTCATGCCGGCGTTGTACATGGCCAGGGCAGCCACGTCGTTGCCGCCCTGGTCGAGGCAGAAAGCCAGGTGGGCCATGCCGTACCTGATGTTGTTCGCGGGATCGAAGAGGTATTCGGCGCTCTTGTCGGGGAAGGACTTGGAATTGAGCTGGAACAGTCCCCGGTCCACGCTGTCAGCGTTGCGGTTGACCGCGCGGGGCTCGAAGTCGCTCTCTTCGTACGCGAGGGCGAAGGCAAGGGCGGGCGGGACGCCGTAGTTGCCGGCTTGATCGAGGATGCCCGTGGCGACGATCCCGGATTTCGTGATCGCCGTGAAAAAATCGATGACGGATGACCGGTAACGCGAGTCGCGGAACAGCCGGGTGATGGCGTCAGCGCGGGACAGGTCATTGAGCGCCGCACGGTAATCCGTCTTGTCGAGTGCATGGAGGCGCTTGAACCCGGACGGAACATAGTCGGCCTCGCCGGTAGCCGTTTCGCATGAAGTCAACACGAGGACGATTCCGGCGATGCAGGCAAACAGGGTATGGAGGCGTATGGTGCTGAATGACATTGATGCCTTGAACTCCCATGTGGAGATAATGGATATATTGCGTTCCATGACGCGGAATGCAGTGTTACAGCTTAATGGGATGAGGTCAAGTCCCCGATTCTCGCCTGCAGAGAAGCCTTTCCGGCAGGCTGCTAGGCGATTTTCGGGGGAAAGGCATTCCTCAGAATGGTCATGAGATTGTCCATGCGGTAGGGCTTCTTGAGGAAACCCGAGATTTCCCCGGCTTCGAGGAGGTCGGATGCTTCCGAATCGTTGTGCCCGCCCGTCAGTACGATGCGCGCTTCCGGGTTCAGTTCCCGTATGGCGCGCATCGTCTCGATGCCACTCATGCCCGGCATGGTCAGGTCGATGACCACCCCGGTGAAGCTGCCCGCCGCCTCGGCGTACTTCCCCATCGCCTCGACGCCGCCGCTCGCGGGTATGACCGTGAAGCCGGCGCTCTCCATGATCCGCTGGACGACGTTCCGCACGCTGTCCTCGTCTTCCACAAGGAGGATGGAACGCCCTCCTGAACCCTGTCCGCCGCCGGCCTGTTCCGCGTCCAGCCCGGTCGCGGACGGAAAGAGGACGCGGAAGGTCGTGCCCTTGCCATGGATGCTGTCCACGAGGATGGCGCCGCTGTGGCTCCGCATGATGCCGACGACTGCGGCCAGCCCGAGGCCGCGGCCGGTCCGCTTGGTCGTGAAGAAGGGGTCGAAGATGCGGGCAAGGGTTTCCGGTTCGATCCCGGGTCCCTGGTCCGCCACTTCCACGGTGACATAATCGCCTTCCTCGAGCACGAAGCCGGTCCGCGAGGCTGAAAGTTCGGCGGGGCCGTAGGTCCCGAGGTAGACGCGCACCCGGACGACGCCCTTCCTGCCGACCATGACCTCGGCGGCGTTGATGACGAGGTTCATGACGACCTGCTTGAACTGGATCACGTCCGCCCGGATGCGCGGAAGCCCTTCCCCGGCTTCGACGACGATCGCCGTTTTCTTGCCCGCGCTCGCTTCCAGCATTCCCACCATCTCGCGGACGATTGCGGCGGCGTCCAGCTCGGTCACGACGAAACGGCCCCTTCCGGAATAGTCGAGCATGCGCCTGGCCAGGTCGCCGGCTTGCTGCGCGATGCTCACCGCGGTGCGCAGGGAATCCCGCGCCGTCGAATCCTCGGGCAGGTCGGACAATGCCAGATCGATCTCGCCGACGATGGCGGTCAGGAGGTTGTTGAAATCATGGGCAACGCCCCCCGCAAGGCGGACGAGGCTTTCGGCTTTCTGCGCTTCGACCATCCGTTCCTCGAGCTGGACATGGTCCCGTTCGAGCCGCTTTTTCTCGGTGTTGTCCCGCGCCAGCTGTTCGGTTGCCGTCTTGAGGGCCCGGGCGCGATCCTTCGCGAGCTTCCTGAACCTGAACACTCCGAATACGGCGGCTCCCGCCGCGAGGGCGAAGATACCGACGATGATGGCCAGTTCCGTCGTGGAGCCGAGGCCGTCGCGTTCCTCGGTGCCGGAGGCGGTTCCCAGGTACTTTCCCGTGATGCGGTCGAGCACGCCTGTCCGTTCGGCGCGGCGTATCCCCTTTTCCAGGATGTCCCGCACGATCTCGTTGCCTTTCCTCGACGCCAGGCTGAAGCTCCCGGAATAGAGCGGGGGGCCGACCCGCTTGACCGAACGGACGTTCCCGGTCGTGTAGAGCCAGTACATGGCAACCTGTTCGTCGCCGATCGCGGCGTCCACATCGCCCCGGATGAGCAAGCCGAGTGCTCCGTCGATGCCCTCGGACTCGACGATTTCCGCGGAGATATCGCGCTCGTCGAAATATTCGACCGCGTAATCCCCGGACATGACGCCCACGCGCTTGCCGCCCAGGTCGGCAGCCTCGCTGATGTCGGGCCTGTCGGCGCGGACGAAGATGACCGCCGGGATCGTGAAGATGGGCCGCGTGAATTCGTAGCGTTCCCGCCGCTCGGGGCTGTCGAACAAGCCCGTGATCGCGTCCGCGGAGCCCCTGGAGACTGCGTCCTGGGCGTTCTTGAAGTTCATCAGCTTGAATACCGGCGTGAATCCCAGCTCGGTCCCCATCCAGCGGATGAGCTCGATCGTGATGCCGGTGAATTCGCCGCTCCTCGGGTGTATGAACTCGAACGGGGGATAGGATACGGTGCCGGCGAAGGTTATCTCCCGACGGGATTCGAGCCACGCGATCTCGTCGGGGCTCAGGGCATCCGCGGCAAAGACATGCGCCGCGGCGAACAGGAGCACGGCGAAGGTCAGGATCCTCCGTATCGGCATACCTTCAATATAATCGTCCGGGACTTCGATCGCCATGACAACGCGACGAATATCGGACCGTGCCGACAAGCCTCGAGATCATGGGGCCCCATATGGCGCATCGTGTGCGGACTTCACCCGACCGGACATTCCGACCTTGCATACCATACGCCTGTATAGTAGCATGATGACATGGGTGACTGCAGTCTTCCCACGTGCCGAAGAAGTACTGGCACCACCTGCCGGAACTGCGGGGTCGGCGTTGATCCCGACAAGCCGAAGACCAGCCCGACGCTTGCCGGGCGCCAGCTAGCGCTTCGTGATCCGGTCCAGGAAGAGGCTCGCGGCTTTTGAGAGTTCCCGCGTGTCGGTCCTGCCCAGTACCACGAGCCTGAACACGGAGGCTTCAATCAATGCATACAGGATATCCACGGTTTCCTTCACCGGCACGTCGGCCAGCTCCCCGGCCCTGATGCCTTCTATCACCATGGACGCCAGGATGTGCCGCATGCGGATGGTTCGCCTGCGGACGCGTTCGTCCGGGTCACCCCCGGATTTCCGGATGTGGTTGAGGTAGTCGAAGATGATGATGAGCAGGCGCCGCTGGTCGACGGAACTTTCCAGGATGAGCGCGACGGTCTGGAGGAGCCTGGCCGGTATCCCATCGGAAGGCCCCGCAACGATGGAGCGGATTTCGCGTTCCAGGGTTTCCATGAACTGCTTGATGCTGTATATGAAAATTTCACGCTTATTCTTGAAGTAGAGATACAGGATGGTGCGCGTGATGCCGCAACGCTCCGCGATCTTCCTGAAGGTCGTGTCCTCGTACCCCTCGTCGATGAACACATCGAGGGCATGTTCGAGAATCTCCTTTTTCCTTTTTTCATGTTCGACGGGAACCGACACTTTGACCTCCGGTGTCAGGATTATAATGCATGGAATGGACTTCGTTAAGACCCGATGAGGGGCTTCGATGCGAATGTTTCCCCTTCAGCGGCAAGCCGGCAGGGGCCTCGAGCGCGGGACGTTGCCCGGATTGCTTGTATCCCCGATACCGATAGGATATCATCAATGGAGAGAGCAAGGGGGGGATGCCATGTCCGACGAACAGCGAATCCTGGTCATGCGACTCGTTTCAATGGAAGGAACGGGCATCCCGTCGCCACGGCCAGGCAGGGAATGGATGGAATTCCACGTGGCGCGCGAGGCGCGAGAGCGTTTCGCGATCGAGGATACCCTTTTTTCCAGCACCGGCAACGTCGTCATGCCCAATTTCTACGCTGTCCGGGTACTGGCGCAGAAAATGAACGAAAGCCTCGGCGCCGCCGTGCATCCCGACCGGACGATAAAGGCCGGCAGGCTCAACGCCATGGCCCTCATCGACGAAATCCTCCACTATGTCTGCTCGCTCTACCGTGAAAAAGCCGGTCCCGACGCATTCACGAAGGCTCTGGCCACGGTCGGCGCCTCCATCGGCATCCATGCGCTCGACAAGCTCCTCCTGGATTTCACGGAACGCTTTCCCCCGGCCAGCGTCTGGAAGAACACGACATCCGCGGGCGCCTGGCTTTCAGGATCGACGAACGGAGTGCCGAACAAGGCCCTCGCCCTCGAGGAACTTTTCCTCCTTCGCCTGGCCAACGAGAATCCCGCCTTCGAACCCTACCGGACCCTGTTCGACGATACGTCGCTCGGGAACGGGAAAACCTACGCCGAAGCCATGCTCTCGCTCGAGGGATTTTTCGCCGGCATGCCGAAATTCGGCCCCGACGACCAGAGCCTCGTGGACATGCTCAGGTCCCCCGCGGTGGCCGCGCCGTTCTCGCTTCCGGGCCAGCTCGAATACATCCGCACCCGCTGGGGGCTCGTCCTCGGCTCTTGGCTCAGGCGCCTCCTCGCCGGGCTCGACTTCATCAGGGAAGAGGAGAAGCCCTACTTCCCGGGGCCTGGTCCCGCGCGCGTCCTGGCCTACGAGGGCTTGGAGCACGAATACGAACGCTTCACCCCCGACAAGGACTGGATGCCGAAGGTGGTGATGCTGGCCAAGACCTCCCTCGTCTGGCTTTCCCAGCTTTCCGCCGCCTACGGCTTTCCCATCACCCGGCTGGACCAGATCCCCGACGAGGAGCTGGACAGGCTCGCCTCGAGCGGATTCAATTCGCTGTGGCTCATCGGCCTCTGGGAGCGGAGCGCTGCCAGCGCGCGGATCAAGCACGTGTGCGGCAATCCCGAAGCCGCGTCCTCGGCATACTCGCTCTTCAACTACGAGATATCAGGCGAGCTCGGCGGCTGGTCCGCCCTCGAGAACCTGCGCGAACGCTGCGCGTGGCGCGGGATCAAGCTGGCGTCGGACATGGTGCCGAACCACACGGGCATCGACTCGGACTGGATCAGGAACCGGCCCGATCTCTTCGTGTCGCTCCCGTCCCTCCCCTTCCCGGGCTATACCTACAACGGGGATAACATCTCGGGCGACCCGAACGTCGGCATCTGGCTCGAGGATCATTACTATTCCAGGAACGATGCCGCCGTCGTCTTCAAGCGCGTCGATTTCAGATCCGGCGACACGAAGTACATCTACCACGGGAACGACGGGACGAGCATGCCCTGGAACGATACCGCCCAGATCGACTTCCTCAATCCCGCGGCGCGGGAGGAAGTCATCAGGCAGATCCTCCACGTGGCGCACAACTTCCCCGTCATCCGCTTCGACGCCGCGATGGTGCTGGCCAAGCGCCACATCCGCCGGCTCTGGTACCCCGAACCGGGCCACGGCGGCGACGTTCCGAGCCGGTCCGAGCACGCGCTCACGCGGGAAGAGTTCGACGCGCGCATTCCCGTGGAATTCTGGCGAGAAGTGGTGGACAGGTGCGCGGCCGAAGCCCCGGACACGCTCCTCCTCGCCGAGGCATTCTGGATGCTCGAGGGCTATTTCGTCAGGACCCTCGGGATGCACCGCGTCTACAATTCAGCTTTCATGAACATGCTCAAGCGCGAGGAGAACGACAAGTACCGTTCGACCGTCAGGAACACCCAGGAATTCGACAAGGACATCCTCAAGCGCTTCGTCAACTTCATGAACAACCCGGACGAGGAAACCGCCATAGCGCAGTTCGGCTCCGGCGACAAGTACTTCGGCGTGTGCACGATGATGGTCACCATGCCCGGCCTCCCGATGTTCGGACACGGCCAGATCGAGGGCTATACCGAAAAGTACGGCATGGAGTACCGGAAGGCGTACTACGACGAGCGGCCGAACGAGGAGCTCGTCTCCAGGCACGAGCGCGAGATCTTCCCGCTCATGAAGCGGAGGCACCTTTTCTCCGGGGTGGAGGAATTCCTCCTCTACGATCTTTATGGAGAGCACGGGAAAGTCAACGAAAACGTCTTCGCCTACTCCAACGGTCGGGGCAATGAGCGTGCGCTGGTGCTCTACAACAACGCCTTCGCAAGGGCATCGGGCTGGATCAGGGATTCAGCCGCCTACGCCGAAAAGCTTCCCGACGGAGGCAAGCGGCTGGAGCGGAAGACGGTCGGGAGCGCGTTCGGGCTATCGCCGTCCCGCGACCGCTTCCTCCTCATGCGCGAACAGCGCTCGGGCCTCTGGTTCCTCAGGCGCTCGGCGGATATCCTGGGAAAAGGCATGTTCGTCAACCTCGACGGCTACCAGTGCCAGGTCTTCCTCGACATCGTCGAGATTCCCGACGGTCCGCTTGGCCAGTACGGCGCGTTGTGCGACCTGCTGAACGGAGCGGGGGTGCGGGACGTGGACGCCGCCATGCAGGATGTCTTCCTGAAGGATCTCTACGCGTCCTTCAGGAAGCTCGCGTCCCCGGAATTCTTCCGTGCCGTGCGATCAGTCGCCATCGACGCGCTGACCCCGACCGCGCCGGGCACCGATGTCGGCTCGGTCCGCAAATCCTTCCTCGCAGGACTCGCACCCGCCGCCTCGGAACTATTCCTGACCGCCAGGGTCTTCCTGAAGGGCACTTCGTACTATGCCGCGTTCGAGCGGGAAACCGCGGCTGAGCGCACGACCCCGGAAATGGCGGATGCCGGGGCGCCGTCCCCGAAGCGCGGCGCCGCGAAAACCGCCGTCACGGACGGGGAAACGGGCGAACGGGCAGCAACCGCCCTCGCCGAATCCTTTTCGACGCTCTTCGGCATCTTCGACTCCTGCGCCGCCCTCGAAAGGGAGCGTGGGTCCTCGTTCCTGGCCTCGGGCTTCAGGGAACTCGCCTGGTCCCCTGAATTCGCGGCGGTGTACGTCATCATGTCGTGGATGCGCCGGGCGATCGACCCGGCCGCCGGGGGTGAGGACGCGCGCGCGCTCGTGGACCACTGGTGCCTCGACCGAAAGCTCCGCGAGACCCTCCAGGAAACGGGCGTCCCCGGCGACGTGGCCTGGAAGATCGTCGTCGCGGAAAAAGCCGTGCTGGCAAGATCGGGCGCCGGTTCGGGAGAACCCGGCCCCTTCTACGACGGATGCGCGGACGCCGCCGAGATGCGGGACGCGCTCGGCGTGAACGTATTCGACGGCGCGGTATGGTTCAACAAGGAACGCTTCGAGACTCTCGCATTTTACGCCGCCCTCGCGGTGGCGCTCGACGCTTCGCCCGCCCGGGAAGCCGTATCGGCCGGACCGCCTGTAAAGCGCGTCGATGCGGCAGGCGGCATTGCGAAGGCGGAAAAATTCCTCGGGATGCTTTACGAAGCCGAGCGCGAAAGCGGCTACCGCTTCGACCAGCTCGGGCGGATACTTTCGCCCTCCATCGAAGCATCGTCTCCGGACGGGTCCGAAACGAAAGCGACGGACGGCAGGTCCGCACCGAAGGCGAAAAAGCCGAAAGGCAAGACCGGCCCGTGAGCTTGCGTCCCGGACTTCAGCGTGCGGGCCGGTCGGGAATATCGATGAGCGGCAACTGCATGACCGAGCCGGCGGCGCGCCTGTTCTCTTCCTGGATGGAATTGAAGATTTCCTGCCTGTAGACCTTCACATTCCTGGGGGCGTCGACGCCGATTTTCGCCTGATCCCCGTGGATCTCGAGCAGAGTCACCACGACGTCGTCGTTCACGATGATCTTCTCTCCGACTTTCCGGGTGAGTATGAGCATTCTACGCCCCGGCCTTCGCCAGCTCCGCCATTATATCATGCTTGACCTGCCAGCGGGGATCCCCGAGCACCGCCTGGACCCCGAGCCGGTTGGCCTTGTTGAGCACGAGCGGGCCCATGAGGTTCGCGGTCACCGTGGAACCGTCCGCCGGCACGGTCACGATGGAGAGGACGATCGCGTTCTCGGGGCTCGCGAGCCCGATCTCCGCCAGGTCGCGGTCGGCGATGTCGAGGGTGTAGTCGGAGCGGAACAGGAACGGGTCGATGAGGACGAACGCGAGCTCGGCCAGGTCCAGCGACTGCAGGTACAGGAAGGGTTTCTGCGGGGCGTCGAGGAGCGCATAACTCTTGAATTTCTCGAAGCCGAGGAGACCGTGCGGGAATTCGATTCTCTGGCGCTCGTCGAGCTCGATTTCGCCGTAGGCCTTGGTCTGTATCTTCATGTTTGCGTCCAATCTGCCTTTTTCAGCGCAGGAAGTCAAGGAGCGTCACGGGGAGCACGCGCCCCGCCGTGCCGAGCGCGGCATTCTTCGCGTATTCGGCCATCCGCAGGTCCATGATCGCCTGGGCCATGTCGAGGTCGGCCGCTTCCGCCTGGAGTTTCACGACGTCGGGAATCTCCTTGTTGAGGCGCGCCCGCGTCTGTTCAAGGCGTTCGCTGCGGGCGCCGAACTCCGCAACCCTCAGGTTGAGGTTGTCCATCGCGGCGTCCACGGAGGCCATGACGCGGCCTCCGACCTCGATGTTGTCGCCCCGGTACAGCGCGTCTCGCAGCGAGATCACCGCGTCGAACATGGAACCGCCTGCAACCCGGGCGGTCGGCGCCAGGTTGGCGGGCGGAGGCGCGGCGGGATCGCGGAGCACGCCCAGGTCCGTGAACACCCTGCCGCCCTTCCCTTCCTCGAGCCACAGCTCGTGGGGCGTCGTGGTTTCGATCACCAGGGAATTGCGTTCGGGGTCGACCGAAGCCTTGACCGGCGCTCCGGACGCGTTGATCTTCGCGATGACCGCGTGCAGGGTATCGCCGGGCTTCAGTTCGATCTCGTGGCCGTCTATCCGTATCGCGGAGGGCGCGAGCACCCGGTAGCCGGACGCGTCGAAGGTCGAGAAGACGGCGCTCTGTTCACCCCAGAAAACCTGGTTGCCGGGAACCCCGAGGGGGACGTACGCGTCCTGGGTGATCTCGGCCTGGACGGCGTTCGTCGACCCGAGGTACTCGACGCCGATGACCTGTTCCTCGCCGGTGCCGCCCGCGAACCCGCGCAGGGCCCTGAACGGTTCGGTCGTGACCTTGTCCCCCGCGAACATGAACCGTCCGTCGGGACCGCGGGAATTGGCGATGGACACGAGCTCCTTGAGGAGTTCGTTGACCTCGGCAGCCATGTACGACGAATCTTCCTTCGTGTAGACGCCGTTCGCACCCTGCACCGCGATCTCGCGGAGGCGCTGCATCACGTCCTGCGCCTGACGAGAATACCCCTCGGCCACGGCGGAGACGTCCTGCGCGAAGACGGCGTTCTTCTCGAAACGCGCAAGGCGCGCGGCAAAGGATTCGTACTTCACGGCATGGGCGGCGGCGAGCGGGTCCGAGCGGAGTTCCGGTATGCGCGTCTGCCTGGCTATCTTCGTCTCGATGTCGGCCATCGCGACTTCCTTGCGGCGGAGCCAATACTGCGTGTCGTTGTTGGACATGTCCGTGCTAACGCGTTTCATTCAGGTCAGACCCCCATCCGGTTGATGATCGTGTCGAGCATGCTGTCGAACACGGTGATGAACTTCGCCGCGGCCGCGTATCCGTGCTGGAACTTGATCATGTTCGAGAGTTCCTCGTCCATGTTGACGCCAGAGAGCGATTCGCGCATGTCGGTGAGGTTCTTGACGATCCTCGACTGCGTTTCCGCGTTCATGCCCGCGCGTTCCCCCATGAGCCCTACACGGGCCACCGAGTCCGCGAAGAAATCGTCGAAGGTCTTGAGCGCGCCCACCATGACGTTCCGGTCGCGCAACGCGGCTATCTCGAGGGCGGCGCGGCCGTCTCCGGGAGCGGCGGGATTGCCGTTGTCCCCGAAGCCCGCCGCCACGCTCGAGAGATCCCGCTTCACGTCGAGGCTCACCTCGATCCAGCCGGCAGGGTGCGAAAGCGGCGCCACCGCCCAGTCGACGGCGCCTGCCCGCAGGCCGAGCGCGGCGTCGGGAACCGCCCAGTCGTACGCGGCAGCCGGGCCGGACCCGGCGAGCATGCCCGAATAGCCTGAGAGGAATTCGCCGGAATCCTCGACGTGCCGGATGACGAAATCGGGATTGACCTTGTCGCCCGAGGGCGCGGCGCGGAGTTCGAGCCTGTAGTTCCTGTCCAGGCGCGCGGTCACTTCGGCACCGGAATTGTTGATGCGGTCCACGATCTGCCCGATCGTGTCGGTCGGGCGGTACGAGACCTGCACGTCGCCGTCGCGGCCGGAGAGCGTGATCGTCCCCTCGAGCCCGACCTGCTCCTGCGGCGACAGTCTGTTCGCACCGGTCATCCGGTAGAGGTACGTGGAGTCGAAAGCCCCGTCGCCGTTCCGGTCGTAGTTGCCGACGACGTTGTTGACCATGGGGTACTCGGCGAAAAAGGCCGTGCCGGTCTTGCCGTTGAGCCCGTACGCGGATGAATGGACTTCGTTCACGAGGTCCGTGAAGGTCATGGTCATCGTGTCGAGGCTCTGGATCTCGCCGCGCACGACGACGTCGCGCATTTCGAAGAGGGCGCCGAGCGTGCCGCCCTCGAAATGCATGGTCGAGCCGGTATCGGCCCAGCGGGCATCGCCGTAGCCGTCGTTCTCCGGCCCGGATGTCAGGTTGAAGGTCCGCGCGATGCGGCCCTGCACGAGCACCTGGCCGTTGACGTGGATCATGAACTCGTCCTTGTCGCGGCCGTCGGTCGTCACCGGCACGAGTTCCGCCAGTTTCTCCACGAGAAGGTCGCGGCGGTCGAGGAGGTCGTTGGGATTGTCCCCGACGGCCCTGACCTTGACGATCTCCTCGTTGAGCCCGGCGATCTGGATCGACAGGCTGTTCACCTGCTTCACGATCACGCGGATGTCCTGGTCGGCCATGTCGCGGATGCCCTCGAGCCTCCGGAAGCGTTCGTGCACCGAATCGATGAAGCCCTGGCCGCGTTCGACGACGGCCCGGCGGGCGGGCAGCTCGGAGGGATGGAGGGACAATTCCTGCCACGAGTCCCAGAAACGATCCATCTGGCTCCGGACGGAAACTTCCGTGGGTTCGTCGTAGACCTGCTCCACGAGGCTCATGTACTTGTCCGCGGTGTTCCAGTAGCCGAGGGTGCCGTCCTGGGCGACGATCCTGCCCTCGAGCAGCATGTCCCGGACCCGCTCGATGCGCGTGGCGATCACGCCCTGGCCGATCTGCCCGGGCGTCTCCTCCCGGTTGAGTTCGGGGGCGTAGAGCGGCTCGAAGGCGCCGAATTCGACGCGCTGGCGCGAATAGCCTTCCGTCGACGCGTTGGTGAGATTGTGGCCCGTGGTCAGCAAAGCCTGGTTATGCGCCATGATGCCGCGCTTGCCTATCTCGATCCCCATGAACGTGGAATTCATCTTCCGTATCCTTCCGGCGCGAGCGCGCGCCGCGTCACAGCGCGGTATCCAGGACGAGCGGCGTCCCGGCGCCCGCGACGGCACGGCCCGAACGGCCGTAGATCCGACCCTTCCGTTCCGGGTAGAGCCCCTCCACCACGCCCTTGATCGTGGATGCCGTGGAAGAGACATACTCGGTCACGGCTTCGCCCTCGATCCGCGCGCGTATCGCCGAGACCTTCATTTGCCTGATCGCGTCATGGAGTATGCTGCGGAACGGTTCCGGCACCGCGAAAAGGACCCGGACGATGCCTGAATCCGCGGGAAGGGCGGACGCGATCCTGAGCCGGTTCCAGAGTTCGGCCCGCCTCCGTTCGGTGGAAGACAGCTTCTCGGTCACGTCCTGGAGGGATTCTATGCACGCTTCGAGCCTGTTCCAGTCGCGGGTCTGGACCGCGAGAGCAAAGCGCTTGCGTTCGGCCGTGATGGTGTCGAGCTCCCTCGTTTCCGTCAGGACGAGATCCAGGAGCTCCGTAAACCAGGTATCGTTCATGTGCGTCCCCCGTGGGACGGGTCGCCGCGGGAACGGTGCATGGAAAACCCCGCCGGGAAAGACCCGCCTTCTCTTCGATTATCGGAGGAGCCGGATGGAGCTTGAGGGGATTAGGGGGTCAGGGATTGGGGATCTTACGGAACTCCTTGCCCGGAGAAGGTAACCAGTTCGTCCAGATCGCGGTCCTTGGCGGCGGCATAGGGGATATAACCCTTCCCCCCGCACAGGGCTGTGAAGGCGTCCACGGTCGAATCCTTCGAGCCGGTCCAGACGTAGTCGACCGCGAGGACGGCCTTGCCGGCGGCTTTCAGTTCATCGAGGAAGGGAAGCCGTTCCTCGCGCCAGGCCACGGAAGTGGCGGTCCGCTCCATATAGAACAGGTCCTCGATCCCGATGCCGTCGATGGAATCCAGATAGCAGTCCGAGGCGTCGAAATCCAGGATCCCTTCGGCGTTCTGCGGCACCACGAGGAAGTCCGTATCGTCGACACGGGCATGCGCCGCGATCCTGGCGATGAAGGAGATCATGCGTTCGGCGGTCAATTCCTCGGAAAGGACGAGCCCCTCCCCGTTGTCGGGATCGGACCAGTGCCAGAAGGCGTCGACGATGTCGAGGTACACCCCGTCGAAGCCGGCTTCCGTCAGCTTGTCGAGGTACGCGAACACGATGTCCTGCCAGTCGGCCGACCAGTAGAGGACCTTGTAGTTCCCTTCCCAGTCGGGATTCTCCCTCCCCAGCCACTCCGGCGGATCGGAGCCGAGCCAGGACGGGTCGAAGTAGGAACGATAGCTTTCCGCTTCGCCGATGGACAGGTAGGCCAGGACTTTCCTGCCTCCGGTTTTCATGGTTGTGACTTCTGCCTGCGTGTACCGCCCGGTTTCGGTGCCGTCCTTTGAATAGTCCACGACGACCGCCGCGAACGTGGAAACGTCGAGCGCTGCCACCGCATCCTCCTGGAGCATGTAGCCCCACGATGCCGGAGCCAACGTGACGCCGCTCACGACCGCCGGCCCTCCGAAGGGCGGCACGGAGGGGATGTCGGAGCGGGTGAACTCGCCGGAGCCGCAGGAAACGCAGGCGGCGCCGAGAAAAACCAGGACCAGGCGAATCGGCACTTTCATACGTGCAAGTATACTCCGCTTCCCCCGGGCTTTCATTCCGCCCGTACCCCGCGTCCTTTCCGGTTGCCGAGGACCTTGAGTCGGTGTGGGACGGCTGGCGCCGGGACCCGCCCGGCTCGAGGAGGTACTTCAGGATGAAAACCCGGAACGAGGCGATGGCGCTCTGGCGAGGATCCGGAGTACTGGGGAATGGTCGGGCCTACCGAGCCAGGTAAGCCTTTCGACAGGGAACAGAGGATGTGGTCATGATCGCGCCGCGTTCTTCTTCCTGAACGCGGCGTACAGGGCCAGGGCGGCCAGCGGCGGAATCATCACGAGCGCCGCCGGCGGCTTTGCCTCATGGTAGACAGGCGCACGGCCGATAGGCTGCAGGGGCCGCGGGTCGAAGGGCATGCCGTATCGGGCGCATAGTTCCCGTATGTTCAGCACCTGTATTACCGGCTTACCCGCCGCAATGAATTCCTGTACGAGGCCGTTGGCGCCGCGCGGTAGCTTCTGAGAGGGCGCTATAAGCCCCGAGAGGAGGGCCAGCTCCGGATTGGCGCCGGTCGACGCGTAATTGCCGCCTATCGTCAGAAGCAGGTCAGGTTCGCCCCCAGCACTATAGACGGCCATGCGCAAGGCCACCGCCTTGTCGAGGGAGGCTGGCCTGATCACCCTGATTCCTCGCGCGCTTGCTCGCGCCAGTGCGGCTTCGAGGGCGACTGGGTCCAGGTCAAGCCCTCGGTCGTCTGACCCGCCGGGAGTGACAGCGACCAGCGAATCGGCGTACTCGGGCGGGAATGCTCCTCGGTCAATCGCCGCGTCCACCATGTCCACCACGGTAAACGCTTCCAGGTTCGCTCCCCAGCTCGACGATCCTATGGATAGGACGATGTCGGCATCCAGGGACAGGGCGCCGCACGCGGCGACCGCGGCCAGGGCGAAGCCGGGGAAGGATCCCGACGCGTTGATAGCGACCCGCGATCCAGGATGGGTTCCCGCCTCTCTCAGCAAGCGCACGAGGAGGGCAGCGGCGTCTGGCGTCGCCGCGCTCCGTTTGGCGGGCAAGCTTCCGTCGGTGCTCGTCAGCCCCGATAGAGCGGCCCCTATGAGCCCTGTCCCGTTTACGTCGTTCGTCGTATCGATGGGGATGCCGCGCTCGAGACGTTCCGACCGAACGGCTGCCATGGCCGCTTCCTGCATCCTCGCCGCCTCGATGGAAGCGAGGTCGGGTGGAAGCAACCGTCCGCAATTGAACACGACCATAGCCCATACTGCGATGAAGAGGCAGAGAGCGAAGAAAGCCTTGCCCGTCTTCATCGGCGTCATGGGACGACCATCGCGACCATGCCGACCATCGCGGCGACGGCCGCAAGGGCCAGGAAGGTCCGAACCGGGCCCTGTTTATCGACATCGGAGGCTATGATGCCGGGGATGAGCCAGCCTATCGCTTCGATGCCGCCGAGGGAGGGGAACAGCGATGGGACCAGGGCCTCGGCGAGCGCCCTGACGGCGAAGCCTGTCAGGAGAAAAAGCGCGAAGCGCCGGCGACCGTACAGGAGCAGGTATTTCCCTGCGAGGCGTACGAGAGGCACGGTGACGAGAGCGATGCCGGCGGTAAGCGCAAGTCGCTCGGGTTTATCGAGAAACATCGCCGTGTACCCAGGGACTATCAAACCGCCCGGAGATATACCGGTAAGCTCGGTCAGGAGCAGGCCAATGACGACGCCGACTATCAAGTAGGCCTCTGGAGTCATCTCGCCTCTCCCCGGGCCTGGCCGGAAATAGAAGTGGATACGTGGCCGGCCTTGGCCAGGGCCCAGTCGTGGAGGAGCTTGCCATGGCCTCCGCGGTTTCCGGCCGCCACGATGATACGCGATCGCCCCTCCTTCGATACGTCAATTGCATCTTGCACAGCTGTGGCCCCGGGCGCCCTGTCCAGTTCCGCGGGCTTCCTTATGACGCTGTAGCGTATGCCCGAGCGCTTGAGTCGACGGCGGGCTGCCAGCGGCACGGGGCCGAGGAAGATAGCCTCGTCGTACAGGCCGCCGGGAACGCATGCTCCTGTCGCGTATTCGGCGAACAGTATCGAGCGGTCGGGTCTGTCGGCCCTGGATGCGATGACCAGCAGGCGCTGAGTACTGATTGAGCCCGCCGCTTCCGCGCGTGAATAGGCGAGCCGCGCCAGGCGGTCGGTCGATTCCGGCTCATTGGCGGCAGACGCATCCATGAATAACGTCCTGCATCCCGGAGAATCCGACCATGACAATTCAAGAAACGCTCCGGGATCCTCGCTGTATCCGGACAGCGCCTTCGCGGCCCTATCGCGAGGAAGCTCGAGCCAATCGGCGACGGCAAGAGCGCAGGCACTGTTTTCCGGCATGTCGCCGAGGCCTTCGCCCTCGATCGGATCGATGAATATGAAGCGAGCGCCCGCTTTGGCGGCGGCCTGTTCCCAAAGGAGGCGGTGTACGGGATCGGACGAAATGACGGTGCCTCCCGGCGGTATCGTCGCGGCGAAACCCTCGGCCGCATCAAGGGCCGAGCCTTGTTCCAGCCGGTGGTCAAGCCGGGCGTTGGTAAGAACGAGCAGATTGGCGTCCAGATAACTGGCGGACACCAGTTGTAGTTCCGGCCTCACTGCATTGCATTCGAATACCAGCGCGTCTGCCCTGGAAACAGCCGCCCTGAACAGCATGGTACGCTGTTCGCGCACATTGGCAGGCCCCCAGCGACGGATGAGGCGTTCCCGTCCGTCGGGCAGGAGGAGCCTCGGCTCGGTACCCGTGGTCTTGCCCCAGGCCATGTACCCAGCCTCGCGTAACAGGGCATGGATCATGCGGGTGACCGTCGACTTGCCCCTAGTCCCGTTGACGTGAACCACGAGCTTGAAGCGACTGCGAGCCTGCCTGACGGCGATGCGCTCGGCGACCAGGAAGAGTAGCGCTACGGCGAACGCCATGAAACCGGCAAGGGTGGATGCGTTCATGGCCGGCTGGATTGACGCGCGGCAGACACATCCTGCGGGACTTCGGTTCTGGCGCCCATGCCCAGAATATCCATAGCCGTTTCGACGAGCGCCAGGAAGACGGCAACCCTGTCGGCCTCGTCCAGCGCGTCGGGAACCTCGACGAGCAGTGCCGGTATGGCAAGCCGCCCATCGACCGCTGCGACGAGACTCCCTGCAGGCGGAGGTCCGGTGAAAGAAAATCCCGCAAGCGCGGGCGACTCAAGCAGCGCCAGTGCAAGCTCGTTTGCCGCCGTCGATAGCGGTACCACTAGCGCGGGGGCATCGCCCTCGCTCCAGTTCCTGTCGCTTTCGTGAAGGTCAAGCAGCAGGTCGGGACGCTCGGCCTCGATGAACGCAAGGATTTCGGCGGCCCTGGCGGCCGTCCTGTCCTGAGTCTCATGCGGACCGGACGCAATGAACGCCCTGTTCAGGTCGGACCAGCCTGGAGCCCAGCGCTGGCCGACTGCCAGGGCCTCGAGACAGGCGGCGGGCACGATGACAAGCGTGCCTCGAGCGGGCGGCCTTCCGGCGGCCAGGAATTCGGCCGCCTCCGGTCCGGAACTCTCGTCGCCATGGATGCCGGCGACGATGAGCAAGGTCGGGCCGCTCTCGCGACCGTCAAGCCTGACGATACGGAATCCCCCGGGCGACGAACCGTACCCGGGCGATTTGGTCGCGCCCATGCTTCTGCACCCCAGGAGCGACAGCATCGACATGGTGGCCAGCGAGAGGCGGGCTATGCCGAAAATCGCCGCCCGCCCCCGGCCACCCTGTATCACGGAGCCGTCCTGAGGAAGGCTCCCACTCCGCGCTCGAGCAGCGCCCGGT